>JAEENZ010000178.1 GCA_016283985.1 Bacteroidales bacterium | reverse complement strand
AATACTTTGCACCAAAGCAATAAGTTCCCATGTTGAAACCGGTGCCGGTGATGAGACCGTCGTACTCGATGTGGGCGCTCAGGTCCTTCAATTCGGTATCCTGCCAGAAGTTGATACCCCTTTCGATTTCGAAGTAGCTTCCGTTTGCGGGACCGCTGTTCTGAAGAAGCTTAAGACTCTTGTCGGTGCTGTTGTAGTAGTGGTCGATGAAGAAGAATGTGTCACCGAACTTGTCCGGCTTGAACATCTCGAAAGTAGTTGTGACATACTTACGGTCTGCACCGAGATCGTAGAAAACCTGAAGGTTCTGGGCCTTTACTCCTTGAGCGAAGGCAAGAGCTGCAAAAGCAACTGCAAAGAAAATTTTTTTGGACATAAAGTGTAATTTATGAACAGAATATAATAAATAAGGTTTTAGTTATTTCTCAGAAAGCCTGAGTATCGCACTCACCTCCACGTCCTTGGGGAAGGGGGCGGTGCGTGGCACATCGGTAATGTCGATGATGAAGTTGGCAAAAACGGCCTTTGGACTGAACTGTTTCACGAGGCGGATGGCTGCCAGGGCGGTGCCGCCGGTGGCGAGGATGTCGTCGTGGATGAGAACGACGTCATCTGGTGTAATGGCATCCGCATGAATCTCAATAGTATCCGTGCCGTATTCCTTGGCATAAGACTCGCTCACAGTGTCTGCAGGGAGCTTGCCGGGTTTGCGTATGGGCACGAAACCTGCACCCAGACGCGCGGCCACCGCGGCCCCGGCAATGAATCCTCGGGATTCTATGCCGGCGACCTTGGTGATGCCTTTATCTTTATAGATGGCGCAGATCCTGTCCAGCACTTCCTCATATGCGGCGGTGTCCTTGAAGAGGGTCGTCACATCGAAGAACTGGATTCCCTTCACCGGGAAATCCGGCACGACGCGGATGGATGCTGTAAGCTGTGCGTCAGTCATTTCTAGTCTTCCATTCTGTTAACCTCGAAGTCCACGGACTGGTCGCCGAGGGCATTCTTTCCGAACTCATAGTCCTTTCCGGGCAGCACTGCATTGAGGATGATGCCGACCAGGGCGCCGACTGCAAGACCGGAGAGCTTGGTGAAGCCGAGGTCGAGGCAGCCTGCCTGGCTGTAGGAGATGCCGATGGAAAGCACGAGGATGAGGGCCATGATGAGAACGTTGCGGGAAGACTTGAAGTCCACCTGGTTCTCGACCACATTGCGCACGCCGACTGCCGAGATCATACCGTAGAGCACCAGGGAGACGCCTCCGATGGTTGCTGCGGGCATGGCGCCGATGAGGGCTGAGAACTTCGGGCAGAAGGAGAGGATGATTGCGAACACGGCTGCGATGCGTATCACGCGGGGATCATATACCTTGGTGAGGTTGAGCACGCCGGTGTTTTCTCCGTAGGTGGTGTTTGCGGGAGCGCCGAACACGGATGCGAGGGCGGTGGCGAGACCGTCACCGATGAGGGTGCGGTGCAGGCCGGGATTCTCGAGGTAGTTGATGCCGGTGGTGGAAGAGATCGCGCACATGTCACCGATATGCTCCATCATTGTAGCGAGCGAGATGGGGATGATGGCGATGATCGCGGCCACGATGAGCTTCCAGTTGGGATTGGCGAAAACCGAGACCGCGGTGTTCTCCCACTTGACGGGAAGTCCTACCCAGGCTGCTTCCTTCACCGCGCTGAAGTCGCACAGTCCGAAGCATGCGGCCACGATGTATGAACCCAGCACGCCGAGCAGGATGGGGATGATCTTGATCATCTTCTTGCCCCAGATGTTGCAGACGATGATGATCACGATGGCAAGCAGGGCGATCCACCAGTTCTGGTTGCAGTTGTTGATGGCGCTGCCGGCGAGAATGAGGCCGATGGCGATGATGATGGGGCCCGTTACGATGGGCGGGAAGTAACGCATCACCTTCTGGGGACCGAAGGCTGCGAAGAGCCCGGCCAGTATGAAGTAGATGAGACCTGCGCAGAACACGCCGATGCAGGCGTAGGGGAGTGCCTGGGCCTGGGTGAGGCCGCCGGCCATTCCCATCTGCACCACGGTTGCGTAACCTCCGAGAAACGCGAAGGACGAACCGAGGAATGCAGGCACGCGGAGCTTGGTGCAAAGGTGGAAGATCAGGGTTCCGAGACCTGCGAACAGCAGGGTCGCGGACATCGAGAGTCCTGTGATTACAGGAACGAGTACCGTGGCTCCGAACATTGCGAACATGTGCTGGAGTCCGAGGGTGAGCATTTTACCTTTGCCAAGGGTGCGTGCATCGTAGATGCCTTCAGTTTGAGTTTTTGTCATGTCTATAATGCTTTTCAGTTATTATTCCCATTCAATGGTCGCCGTGGGCTTCGGAGTCAGGTCGAAGAGGACGCGGTTGACTCCCTTGACTTCCGTGATGATCCTGGAAGTGATGTGCTGAAGCAGTGCGAACGGAAGTTCCGGGACCGTGGCGGTCACTGCGTCGCGGGTGTTGACGGCACGGATGACCGCCGGCCACTCGTAAGAGCGTTTGCCTTCCTTGATTCCGGTGGACTTGTAGTCCGGGACGACCGTAAAGAACTGCCAGACCTTGTCTTCCAGGCCGTTCTTCGCGAATTCCTCGCGAAGAATCGCATCGGATTCGCGGACGGCCTCCAGACGCTCCCGGGTGATGGCTCCGGTGCACCTGACTCCCAGTCCGGGACCGGGGAAGGGCTGGCGGTAGACCATGCTGTCGGGAAGTCCGAGGGCTTTGCCTACGACCCTGACTTCATCCTTGTAAAGAAGTTTCACGGGTTCTACGAGTTCGAAATCGAGTTCCGGGGGCAGGCCTCCCACGTTGTGGTGGGCCTTGATTCCGTCCTTGCTCTCGAGGATGTCGGGATAGATGGTTCCCTGCGCCAGGAACTTGATGCCGTCGAGCTTGGCGGCTTCCTCAGCGAAGACGTCGATGAACTCCTTTCCGATGATGTGCCTTTTCTGTTCGGGATCCGTCACTCCGGCGAGTTTGTCCAGGAAGCGGTCCACTGCGTCTACATAGATGAGTTCGGCGCCAAGTTCATCGCGGAAGACCTTGACGACCTGTTCGGGTTCTCCCTTGCGGAGCAGCCCGTGGTTGACATGTACGCAGACTAGATTCTTGCCAATGGCCTTGATAAGAAGCGCTGCGACAACTGAAGAATCCACTCCTCCCGATAGGGCGAGGAGTACTTTGCTGTTCCCAATCTGACTCTGTAAAGCCGCGATCTGGGTATCGATGAATTGTTTCGCAAGACTATCCCGGGTAATGCGTTCCATGCTATCCGGGCGTACATCATTCTGCTGCATATTATTTATTATAGTTGGGTGCAGGTTTAGCGATGATCAGGTCGTGGGGATGGTTCTCGATTACACCGTTGGAGGTGATTCGTACGAATCGGGCGTTCCAAAGTTCCTCGATGGTGTGCGCCCCGCAATAGCCCATGCCAGAGCGCAGGCCTCCGATCAGCTGAT
>JAEENZ010000177.1 GCA_016283985.1 Bacteroidales bacterium | reverse complement strand
TCTCCCTCCGACCTGGACGAAATACTTATAAAAGAAATCGGAATGAATGGCCCGGAAATTTTGCAATCCTTTCAAAAGTTATTAAATTTGCAGGCTATCCCGCATACGCGCGAAAATTTTAATAACTAGATACACAATGAAAGATTACTCAACCAAAGACATCCGCAATGTGGTTCTCCTGGGCAGTTCCAAGTCCGGCAAGACCACACTCTCTGAAGCCATGCTCTTCGAAGGCAAGGTCATCGACCGCCGTGGCACCGTGGAAGACAAGAACACCGTCTCCGACAACACCGAGTTCGAGCAGACCAACCAGAAGTCCGTTTTCGCTTCCGCTCTCTATGCAGAGTTCAAGAACACCAAGTTCAACATCATCGACGCTCCCGGCTCCGACGATTTCATCGGCGGCGCAGTAGAGGCATTCAAGGTCTGCGAGACCGGAATCCTCCTCGTGAACGGCACGCAGGGCGTTGAGGTGGGCACCGAAATCTTCGCCCGCCAGGCAGCGAAATACAATGTTCCGCTCCTTCTCGCAGTCAACCAGCTCGACCACGAGAAAGCCAACTGGGACCAGACCCACGACAGCATCAAGTCCGCATTCGGAAGCAAGGCCGCATTCGTGCAGTTCCCCGTGAACCCCGGTGCAGGCTTCGAGGGCTTCATCGACGTGGTGGACATGAAGTACTATCACGCCCAGGATGCCAACGGCAAGTTCGAGGTTGCAGAAATCCCCGCACAGTATGCAGATGAGGCCGAGGAACTCCGCATGGCCCTCATGGAGAAGGCTGCAGAGTCCGACGATGAACTCATGATGAAGTATCTCGACGAGCTCACCCTCAGCGAGGAAGAGTTCGCCACCGGTCTCAAGCTCGGCATCGCCAAGGGAGAGATCATGCCCGTTTTCTGCCTCTCCGCAAAGAAGAACATCGGCGTGAACAAGCTGATGGACTTCTGCGTCAAGGCAACCCACAGCCCCGAGGGAACCACCAACAAGACCATCTCCGGCAAGGAGGTTGCCTGCAAGGAGGCCGCTCCCGTCAGCATCTTCATCTTCAAGACCAGCGTTGAGCAGCACCTCGGCGACGTCTCTTACTTCAAAGTGATGAGCGGCGTTCTCAAGGAAGGCGCAGACCTTACCAACCCCGAGAACGGCAACAGCGAGCGTCTTTCCGCCATCTATGCCGTGGCAGGTTCCAAGAAAGAGAAGGTTCCCGTGCTCCGCGCAGGCGACATCGGCTGCGTCATGAAGCTGAAGGCCGGCAAGACCGACGTCACCCTGGCAGAAGCCGGATGCGGGGCCTACGAGCACATCCAGTTCCCTGAGCCCAAGTACCGCTGCGCCATCAAGCCCGCCGACAAGAACGACGAGGCCAAGATGGGCGACGCACTCAACAAGATTGCAGCACAGGATCCCACCGCCATCGTGGAGTATTCCAAGGAACTCCGCCAGACCATCCTCAGCGGCCAGGGCGAGCAGCACATCAACTTCGTGAAGTGGCGCCTGAACAACGAGTTCAAGCTCAACGTCGAGCTCTACGCACCGAAGGTTCCTTACCGCGAGACCATCACCAAGATTGCCTGCGCTCAGTACCGTCACAAGAAGCAGTCCGGCGGTGCCGGCCAGTTCGGTGAGGTTCACCTCCTCGTCTGCCCTGCAGAAGGAGACCTCAACACCAAGTTCGTCATCAACGGCAAGGAGCAGCAACTCAACATCAAGACTCAGGACATCACTGAGCTCGAGTGGGGCGGCAAGCTGGAATTCTACAACTGCGTCGTCGGCGGCGCCATCGACCTCGGCTTCATGCCCGCTATCCTCAAGGGTATCAAGGAGCGCATGGTCGAAGGCCCTCTCACCGGTTCCTACGCCCGCGACATCCGCGTGTTCGTATACGACGGTAAGATGCACCCCGTGGACTCCAAGGAAATCGCCTTCATCATTGCAGGACGCAACGCTTTCCGCGAGGCATTCCGCAATGCAGGCCCGAAGATCCTCGAACCTATCTACAACGTGGACATCTTCACTCCCAGCGATTATGTAGGCCCTTGCATGAGCGACCTCAACACCCGTCGCGGCATGATCATGAACCAGGATGTGGAAGGCAACTTCACCGTTCTCCACGCCCGCGTTCCTCTCGCAGAGCTCTATCGCTACTCCACCACCCTCAGCTCGCTGACCGGCGGTTCCGC
>JAEENZ010000176.1 GCA_016283985.1 Bacteroidales bacterium | reverse complement strand
ATAACGATGGGGTGATTTCCAGTTCCGAACTGCAGAAATTCAAGAATAAATATCCTGCTATCCCGGATTTCGTCAAGGCGGCGGTCGACTATTTCATAAAGTATGCCGGATGCCAGAAGACGCCCCCGTACAACCAACTCCCGGATTCTCCGATGAAAGGAGGCGTTGTAATCTTTGCTGCCGGGAACGATGCTGTCAATTACGATCCAATTTGCTCTTATGAACCAATAGTCTCGGTGGGAGCAGGAACCGCCGGATATACTCGCGCTTTTTATTCCAATTATGGAAGCTGGGTGGATATATGCGCACCGGGTGGAGACGGATTGTATGATGATTATGCGAGAACCTGCGACAGCCAGGCCTGTTACGACGATTATGGCGCCTATCATTATAGCCGCGGGCATATTTACAACCTCTATGCTACCAGGGAATTGGACGGCTACGATTACATCAACTACGGCTATATGTCCGGCACGTCCATGGCCTGCCCGCACGTGAGCGGGGCGGCCGCCCTGATCGTATCTTACTTCGGAGGGCCGGGCTTCACCAACGACGACTGCAAGGACCTCCTCCTCGAAGGAGCGGATAATACCCATATCAACAACAGCAAATATGTCGGGCCATGGCTGGACGTGAAAGGGTCCTTCCTGCGCGGCGCCCCCACTTCCGCCATCGCCCCGGACAAAGTCGAGGAATTCAGTCTGGAAGCCGTACGCAAGACCGTAAACATCAGTTTCAAGGTGCCCGCGGACGAAGATGATGGCAAAGCCAATACGGTGTTATGCCTTTACGGGACCAACCGGACGGCGGTCCAGTCCAGCGATCCCAAGTCCATTGGTTCCGGGGTATCCACGGAGATATTCACCATAGGAGATCTGGCCGCAGGGGCCACCTTCGACGGCACGCTCGGAGAACAGCGCTACGCTACCACCTATTATGTAAAACTCTACGCCAAGGACTTGTCCAACAACTACTCCGAGGCATCCGAGATAAAAAGCATCACCACCCCCGAAAACCACGCTCCGACCGTCGTCACCGATCTTGAAGGAGTCCTTCTCTACGGGCTCAACGATCTGAAGACGCTGTCTTTCAGCGACTTGTTCAGCGACCCCGACGGCGACCCCCTGACTATTGAATGCAAGAACAACGACGGGAAGGTCATCTACATCTCCTACGACAAATCCTCCATCAGGATCAAATCCTTGGAAGCCGGCACGGCCGAGATCAGCGTCACGGTTTCCGATGGGGACAAAACCATAACCCACGTAATCCCGGTTCTGGTAAAGATAGATGCCGCAGACCCTGCGGAAACCTATCCTACCCCCGTCACGACCGATCTGGTCATACGAACGGAAGAAGCCGCTGAAACGGCCGTACGCATCGTCAGCTCCAGCGGCAAGGTGGTTTATGAGGAGACCAAGGTATTCAGCGGATTCGATCCGCTTATAGTCAATTTCACCGGGCTGGCTCCGGGGCGCTATACCGTCACCATCAGCTATAACGGCAAGACTTACCAGAAAACAATCGTGAAAGTATGAGAAAGTTATATATGATCCTGGCAGCCGGCATGATTTCGTTGGCAGCCGAGGCCCAGACCTCCGAGGCCTTGCCCTTCATCCAGATGGATTTCAGCACCGTATCGCTGGGTATGGGCAGCACCGCCATCCCTTCCGCGGCTGTCCTCCCTTTGAAGGACGTAAAGGTGGCCGGAGGCGTGGCCTATGAGAGCTATATGCCTGCGCTGAGCGCCACCAATTATATCAGCGGAGGAGCGGCCGGCGCCCTCGACAAGCTCGGCTATTCCATCGCTTTCACGAGAGGCACGGGAGAGGCAATCACGGGAGAGAAGTTCGTCCCAACCGAAATGGTGGTCAATGCGGGTGCAAGCTATGCGGTGATGGACTGGCTGGCAGTGGGAGTGAACGTCAAGTACGGAAAGGAGCAGCTTCTGGCCAACTACGCCAGCAGCGCGGTGGCCTTCGACGCGTTTGCCGCCGGCACGTACGCCGGGTTCGAATTCGCGGCCGGGGCATCCGCTCTCGGCGGCAAGGTCAAGAGTGAGGCTACCGGCAATTTCTCCCTTCCCGCCGCAGTTACTATCGGAGCAGGATATACGGCAGGTTTCGGGGACGTACACGCATTGGTCGCCCGCATCAAGGCGGACCGCTACTTCTCGGGCCCCATCGCAGCAGGGTTCGGTTTGGAATATGGGTATGACGGCATGATCTTCGCGCGCGCCGGGTATCATTACGGCGGCGACAGCATCATCCCTTCATTCGCCTCCGCCGGCCTTGGCCTGCATTACGGCGAGTTTACCCTGGACGCGGCCTACCTCTTCGCCTCCGATATCCTCGACGGCACCTTCTCGATTAGCGCAGGGGTAAGGTTCTAGCCCTTGCAGAACAAACGGCAGAGCAGCGCGTCCCACCAACGCGCCGGGAGGATTGCGTGGAATATGAGCCCTGAACGGGAGGCTGTGCCGACCCGGTAACGAAGCCTCGGGCGGCGGGAAGTGGCCGCGCGGACGATCTTACGGGCGACCTTCGAGGGGGAAGACAGCAGATTGGATGAATACCCTTTGCGCAGGATGGCGGCCTCTCTTCCGGCCGCCTGTTCGTACGCAGTCCCCTTCGTATTTTCGGTCAGATGACCGGCGGCGATCGTGCCCCAGTCGGTCTTTATGCCGCCCGGTTCGATGATGGATACCTTGATGCCAAAGGGCCTGGTTTCCATGCGCAGGGCATCACTGAACGCCTCTACTGAATACTTCGAGACATTGTACCATCCACCGAAGGGGATGGTCATCCTGCCGGCTAGAGAAGATATATTGATGATGCGGCCGTGGCGGTTGGCGCGCATTCCAGGCAGGACCAGCTTGGTGAGCCTGGCCATGGCGAAGACATTGACTTCCAACTGGCGGCGAGCCTCTTCGACTGGCACGGTCTCGATGGCACCGAAGCTGCCGTAGCCCGCGTTGTTTATGAGGATGTCGATGCGGCCTTCCTTTTCCAATATGGCATTCACACCCCCCTGCAGCGACGCCTCGTCGGTCACATCCATCTTGATGGCAGTAACCCCAAGAGCTTCCAGCGGAGCGATCTTTTCCGTACGGCGCGCCGCGCCATACACTTTGTGGCCTTTCCTGGCCAGAGCCTCGGCCGTTTCGTAACCGATGCCGCTGCTCGCCCCGGTGATCAGTATAACTTGCTTTTCCATTCTTATTGATTCAGGGTTTCAAGTATCCGGGTAGCCAGGGCCGGCCCTACGAAGGCGGCCAGGTCGGCCGGATCCGCCGCGGCGATGCGGGCCACGGAACCGTAATGCAGAAGAAGCCGCTCTTCCGTAACCTTGCCGACACCCTTGATTGAACTCAATGCAGACTGTATCGCGGCCTTGCTGCGGAGGTTGCGGTGGAAGGTGATGCCGAAGCGGTGAGCCTCGTCGCGTATCTGCTGCAACACCTTGAGGGCCTGAGAGTTACGGTCTATGAAAAGCGGATAGGGATCCCCCACGCGGATTACCTCTTCCAGTCTCTTGGCAAGGCCGATCACGGTCAGCTTGTCGCCGAGTCCCAGTTCGCACAGAGCCTGCCAGGCGAACTCCAGCTGGCCCTTGCCGCCGTCTATCACTATAAGCTGCGGCAGGTCGTCAGGCGATTCGGCCAGCATGCGGGAGTAGCGGCGGTTCACCACTTCTTTCATGGAGGCATAGTCGTTCGCGCCCACTACGGTCTTTATCTTGAACTTGCGGTAGTCTTTCTTGGAAGGCACTGCGTTACGGAACACCACGCAGCTCGCAACCGGGTTCGTGCCCTGGATGTTGGAGTTGTCGAAGCACTCCATATGCACCGGCAACTCTTTCATTCCCAGCGCCTTGCGGAGGTCTTCCAACACGCTGCGGCGGAACTCGTCGGGATCCGTATGCTCGCGCTGCTTGAGGGTGTTGAAGTGGTACTCCCGCGCGTTCTTCGCGGCCAGTTCGAGAAGCGAGAGCTTGTCTCCCTTCACCGGTACGACATAGCTCACGCCGGGCATCTCCACGTCTGGCTTGAACGGCACTATGACCTCTTTGGAGAGGCTGCCGAACTTGCTTTCTATCTCGGCTATGAACTCGCTCAGCACCGCATCTTGCTCTTCCTCGATGTTCATCCTGAAACCAAGGTTGAGGCTCTGGACTATGGCCCCTCCGCGCAGGCGCAGGAAGGATCCGAAGGCCTCGGGGCCGTCGAACACCAGGGCGAACACGTCCGCCTCCAGGTCGCGCACGGAGGTGACTATGCTGCGTGCGTAGTGCTGCTGCAGTGCATCGATGCGGTCTTTCCACACCTGGGCCTGCTCGAAATCGAGGGCCTCCGATGCAGCTAGCATGCGGGATTCATATTCCTTGGTGATGGCGCCCACGCCGCCCTTGAGGAAGGTCACTATCTCCTCTATCCATCCGCCGTATTCCTCCATGGACACCTCGCCTACACAGCACCCGCGGCACTTGCCGATGTGGAAATCCAGGCATGGGCGTATCTTCCTTCGGAGGATGGTATCCGCATCTATCTTGTGCCTGCAGCTGCGCAGGGGATAGTTTTTCTCGAAGAATTCCAGCAGGTAGCGGGCATGCATCACGGTGCTGTAGGGGCCGAAGTAGCGGGATCCGTTCTTCTCCACGCGGCGCGTGAGGAAAACCCGCGGATAGGGCTCGGAGGTGACGCATATCCAGGGATAGGTCTTGCTGTCCTTGAGGAGGATGTTGTAGCGCGGCTTGTACTGCTTGATTAGGTTATTCTCCAGCAGGAGGGCGTCCGACTCGGAATCCACGACGCTGTACTGCACGTCCGCGATCTTGCTCACCAGGATGCGGGTCTTGGTGTTGAGTCTCTCCGGTGGTACGAAGTACTGCGCCACCCGCTTGTGCAGGTCCTTGGCCTTGCCCACATATATGACCTCCCCGTCGGCATTGTAGTACCGATACACTCCGGGGCTGTGAGGCAGCAGGGCTATTTTCGAGCGGATGTCCATACGGATGCAAAGATAATAAAAAAGGCCCGACGCATAGCATCGGGCCTTTCGTTACGAACTCGGAGTTTACTTCGCATCCCTGCGTCCACCGCGACGGTCTCCGTCGCGACGTCCGCCACGGCGCTCGCCACGGCCGTTTCCGCTGCGCTGGCCGGCGGCCTGTGCATTGGCGGCTGCGAGAGCGGCGGGAGTCAGATCCTGCCTGCCGTACTTCTCTCCGTTGCAGATCCAGACCTTGATACCCATGGTACCCATCTGGGTGCGTGCAACTGCAAGAGCATAGTCGATATCGGCACGGAAGGTGTGCAGAGGAGTCCTGCCCTCCTTGAACATTTCGCTGCGGGCGATTTCAGCACCACCCACGCGGCCTGCGATCTGGACCTTGATACCCTCGGCACCAACGCGCATTGCGTTGGCGATGGCCATCTTGATGGCGCGCCTGTAGGATACGCGGCCTTCGATCTGACGGGCAATGGAGTCGGACACGATGCGGGCATCAACCTCGGGGCGCTTCACCTCATAGATGTTGATCTGCACCTCTTTGTTGGTGACCTTCTTCAGCTCTTCCTTGAGTTTGTCGACCTCGGTGCCTCCCTTTCCGATGATGAAACCGGGACGGGCTGCATAGATGGTGACAGTGATGAGCTTGAGGGTACGCTCGATGACGATCCTGCTCAGGCCGGCCTTTGCAAGGCGGTTGCCCAAGTACTTGCGGATTTCGAAGTCTTCGGCGATCTTCTCTGCGTAGTTACCACCACACCAGTTGGAATCCCAACCACGGGTGATACCGATTCTGTTGCTGATAGGATTAGTTTTCTGTCCCATAATTATTTCTCCTCCTGAGCTTTTTTGACATCAAGAACCACGGTAACATGGTTGGAACGCTTGCGGATGCGACCGGCACGGCCCTGAGGGCAGGGGCGGATGCGCTTGAGCGTGCGTCCTTCGTCAACCATGATGGTCTTTACATAAACATTACCGTTGTCAAGCTCTTTGGCCTGATCCGGATTCTTGGCCTCCCAGTTGGCGACTGCGCTGCGGAGAAGCTTCTCGAGCCTGATGCTGGCTTCCCTCTTGGAGAAGTGAAGCAGATCGATGGCGCGGTTGACTTCGACTCCGCGGACGGTGTCGGCCACAAGACGCATCTTGCGGGGAGAAGTAGGAACATCATTCAATTTGGCTACTGCGGTGACCTTCTTTGCTTCCTTGAGCTTTTCGGCCATAAGGTGTTTACGATTTCCCATAATTACTTATTGTTACCGGAGTGACCCTTGAATGTACGAGTAGGTGCGAACTCACCGAGTTTGTGTCCCACCATCTGTTCAGTGACGTAAACAGGTATGAACTTGTTTCCGTTGTGAACGGCGATAGTATGGCCGATGAAGTCCGGGGAGATCATGCTGGCACGGGACCAGGTCTTGACCACCTCTTTCTTTTTGCTGCCATCATTCATGGCAAGGATCCTCTTTTCGAGGGCTTCCTGAATGTATGGACCTTTTCTTAATGAACGACTCATATTCTCTAAGTTTTACCTGTTACTTCTTTCTTCTTTCAATGATGAACTTGTTGGACACGGCCTTCGGGTTGCGGGTCTTGTAGCCCTTTGCAGGCAGACCCTTACGGGAACGAGGATGTCCACCGGATGCACGGCCTTCACCACCTCCCATAGGGTGATCGTGAGGGTTCATGACAACACCGCGGTTGTGAGGGCGCTTGCCCATCCAGCGGCGGCGTCCGGCCTTGCCGTGGCTCTCCAGGTTGTGATCGGTATTGGAGACGGTTCCGACCGTTGCGCGGCAGGAAACGAGCACCATACGGGTCTCACCCGAAGGCAGGCGGAGGATAGCGTGGTTGCCTTCGCGGGCAGCGAGCTGTGCGGATGCACCGGCGGAGCGGGCCATTGCGGCGCCCTGACCGGGACGGAGCTCGATGTTGTGCACGAGGGTACCTACAGGAATCTCGGAGAGAGGAAGGCAGTTACCGACCTCGGGGGCGATGCCGCTTCCCGATGCGATGACCTGGCCGACCTTGATGCCGTCCGGAGCGATGATGTATTTCTTGACTCCGTCTTCGTACTCGACGAGAGCGATGCGTGCGCTGCGGTTAGGATCGTATTCGATGGTCTTTACCGTTGCGGTGCATTCGTCCTTGGTACGGAAGAAGTCGATGACGCGGTACATTCTCTTGTGACCGCCACCGATGTAGCGAACTGTCATCTGGCCCGTATTGTTACGGCCGCCAGTGCTCTTAAGGGGTTCAAGAAGGGCCTTGCAAGGCTTCTTGGTAGTGATCTCAGCGAAAGTGCTGATGACCTTGTTCCTCTGACCGGGAGTTACCGGTTTGAATTTTCTTACTGCCATGATTCTTTCCCTCCTTAAATGTTAGCGTAGAAGTCAATCTTATCTTCACCTGCAAGAGTGACGTAAGCCTTCTTGAAGTGATTCATGCGACCGGTAAGGAGGCCTGCCTTGGTGTAGCGGCTCTTACGCTTGCCGTGATAATTGACGGTATTGACATCGGCAACGGATACGCCATAGAGCTTCTCCACTGCGTCCTTGATCTGAAGCTTGTTCGCCTTGCGGTCTACCACAAAGCCGTAACGGTTCAATTTCTCGCCCTGAGCCGTCAGCTTCTCTGTAACTATTGGCTTAATAATAATTCCCATCGCTCAAATTATTTTTTCCTTTCTGCGAGGATGTCCTGAACGCCGTCCACCATCACGAGAGTGTTGGCCTTGACGATTGCGTAGGTGTTGATTTCATCAACGGTGATGACATCTGCATAAGGAAGGTTACGGGATGAAAGGAAAATATTGTCGGAGTTCGCAGGAAGGACAAAGAGCACATTGCGGTCACCGGCCTTGAGGTTGGTGAGGATCTGTGCGAATTCCTTGGTCTTCGGAGCGTCCATCACGAAGGGCTCTACCATCACGATAGCCTTGTCCTGAGCCTTGTAGCTGAGGGCGGAGCAACGTGCGAGGGACTTGACCTTCTTGTTGAGCTTGCTGTGATAGAAACGGGGCACGGGGCCGAATACGCGGCCGCCGCCTACGAAAATGTTAGCCTTGAGGGAGCCGTGGCGTGCGCCGCCGCCGCCCTTCTGGCGTCCGAGTTTCTTGGTGCTGTGTGCGATTTCGCTGCGGTCCTTGGTCTTGGCGTTGCCATGACGCTGGTTTGCGAGATACTGCACTACGTCGAGATAGATGGCGTGATCATTGGGCTGGATGCCGAAGACGTCCTCTGCGAGGTCGACCTTCTTTCCGGACTCTGTTCCGTCGATTTTATAAACAGGAAGTTTCATAATTACGCCTCCAAAATTAAGTAAGAACCCTTGGCCCCGGGTACGGAACCTTTGACAACGATGAGATTGTTCTCAGGGATGACCTTGAGGACCTGAAGGTTGAAGACCTTTACGCGGTCCTGGCCCATATGCCCTGCCATGCGCATTCCGGGGAATACGCGGGAAGGCCATGAAGATGCGCCCATTGAACCGGGGTGACGCAGACGGTTGTGCTGACCGTGGGTCTTTCCGCCTACACCGGCAAAGCCGTGGCGGTGCACAACGCCCTGGAAACCCTTACCTTTGGAAGTACCGACTACGTCCACGAATGCAACATCCTCTGTGAAGATGTCGGCAACGGTGAGCGTGTCGCCAAGCTTGAGCTCTCCCTGGAAGTCCGCCTCGAATTCGACGAGCTTGCGCATAGGAGCAACCCCTGCCTTTGCAAAGTGACCCTGGAGGGCCTTGCTGGCGTGCTTTTCTGTCGTTTCGTCATAGGCAAGCTGCACTGCGGCATAGCCGTCTTTTTCAACAGTGCGGATTTGCGTGACAACGCACGGACCAGCCTCGATGACGGTGCATGGAAGGTTCTTTCCATCAGCACCGAAAACGGAAGTCATTCCGATTTTCTTTCCAATTAATCCAGGCATTGGTTTGTTAACTAATTGTTTACTAATACTTTAACAAAGTAACCCCTTTTTTGGGGGCTGCAAATATACGATTTATTTTCCAAATAACAAAGGAATAAAAGTTTTTGCTATCTTTGTGCTGATATGATGATTTTGGATATTCTCGGGTTCCTGCACCTGGGTTTCGCAGATATAATTGACATAATCGTAGTCGCGCTGATCCTCTTCGTGGCCTTCCGATGGCTCCGTGGATCCAGCGCCGTGAACATCTTCATCGCCATCCTGATGCTCTTCGTCATCCGCATCGTCGCGGTGGCCATGAACATGAAACTGCTGTCCGCCCTGCTGGATACGATAATCGACGTGGGAGCCATCGCTCTCATCGTCATCTTCCAGCCGGAAATCCGCCAGTTCCTCAGCCGCATGGGGCGCTCCACGGGCATCACCGGTGAACGCAGCGGCCTGCTCGAACGCTTGTTCGGCAGGAACGCCCACGCCCTCGACGACGAATCCGCGAAAGAGCTCTCCAGGGCCTGCTTCGAGATGGCCGAACAAAGGACGGGCGCTCTGATAGTGCTGAGGCACAAGAACCCCCTGCAGGACATCCTGGATTCAGGCGACGCCATCGACGCGGACATCCGCTCCAGCCTCATCGAGAATATCTTCTTCAAGGATTCTCCCCTGCACGACGGGGCCGTAATCATCGGCGGGAACCGCATCCTGGCGGCACGCTGCACCCTTCCCATCACGGAACGTACCGACATCCCCTCCAAATACGGGATGCGCCACAAGGCCGCCGTGGGGATCAGCGAACGCAGCGACGCCGACGTGATCGTCGTCAGCGAGCAGCGCGGCACCATCTCCTTCGTGCGGGACGGGATCATCACCCGCGTGGACAGCCGCAACCAGCTGAAACTCCTGCTGGATCCCCCTCAGAAAGAAAACTAGGCCGTGGAAGAGAGCATACAGAAACTGGAGGCCAAACTGGGATTCGACCGCATCAGGGCCATGATCGCCGACCGCTGCAGCACGGACTATGCCAGCGGCAAGGTGATGGAAGAGGCTTTCTGCACCTCGGCCGAATTCATCCGCCGAAGGCTGCTCCTGACGGACGAGATGCGCCTGGTGCTGATGTTCGAGGAGAGTTTCCCCACTACTGGATACATCGATGCCATCCACTTCCTGGAGCCTCTGGAGAAGGATGGGACTCGCATCGACGTGCTCAGCCTGGGCAAGTTGAAGACCATGCTGGACACCACCCGCCGCATCGTGCATTTCTTCTCGAGCGTCAAGGACGGCATCTACCCCAACCTCAAGGGGCTGGCCCGCAGCGTGAGCGTATTCCCGGAAGTGCAGAGGCGTATCGAGCAGATACTGGACAAATACGGAGACATCAAGGATTCCGCCTCGGATACCCTTTTCGACATACGCAGGAGCCTCCGGAACAAGGAAGGGGCAATCTCCAAGAAGGCAGCGGCCATCCTTTCGCAGGCACAGGCGGCCGGACTGGCCGATTCCGACGCAGGCGTCACGGTGCGCGAAGGGAAGTATCTCATCCCCGTGGCCACATCCTCCAAACGCAAGCTCAGCGGCTTCGTGTACGGAGAATCCGCCAGCGGCAAGACCTCCTTCATAGAGCCGGCGGAACTGATCGAACTCGAGAACGAAATAGCCGAACTGCACTTCGCCGAGACCCGGGAGATCGAGCGCATCCTCCTGGAATTCACCGACTTCCTGCGCCCGTACGTGCCGGAACTCATGGGCAGCGCCGCTTTCATCGGGGAG
Source organism: Bacteroidales bacterium (assembly GCA_016283985.1). The sequence continues at coordinate 7,399 of JAEENZ010000176.1, read as the reverse complement.
ATAGATTTCCTGATGGCCAAGGCCCGCACGGCCCTGGACCTGCGCGCCGGCATGCCGGTGATTGCGGACGACGGGACGCTGAACCTGAGGAAGGCCCGCCATCCCCTGCTGGAAAAGGCCCTGGAGAAGGAAGGTCGAAGCATAGTGCCGCAGTCGGTCACGCTCACCCCCGAGAAGCACATCCTGCTGATTTCCGGCCCGAACGCGGGCGGCAAATCCGTCTGCCTAAAGACCGTGGGACTCCTCCAGTATATGTTCCAGTGGGGCATGCTGATACCCACCTCCGAGAGCTCGGAAATGCCTGTGTTCGAGCGTATTGCGGTCAGCATCGGGGACGACCAGTCCATCGAGAACGACCTCTCCACCTACTCCTCGTTCCTCGCGGACATGAAGGAGATGCTCTCGTATGCGGACGCGCGCACACTTATATTAATAGATGAGTTCGGCTCGGGTACGGAGCCCGCGGCCGGCGGTGCGATCGCCGAGTCCATCCTCGCGGAGCTGGACAGGCGCGGCACCTACGGGGTGATCACAACCCACTACACCAACCTCAAGCTGTATGCCTCCGGGGCAGGATCCGGAGTGGTGAACGGGGCGATGCTCTTCGACGCGGCCAAGATAGAGCCGCTGTTCGTGCTGGAAACCGGCCTCCCGGGCAACTCCTTCGCGTTCGAGCTGGCGCGGAAGATGGGCCTGCCGGAAACCATCGTGCACGATGCCGAGACGCGTGCCGGCGAGGAATACGTGGGCATAGAGCGCAACCTGCGCAAGATAGTGCGGCGGCGCAAGGCCCTGGACGAGAAACTCCAGAAGGTAAAATCCACCGACAAGGCCCTGGAAGGCCTGACCGCCAAGTACCAAAAGGAGCTGGAAGACATCCGGGAGCAGAAGAAACAGATCCTGGAGAGCGCCAAGAAGGAGGCGGAAGACATAGTGAAGGGCGCCGGCAGACAGGTGGAACGCACCATACGTGAAATCAAGGAAAGCCAGGCCGACAAGGAGCGCACGAAGGCCGCCCGGGCCAACTTGCAGGGCTTCCTGGGGGCGCTTGAACAGAAGAAAACCAAAGACGAATACATAGACCGCAAGCTGGAGAAACTCCAGAAGAAGCAGGGCAGGCAGGACACGCCCGAGCCGGCTGCCCCGGTGCAGAAAGAGGGGCCTCTGAAAGTAGGCGAAAAGGTGAAGGTAAAGGCCTCCGGCATGGTGGGAGAAGTGTCCCGCGTGTCCGCCAAAGCCGTGACCGTGATCATCGGCAGCATCAGCAGCACCATGGCCCCGGATGCGGTGGAACGCATCTCCTCCAACGAATTCCGGGAGATATCCCGCAAGGTGTTCAGCAAGCCTGTGCAGAGGGTGGATGCGAACATCACCACCCGCAAACTCTCCTTCAAGCCGGAGATCGACCTTCGCGGAGCTCGCCTGCAGGAAGCGCTGGAGGCCGTAATGCACTACTGCGACGATGCCCAGATGCTCGGGGTGCACAGCGTCCGGATTATCCACGGAAAAGGCACCGGGGTGCTGCGCGAAGAGATACAGAAATACCTCCGCACCGTGCCCGGAGTGGCATCGGTGGCCGATGAAGACATACGCCACGGCGGAACAGGAGTCACCATAGTGGAGTTCGAGTGATGGATGCGGTTGGCAAGAAGGGAGAGGATGCTGCCTGCATCTGGCTGGCTTCGAACGGGCACACGGTGCTCGAGCGGAACTGGAGGGGCGGAAGATGCGAGATCGACATTATTACGGCCGACGGTTCGGGCCTGCATTTTGTGGAGGTGAAAACCCGGAAGGCGCCCGCTGCGGCGGACCCTCTGGTGAACGTTACGGCCGGCAAGCAGAAGCATCTGGTAAAAGCGGCCCTGCAGTACCTGCATTCCGGAGGGCGGCGCTTCGCCGATGCGGAAGTTTTTTTTGACATTGTAACAGTAATAATAGGTTCAGATACCACATACATTAAATACTACCCACAAGCTTTCATACCGATATATGACTGACCATAGATATTGCATAATCCTCGCCGGTGGCATTGGGACCAGGTTCTGGCCCCTCAGCCGGGAATACATGCCCAAGCAGTTCCTCAGGGTCTGGCACCAGGAAAAGAGTTTCATCCGCTTGACATTCGAGCGCATGTCCCGTACCGTGCCGGTGCAGAACATCCTTGTAGCCACCCTCGGAAGCTATAAAGACCTTGTCCGGGAACATCTTCCCGAACTCCCGGAAGAGAACATCATCCTGGAGCCATACGGGAGGAACACCGCGGTGACCATCGCCTACTGCTCCCTGCTGCTTAAGGAGAAGGATCCGGATGCAGTCATGGTGGCGGTCCCTTCCGACCACGACATCTCTGACGATGCAATGTTCGACCTCAACATCGCCCGTGCTATGGATTATGCGGCATCGAATGATGTCCTGCTTACCCTGGGTATAGTCCCAACCCGCCCCGACACGAACTTCGGCTACGTTCAGGTGGCCGGAGGGAAGGATGCCTGGACGTCCGGGGACCCCGTGCAGGCAAAGACCTTCACCGAGAAACCCGACATGGAACTGGCCAAGGTGTTCCTGGACAGCGGAGAATTCCTCTGGAACAGCGGTATCTTCATCTGGAAGGTTTCCGTAGTGCTGGAAGAGATGCGGAGATTCTGTCCCGATATCATCCGCCTCTGGGACGGATGGGAAGAGGTCTTGGCCGGCGAGCGCGATGCGTTCGTGGCAAGGGCCTACTCCGACAGCATGCGCATTTCCATCGACTACGCCCTGATGGAAAAATCGGACAATGTCTGGGTGCTCCCCGCGAAGTTCGTATGGAGCGACATCGGCAGCTGGAGCACCCTGTACGAGGCCGTGGCCGGGAAATCGGAAGACGGCAACGCCATCGCCGTATATGGGAAACTGATCGCGAAAGACGTGTCCGGCAGCATACTCGTCAGCCCTGAATCCGGCAAACTCTTTGCCGTCAGCAACCTGAAGGATTTCATGGTGATCGACACCGACAAGGTGCTCATGGTCTGCCCGCGCGACGACCGCAAGTTCCAGGAAATCCTTTCCGAGGTCGCCCTGCCGGAATACAGTGAATATAAATAGATGATCAGATGATAGATTACGGACTGTTCGAGGATATCCTGGGTTTTGACTCCACGTCGGGCAAGGAGAGGCCGCTGGCAGAGTTTCTGGCCAGGCGGCTGAAGGCCCCCAAGGTGGAGACTTTCGAAGTGGGTGACGGAACTCTCAACCTGCTGTTCAGCTGGGGAACGCCCCGCGTGGTGTACTGCACCCACATCGATACCGTGCCGCCGTATATAGCCCCTTCAGTTGGGGAAACCGTGGTCAGCGGGCGCGGCAGCTGCGACGCCAAAGGGCAGATAATAGCGTTATACTCAGCCTGTTGCGAGCTGGCTTCTGCGGGACGCGACGGCTTCGGACTGCTGCTCCTGAGCGGTGAGGAAACCGGCTCCTGGGGAGCCAAGGCCTTTGCGAAACTCCCGTTCAAGGCCGACCTGCTGGTGATAGGAGAGCCCACCGAGAACAAGATGATATCCGCCTCCAAGGGCACCAAGGCATACGAACTGGTGTTCCGCGGCGAGCCATTCCACTCCGGATATCCGCAGTTCGGGCACAGCGCGGTGGATATGTTCGTGGACTTCGTAAACGGGCTTCGGGCAAAGAGTTTCCCCTTCGACGACGTGCTGGGAGAGACCACCTTCAACATAGGCCGCCTCGTGAGCGACAATCCCCAGAACATCCTGAGTCCGGAACTCAGTTGCCGCGTGTATTGGCGCACCACCTTCGCATCGGACGGGGCGGTTCATGAGTATATGGTGAACGATGTCTCCAAGGTGGCTGATGTCCGCTTCATCGGAGGGGACATCCCCGCATCCTACCTGACTTTCGAGGGCTTCCCCGCCGGGCCCGCATCCTTCGGCACCGACGCCCCTCACCTCACCAACTTCCGCCGCAAGATCATCTGCGGCCCCGGCAGCATACGCCACGCCCATCGCGATGATGAGCATGTGCTGGTCGCCGATCTCGAGCAGGCGGTAAGCAATTACGTAAGGTTTTTCGATCTGGCCTAGATCAGGCCCTTCTCCAGCATCAACTGTGCAATTTGCACGGCATTGGTAGCGGCACCCTTGCGGATGTTGTCGCTCACGCACCAGAAGTTGAAAGCGTTCTCCACGCTGAAATCCCGGCGTATGCGCCCCACGAATACATCGTCCTTCCCCCAGGCGAATAGCGGCATGGGATAGACGTTGTGCGCGGGATCATCCTGCACGGTCACCCCTGGCTCGGAGGCCATCAGCTCTCGCACCTGCTCCAAGGTGAAGGGCTTATGGGTCTCCACGTTGATGCTCTCTGAGTGCCCGCCCTGCACCGGCACGCGGACGGTGGTGGCGGTGACGGCGATGCTTTCGTCCCGGAGAATCTTCTTCGTCTCGTTCACCATCTTCATCTCTTCCTTCGTGTAGCCGTTCTCCAAGAAGGAGTCGATATGAGGGAGGATGTTCTGGTCGATGGGATAAGGATATACTGCAGGATATTCTCCCCACTTGCCTCCGGCGCGTTCGGTGTTCATCTGGGCGATGGCCTTGTAGCCCGTGCCGGTGACACTCTGGTAGGTAGAAACCACTATTCTCTTGATTCCCAGCGCCTTATGTACAGGCGCAAGGGGCAGGACCATCTGGATCGTGGAACAGTTGGGATTGGCGATTATGAAGTCGTCCGCGGTGAGAACGTCACCGTTGATCTCGGGCACGACCAGCTTTTTGGAGGGGTCCATGCGCCAGTAGGAGGAGTTGTCCACCACGCGGCATCCGACCTCGGCGAAGCGGGGGGCAAGCTGATGCGAAGTCTCGCCTCCGGCACTGAAAAGTGCCAGCTGCGGCTTCGCGGCGATGGCCTCGTCGGCACTCACCACCGTCCACTCACGGCCCTTGAAGGCCACTTTGCGGCCAATGGATTTTTCGGACGCGACGGGGATGAGTTCATCCACCGGGAAGTTCCTTTCCTCCAGCACCTGGAGCATTCTTGTGCCCACCAGACCCGTGGCACCGACTAGAGCGACTTTCATATCAGATCCTTTTTTTACAAAGATAGCAATTACCTCAAAATATCGTTCAGCACGCTGGAGGCGGCGAGGACGGCTCCTTCGCCGGCGCCCTGGATCAGCAGCGGATAGGGATGGTAGGCGCTGCGGACGATGATGGCGTTCTCAGTGCCTTTGATGCGGTAGGCGGGATGGCTGGCATCCACGTTCTGCACGCGTATGGAGGCCTTGTAGCCGTGGGGACCGGCAGGGTCCTTCACCAGCGAAGCCACGAAGCGCTGGCGCTGATGTGCAGCGTCGGCCGCGGATTCGAGGGCGGCAAACTTTGGCTCATCTGCCTCCAACTTGGAGTAGAATTCTTCCAGCGTCAGGCCGGCATACTCGGGGCCGATAACCGGCTCTATTTCAACATCTTCCTCCTCCAGCGGCACCCCGGCCTCGCGGGCCAGGATCAGCAGTTTGCGGAGGGCTTCCCGACCGTTCAGGTCAATGCGGGGATCGGGCTCGGTGAGGCCTTCCGCCTGCGCCTTGCGGACTATCTGAGCGAAAGTGCAGGGGGTAAGTGTGTATTCGGAGAGGATGCGGTTGAGGGTGCAGCTGACCACCGCTTCGATGGAGATTAGTTCATCTCCCGTATTGGCTCCGGCCGCGATGCTCTCCACCGCGGGAAGGGCCGATCCGACCGTGGTCTCGTAGCGGAGGAACACCCCGTTTTCCTGGGCGGCGGCGTGCATGGCTGCGTATTCCACGAACGGCACTGCCAGCGCCCGGCGGTTGGAACTCACTATATTGATGCCTTCGCGCAGAAGCCCTTCATATTCACGCCAGATGTCCTCACTGTCGGTCACGTCCACGAAGATGCTGCCGCGGAGGGCGGTCTTCCGGACTCGGGCGGCGAAGCCATGGTCGCTGCTGGCTTCCTCGATACGGAGGATCTTGCCCGTACGCTCTGCGATGCGGTCCCCGGAAGTGCGGATCAGATCCACCAGGGCAGAACCTACCGCGCCCTTACCTGCTATGTAGAGGTTCAGCGTTGTGCGCGGCGCGGTCTCGAAGAACTCGCGGTGGATGGCGTTCAGGGCCTCCCGGGCCACTGCGAGGCGGACGGTCGCGTAAATATTGGTGCCGTCGGAGGAGCAGCCAAGAGTCTTGATTCCGGCCTTCTTGAGGCTGTCTTCCACCCTTGCGCAGGCGGCCTCGCCGTTAATGCGGCCGTTGCTCACGAGGCAGAGGAGCGATTCTCCCTGCAGGGTGTCGTCGGTGCTGGTCACGCCCATCCACTCTCCCGCCTCGGGTTCGGGCATGGCGGATACCACCGTGCCGGGGTTCTCGGGCTCGAAGGTATTCAGGATGTGGATGGCGATGCCGGCCTCCATGGCGGGCTGCACGGTGGGGGCGTATAGCACCTTGGCACCGTGGGTGGCCATGTCCAGGGCGGCCTGGTAGGTCATTTCGGGGATGGTGCGGGCGGCGGGCACGACCTTCGGGTTGGCGGTCATGATGCCGGGCACGTCGGTCCAGATTTCCAGGCGGGATGCCTTCAGGGCGGCAGCATAGAGGGCTGCGCTGAAGTCGGATCCCCCGCGCCCGAGAGTTGTCACCTTGCCTTCATATTCGCTGGCGATGAAACCGGGCGCGACGAATATCTCCACCTCGGGCTCGAGGGCCACGGCGGTGGAAATGTTGTTGTAGGTTAGGGTCTGATTGCCCTTGATTACGAGTATGCGGGAGTCCAGCCACTTTGTGCGGAAGCCCTCGCAGCGGAGTTTTTCTGCGATGATGGTGGTGGAGAAGAGTTCTCCGTAGGTCACCATTTCGTCCTCGGGGGCGGCGGCCAGCTTTTCGAAGAGTGCGGCGACCTTGCCGGAAACCTGCTCGCGCTCGGCTCCGGTAAAGAGGCGGCGGATAATGTCTTCATGCCTGCTTTTCAGGCTGTCCAGCATAACCTGCCGCTCTGCGCAGCCGCGTTCGGTGCGCGCCAGGTCCAGAAGGGCATCGGTGCAACCGGAGATGGCAGAACAGACCAAGGCCACCCGGTCTCTCCGGGCAGCCTTGGATACGATGTCGAGAACTCTCGAAATGTTGGTGGCGTTCGCAACCGAACTGCCGCCGAATTTGAGGACTTGCATTAGTCTTCCTCCTGCTCCTGAGCTGCGTAGTCGGCAAGAAGCTTGGTCTGCACTTCGGCAGGCACGGGCACATATTCCGCGAACTTCATTGTGAAGGTAGCGGAACCGCCGGTCAGCGAGCTGAGGGTGGTGGAGTAGCGATAGAGCTCTGCGAGAGGAACGCGGGCGTGGAGAACGGTGAAGTTGCCTTCCACATCCTGGTTCATGATCATGCCGCGACGGGTGT
>JAEENZ010000175.1 GCA_016283985.1 Bacteroidales bacterium | reverse complement strand
CACAATCTGCGGCCATAGAATCTCGCGCGTATTCTTAATCAGTTCATCGGCAGTATGAGTAGCAAATGCCCCCGGATACTGCGCCACCCGCATCACGGGAACACCATTGTTGAGGGCCGTATATTTGGCCTGGTCCACGAAGCCGGGGCCGGCGATAATTACCGAAGGAATACCCAGATACTCAGCGGCGATGCAAGACCCTGTCTCTTTAGGCGTGCAAAGTCCGCAGCCGCCGTTGCCGGAAATCACGGCATCCACACCCATCTCCTTGAGATTGGCTTGAAACTCTTCCTTGGCTTTGCGAGTGACGCCAGGTGCCGGATAAGGTCCGGCGATTCCGATCTCATCCAACAGGATCACTTTTGCCGATGGATAATGCGCCAGAATGAGCCGTTTGATTTCCGGGTGGGTAACACTTGTCATAAAGCTCACACCAACCACAGCAATGGTCTTGCCGTCCAGTGTCTGGAGCCTCGGAGCCTGTTGAATCAGTTCTACAGATGACCTGCCGACGGGACTGACTACGGCAAAGCCGGGTTCTTCCTTTACTACAGATACCGGAGTTGAGGTCGTTTTCTTTGTGGAAGCAGTTGGTTTTGTCTGTGCCGGTTTCGTGGTAACGGCAGAAGCAGTTGCCGGCGGAGCATCAGCCAGTTTGCAGGTTTCGTCACATACGATGCGCTGGGCATTCATTTCAAGACAAAAGAAAGAGCAAGCTAATGCTATAACAATGGTTCGAAGCGGATGAGATTTCATACGGTTTTGGAATTGAGTCTAAACATTAGATGCAAAAAACAAGCAAAGGTTAAATCCGCTTCTATCATATTATTATTTTCCTGATTTTCAATATATTGTGAAAATCTTTCAACCTTCAGAAGGTCCTCCAGAAGGTTCGAGAATTTACCCGTTTGGTCTACTATTTAAAAATGCTAACTGATTAATTACAAATCGGTTAGCATTTATCTTTTGTATGTTTCCAGTTGATTCTGGAGGTGTGTGTGTCGACAGGACGACACCGAATCCGAATTAACCAACTAAACGCTTTTCCCAAGTTCGTACGCCTCTTCCAGTTTAGTGTTGCCGGAGATTTCCCGCGGATCATTGACACCGCCGCAGAAGAGGTGGCTCTTTAGAGTTGCTTTTTCATAGCAGTCTATCCAGCCTTGCAGGCCGCTCTCGGCACGCTTTGGCGTGTGTTCTTCGTCCTCGGCCGCCGTGGTCAGCAGATAGATGTCCCTGAACTTGTAATCTTTGGGGTACATCGCATTCATACGGTCGATGAGCGTCTTCATCTGGCCGGACATCTCATAGTAATAGATGGGTGTCGTCCAGCATATTACATTAGCATTGAGGACTTTGTCCATGATAGCAGGAACATCATCCTTGAAAACGCACTCGCCGGTCTTTTGGCAGGACAAGCAGCCAATGCAGAACTTGATTTCCTTACCGCGCAGGGAGATGAACTCCACTTCATGCCCTGCGGCTTTTGCTCCTTCTGCAAATCTTTCCGCCAATGCATTGCTGTTGGAACCAGGACGTAGGCTGGTTGATATAACCACAACTTTTTTCATAATGACAACGACGGTGAAGTTATTTCAGATTCTCTTTGAAGAAGGATTCAATCTTGTCGTAAGGGATCACGCCAGCTACGTCATCATAGAGGTCGATATGGACAGCTCCGGGGATGATAAGGAGTTCCTTGTTGCTACCGGTAAGAAGACTATAGGCGTACTCGCTGAAATAGCGGCTGTGAGCCTTCTCGCCGTGAATTAGGAGCACGGGGTTCTCGATTTCACCTGCCCAGGCCAAGAGGGGTTGGTTCAGGAAACTCTGGCAGCCGATAACGTTCCAGCCGTCGGTGGAGTTGCCGCTGCGGGGGTGATAGCCGCGAGGACACTTGTAATAGGCGTGATAATCCTTGACGAACCAGGGCGCATCCTCCGGGAGCGGGTCGACTACGCCGCCAGCACGCTCGTATGTGCCTGATGCATAGTCCTTCGTCCGCTGGGCAGCGATAGCCTTGCGTTTCTCCATCCGCTGAGCGGGCGTGTTCTCACTGGCGAAATAGCCCTCCACGTTCACCTTGCTCATATCGTACATCGTAGACGTTACCGTGGCTTTGATGCGCGGATCAAGCGCGGCAGCATTGATGGCCATGCCGCCGAAGCCGCAAATGCCGATGATTCCGATGCGCTCCGGATCGACCAGGTCGCAAGTGGAAAGGAAATCCACCGCCGCCAGGAAGTCCTCGGTGTTGATGTCCGGGGAAGCCATCCGACGGGGCTCGCCGCCGGACTCGCCGGTATAGGACGGATCGAATGCAATGGTCAGGAAGCCACGCTCTGCCATATGCTGGGCATAGAGACCGCTGGTCTGTTCCTTCACGGCGCCGAAGGGGCCTGTCACGGCGATGGCGGGAAGCTTGCCTTCCGCGTTTTTCGGGACATACATATCGGCCGCCAGCTCGATGCCGTAGCGGTTATGGAAGGTGACCTTGCTGTGGTTCACCAGTTCGGACTTGGGGAAGGTCTTGTCCCATTCCCGAGTAAGCGTCAATGTGCTCATATTCTCGTTATTGTTTTGACAGCAGGCAAAAGCCAAAATGGCGGCTGAAATGAATGCTATATACTTCATTATTAATCAATTGATTGATGATCTATATTCAGAGGGAGACATCCCGGTCACTTTTTTGAACAGTCGGGTGAAATGCTGGGGATATTCAAAGCCCAGCTTATAGGCAATCTCCGATACAGGCAAATTCGTTCCAAGAAGCTCCTGCTTGGACAGGGTGACAATCTTGTTCTGGATGTATTCCTGTGCAGTCAGTCCGGTTTCCTTTTTTATCAAATCGCCGAAATAACTGGCCGAAAGATGTACCCGATCTGCCAGCCAGGCTACTGTAGGGAAACCTTTCTGCTCCGCAAGGCCGTCTTTGAAATAGGCGTTCAAGATGCGTTCGAAATCTGCGAGGATGTCGACGTTTACCTTATAGCGCGTGATAAACTGGCGGTCATAGAATCGAAGGCAAATGTCTAGCAATAGTTCGATATGGTCGCAGAGCAGCTCCCGGCTATGTTTGTCGATTGCATGTTCCAACTCTGCCTTGATGCTGTCGATTATTGCCAGATATTGATTCCGCTCGCGTTCGGAAAGATGCAGGGCTTCCGTCTGATCGTAGGAAAAGAAGGTGTAGCGGGCAATCTTTCGTCCAAGCGAGGTGCCGTGAATCAGGTCCGGATGGAACAGGAGGCCTATTGAAGAATTGCTCATACCATCATTGGGCTCTACCTGGACAACCTGGCCCGGAGCAAAACTCACAACGGTTCCTTCCTGGTAGTCATACTCCCGCCGACCGTATTTGATGCTGCAGCCGGCTCCCTGCTTGAGCCAAATGGAATATACCCCGAAGTTAAGCTTGCATTCCGGGTAATTTCTCACCGCTTCTGCCATATTGACAACCGTCACCAACGGGTGCAGCACTTCGAACCCACAGTATTTGCAGTAGGTGTCGATGCTATTTATCTGAATGATATCCTTTTCCATTTCTCTGTAAATATAATCATTTCGATTTATAATAAGGTCAGTGTCCGAACTGAACCGACACGTCACCCGGGCCCAAAGAGCTGGCAAGAGAACCGGGGTCGGTTATCCGTCCAATCTTTGTATAACTGTAGGCGGTATTGAACGTCTTGTAGAAAACGACCACACAATTGTTTCCATACAGAAGGATGTCTCCGGCATTAATAGTTCCGGGGCAGGAGGCATTGGAGGGTAATGTGGTATCAAGATACTTGTACTTCTCGTTTCCGTTCAGTTCCGTCATTTCTAACGTCATCGGCAGCAAGGCATCAAACTCCTTGGCTGTTGCATTGTTGGCCAGCTCGGCAGAGAATACTGTATTTCCAATGGCGATTCTGATAGGAGAGTTCTTTATGCCTAATGCAGCAAGCCAGGATTTCAGTTGTTCTGCGGAATAGCCGTTCAAACGGGATCCTTTTTTCCATTTAATGGTACTGAAAGTGCTTTGTAATTCTGTCTGAGAGGCGTCGATTCCGGAACTGCCAGAGGTGCAGAATGGAACAATCGTCTTGCCGGAGAAGTTGTATGTGTCCAGAAATGTGAGAATCAGCCGGGGCACTTTACCATACCAAATGGGAAATCCCAAAAGGACTATGTCATAATCGGTATTTGCCAGCGTTGTCTTGATTGCAGGACGGGCGGATGCGGGACCGTACTGCTCTTGATAAGCCCTGGTTGATGAGTCGTAATAATTGTTGTTCTCGGAAGTATAAGCTTCATCGGGTGTAATCTGATAAAGGTCAGCACCAAGAACACCGGCCATCGACTCGGCGATTGCCTTGGTATTGTTCGTAAAGGAAAAATATGCCACCAGAATCTTTTTGGGGCCACGGTCCGCTATGGGGGTACGGTAGATTTTGCCTGTCTCCAATACCATATCGCTGCCTGATAGAGTTTTTGTAGTCCCGTCAATCTCGTCGTTGCCATTCAAAAGTATCAGCGAGAAACTGTGATAAGTCCCTTCGGGAACGGGGAAATAGAAGTTCATGGTCTTCTGGTGCCACGAAAATGTGGTGGTAATGGATTTGCTTTCTCCAGCCAGATTCTTGTCTGCGGTAAGCCGGACCGCGGTTGCTTCAGCAGGCACGTTGTCATATGTGACGCGCAAGATGGCCGTCTGGTGCGAGAGCAGGGCGTGATACTTGCCGCTGCCGTCTTTTGAGAGCGTTCCGGCCCAGCGGTGGCGGAAGTCGCCGTCTTTCGTCGACGTGTATTCGGTCGGATATGTAAGGCTGAATACTCCGGTCGATTCATTATAATCATCGGCGATATACGGAAAGGCTACCGCGGCGCCGTCCTCGATGCTGCTGCCCGAAGGAAGATCTGCGGTGAACGTTCCTGTCTGTCCTCCAGTCTTTCCGGAGAGTGTGAAACGGTAATACTTGCCGTCGACGACAACGCCGATTTCGTCTCCGTTTTCCCAGGAGAAGGATGCGGAACCGGCGCCCGTATCGTTAATGAGGGCCTTGGTCTCCGGGAGTTCTACGGTAATGGATGTGTTTCCCTGTATGTCCGGAATAATGCCGGTTGTGCAGCCGGTAACGGCCGCAAGGAAGGTGATGTATGCAAGAGTTGTTTTCATTGCGCGTAGAGTTTTGTCGTTAAAACCACTCTCCCCAGTAACCGGTATCGCCTTCGGCGGCGTCGATTACAGGATTGCTGTCTTGATTTATTGAACCTGCGAGGATCCCCGATTCTGAATGAATTAGGATGAGCTCGGTTTGCGGGCTGTGATATTTTTGCTTCATGGTACAGTGATTACGGTGCAAAGGTATAACCTCCTTTTCACTTTTCACTTACCAATTTTGCTGATGCTTAAAATGGCTCCTGAAACGGAAAATCAGGATATGAAGCCTATTGATTATACAAAGGTAAGACATTGCGCGCACGCGCGAAATCCCCATTTTTAGCGATTTTTACGGGAGCGAAGCGACTTTTACCCCAAAGTCTGATTAAAGGAATTGTTCTCCTTCAGGAACTCCACGAACTTCTGCGCTGCATTCTTGTGATAGCTACCTTTCAGGTAGTGGTAGCAGCCGTCCATGCGGCCATCGGGGTGGCCTATGGGAACAGCCTCGAACCCATGCACCTGGTTGATGGCTTCTTCCGACAGGATGGTCACCAGCGGGCTGCTGCCCACAAGGTCAAGGAGGGAACGGACACTGTTGATTTCCAAGCGGATGTCCAGATTTACGTTCTGAGCAAACAGGACATCCTCCAGCGTGTCACGCGCCTGAAGACCCTTGGACGGCAAGGCAAGCGGGAAGCGGGAGAGGTCCTGGACCGATACTTCCTTACCCACTCCCTTCAACTCTCCGACACGCCCGACCAGGCAAAGTCGGCTCTGAAACAGCAGATGGGACTCGATACGGTCATCTCCGAGCGGCGATTTATAAGTAAGGGCCACATCCAGATCCCTGTCCAGCAACTTCTGCCGTAAATCTTCTTTGGATGTGATTACCAGATCCATCCTGATACGCGGGAACTTTCTGAAAAAGTCCAGGACGGTCTGTTTGAGCAGCGGGCCGAAAGAATACGTCGCACCTACGCTGAGCGTCCCTACTTTCAGGGCTTTCACATCCTTGATTCGTTCCGCACCGGCCCGGGCCTCCTCCAAAACCTGAACGGCGCAAGGGAGAAACTGCTCGCCGTAATCGCTGAGGGTAACGTGACGTGTATCCCGGGTAAGCAGTTCCACGCCCAGTTCTTCCTCCAGTTTCTGGATCTGTTGGGAAATGGTGCTCTGGGTGATAAAAAGCGATTTGGAAGCCAGGGAAAAGCTGCCCAGCCGACCCACTTCCACAAAATATTTCAACTGCCGTAATTCCATAACCAATACCGATTTACCCGCGAATATAGGCATATTTATCGTTATTACCTATTAATTTTATTGAAACAAACCTTATTCATCAATAAAAGTGGATGCACTTAATACCTACCTTTGCGGGACAGAAAGAAAACAACGTTATGAAAAAAGCTACAACCGTATGGGCAATCCTCGCCCTGGTTGCCATTTCCTGCACCCAGGAGCGCGTAAATGTAAACCGTCTCGTAGAGAATTATGCCCAGGTAACCATCCCCGCACCGGACCTGACCGGCATTACCGACAACGGAAAAGAAGTCTTGAAACTGTACCGGATGGCCGCCGATGAAGTGGACAAAATCTACTGGCAGCAGTATTTCGGTCCCAAAGAGGAGTTCCTTTCCTCGCTCTCCACGGAAGCGGAAAGGCAGTACGCCTCCATCAACTACGGCCCCTGGGACCGCATCGACGGGAAAGCCTTCCTGAAGGGATATGGCCCCAAACCCGCCGGTGCCGGATTCTATCCTGCCGATATGACCGAAGCGGAATATACCGCCTTTAACGCCCCTGACAAGCAGAGTCCCTACACCTTGGTCGTACGTGACGGAGATGCACTGAAAACCGTCTGGTATCACGACGCCTATGCCCAGTTCATCGCCAAGATTGAAGGCTACCTGGGCCGTGCCGCCGACGTCACCATCAAGGAGAGCGTGAGGCATTATCTGCTCCACTTGATTGAAGGTCTCAAGACCGATGACTACTACGGGAGCAACAAGGCCTGGCTGGAAATGAACGACAGCAAGATGGACCTCGTGCTCGGTCCCATCGAGACGGTTGACGACGGCCTATATGGCACCAAGGCCTCTTATGGAGCCTACGTCCTCCTGAAAAACCTCCAGCGCACCGAAGAACTCAACGCCCTGGCGGCACGGATGCCGGAGTATCAGAAGATGCTTCCGGGTGATTCCGCCAATCATAATTTTGTCCCCGGTGCAGAGTCCGACATCTTCTCCTGCAACGTCCTGTATTGCAGCGGCTACACCAATGCCGGCTATAAAGTCATCGGCATCAACTTCCCTTATGATGCAAAGGTACAGGAGGAACTGGGCACCCGCACCATCATCTTCGACAACATCATCCGCGAGAAGTTCAACCGCACGGTCCACCCGGTGGGCAGAGCCCTCCTTGAGGAAGTCCACCAGCCCCATGTAGACGCCAGCGCCTTCTACTGGCTCATCGTCTTCCGCGAGATAGCGAAAGGCCTGGGCGTGAAAGAGACCGTGAACGGAAAGGGCACCGTAGCCGAAGCCCTGGGAAATGAAGCCCTTGCCCTGGAGAAGGCGAAGTCCAATGTGCTGGGTGCCTGGCTCTGTGCCCAGGAGGCCGAGGCATACAACATCTCCGCCCTCTTCCAGAAAGAAGACGTGCTCACCACCTTCGTCACCAACACCATCCGTTCCACCCGTTTCGGCGCGGCCGATCCCACCGGCATCGCCAATATCGTCGTGTATAACTACCTGCTGGAAAGCAAGGCCATTGTCTGGAACCCTTCAGGCCGCTACAGCATCGACTACGACAAAACCTGGCAGGCCCTCGAGACCCTGGGCGCCAAGATACTGGACATCCAGGCCCACGGCGACATTGAGGCTGCCCACGCTGCCCTCACGAAGTATGGTGTAGCCGGACCGGAGAGCCTGTCCGACAAACGCGTTCTGGAGAATGCCGGTATCCCCGTGGATATCCGCTTCACCTACGAATAATCTGTCAACGCAATCGAGTCAATACCATGTTCAAGAATTTCACAGGTTTCAGTCTGGTTTCCGAGATGCACAAGTTGCGTCAGAGCAATAGATTTAACCCCAACATATTGAAGAAGAAAAGCATCGGCCTCTTTTTTGTCGCCGTCATCGTCCTCGTCCTTTGGTTCCTGCCGACGGAGAGCTTCGGAATTGACGGCCTCACCCAGGTGCAGCAGCGGATTATTGCCATCTTCGTCTATGCCACGCTGATGTGGGTGTTCGAGTTGGTTCCCGCCTGGGCAACATCGGTGAGCATCATGGTCCTGTTGCTCCTGTTCGCCTCCGATTCCGGCATCAAATGGATCTGCAATCCGTCCGCCGTCGGCCAACTTCTCAGCTACAAGCAGGTGATGGCCAGCTTCGCCGACCCGGTGGTCATGCTTTTCATCGGCGGTTTCGTCCTGGCTATTGCCACCACCAAAATAGGACTCGATGTCCATCTGGCACGGGTGCTCCTCACCCCGTTCGGAAAGAAAAGTGAAAACATCCTGCTCGGATTCATGCTGGTGACGGCCCTTTTCTCCATGTTCATCAGCAACACGGCCACCACCGCCATGATGCTCACCTTCCTCACCCCTGTATTCAAACAGCTTCCGGAAGGCGGCAAGGGACGCATCGCCATGGCCCTCAGCATCCCCATCGCCGCCAATCTGGGCGGTATGGGAACACCCATCGGCACACCTCCCAACACCATCGCACTCAAGTATTTGAACGACCCGGAAGGCCTGAACCTCGGCATCGGCTTCGGCCAGTGGATGATCTTCATGGTGCCGCTTGTCATCGTGATGATCCTGATTGCCTGGATGCTCCTGAAGAAGTTCTTCCCCTTCACCCAGAAGACCATCGAGCTCAAGATTGACGGCGAAATGAAGAAGGACCGCAAGAGCACCCTTGTTATCGTCACCATGGTCATCACCATCCTCCTGTGGATGATGGACGCACTCACCGGTATCAATACTTACACGGTAGCCCTGATACCCTTTGCGGTCTTTGCCATGGCCGGTATCATCAGCAAGTACGACCTGGAAGAAATCAACTGGTCGGTCATCTGGATGGTCGCCGGCGGCTTCGCCCTGGGTTACGCCATGAACGGCTCCGGCCTCGCGGCCCTCGTGGTCCGCGCCATTCCGTTCGGCAACTTCTCGCCGCTGCTTATAGTCATCCTCTCCGGCCTGCTTTGCTACGGCCTCTCCAACCTCATTTCGCACTCTGCCACGGCAGCCCTGCTGATGCCCATCCTGGTGGTGGTCTGCACGGCCATGGGAGATAAACTTGCAGCCATCGGCGGCACCTCCACCGTCCTGATTGGTGTAGCCATCGCTTCCAGCAGCGCTATGATCCTGCCCATCTCCACGCCCCCGAATGCCCTGGCTTACGCCACCAACCTTATCCAGCAGAAAGACATGGCCCGCATGGGCATCATCATCGGCATGGTCAGCGTCGTACTGGGTTACTTGGTACTGTTCGCCGCCGGTTCACTGCATATTGTCTAACTGATTAAACACGCATATACAATGAATAAGAAGAATTTGATCCTGACCACTCTCGCATTGATAGCAGTGGTCTCCTGCAATGAAACCAAGTCCCCGTTTACCCGCAGCGTAGCAGATTACGCCGTGGTACCCATCGAAGCTCCCGACCTCAGCGGCATCACCGACAACGGCAAGGAGGTGCTGAATCTCTACCGCTTCGCCGCCGACGAGGTGGACGCTATCTACTGGGAACAGTACTTCGGCGACAAGCAGGTCCTCCTGGACGGCATCACAGACCCTGTCCAGAAGACCTTCGCCGAAATCAACTACGGCCCATGGGACCGCACCACCGGTAAATCCTTCGTGGAAGGTTATGCCGATGCGCTTCCCAGCGCCGGTTTCTATCCGGCGGACATGACAAAGGACGAGTTCGATGCCTGGGACAATCCCGACAAGAACAGCCCTTACACCCTCGTCCGCCGCACCTCTGACGGCTCCCTGGAAGCCGTCTGGTACCACGACGCCTACAAAGCGCATATCGACAAGATTGGCAACTACCTGAAGGCTGCTGCCGACATCACCATCAAGCCCAGCGTAGCCAAGTATCTGCTGAGCAAGGCCGATGCCCTTAAGACCGATCAATACTATGAAAGTTCTCTGGCCTGGCTGGACATGTACGACAGCAAGATGGACCTTGTCATCGGCCCCAACGAAGTGACGGACGACCAGCTGCTGGGCATCAAGCGCTCCTACGAAGCCTTTGTCCTGCTGAAGAACCAGGCCCACACCCAGGAACTGATGCAGTATGTCTCCCGCATCGGTGAATTCCAGGAGGATCTTCCCGGAGACCCGGCCTACAAGACCTTCCAGCCCGGTACCGGCTCCAACATCTTCTCCTGTGACGCCCTCTACTATGCCGGAAAGGCCAATGCCGGCGTGAAAGTCATTGCGCTCAACCTGCCCTTCGATACGGATGTCCAGCGCGACCGCGGCACCCGCACTATCCTGCTGGAAAACATCATCAGAGCCAAGTACAACCATATCGTCGCTCCTACCGGTGAAACACTGCTGGAATCCGATGCCGCCGAGCACCTGTCTTCGGACGCTTTCTTATGGAACATCGCTTTCCGAGAAGTGGCTCATGGCCTGGGCGTGAAAGAAACCGTGAATGGCATGGGCAGTGTGGAAGAAGCCCTCGGCAATGTTGCTCAAACCCTTGAAGAAGTGAAAGCCAATGCTGCCGGAGTTCTTCTTGTGTGCAAACTCCAGAACCACTACGACATCCATCACCTCTTTACCAAGGAAGACGCCCTTGTCACCTTCTTTGCCTCCCTTCTCCGCTCCGAACGCTTCGGTGAGAACTCGGCACTTGGCCGTGCCAATATCATCATCTACAACTATCTGGGGCAGGCAGGAGCTTACAATCGCAAGGCATCCAACCAGTACTCGCTGGATCTGGGGAAGATGGAGTCCGCCCTTTCAGACCTTACCGCCCTGGTGCTCAAGCTTCAGGCCACCGGGGACAAAGCGGCTGCCGAAGAGTTTGAAGCCCAATACTCCAAGCGCAACGCCGACTACGATGCGGACCGCCGGTGCCTGGCTCTTGAGAATATCCCCGCCGACATACGGTTCGAGTTTAAACGATAACCGTTCTTTTCTTTCTGTCAGCCCCGGTGCCCTGTGTGCCGGGGCTCTTTGGTGTAATCTGCCAGGGCCCGGTTGCGATTATTTTTTTGGCTTCCAAGGGAGTCATGAAGCGCCCGTAGTGGTACAGATTGCTCAAGTTGATTCCCGCTTCACGGGCTATGTCACGCGTGGTCGTGTGTCATCTTTGAGCGTCTGCATATAGAACACAGTTCTCTTTTCGTCTGCAAAGTATTCCCTGATTTTCAACATATTGCGCAAGATCATCCAGCTTCTATCACAAATCCTGACGTGGTTTTGGGCAAGGTCGATTTTTAGGGGCGACACCTTACCCGCCAGAAGTGGCTGGGAGGCCGAAATGCCGGTAAGGTCCCGGGCATAGAATTCGACCTTACCCGTTGCGGACTGGCCTCCGCCGTTCGCGCTGATGCGCTCATTTAAAGAATCTATGGTTCTCGGGAATCGGCCTCCCAGTCATAGTCTATTTCCTGTTCCGGACGTTCATTCATGGCAGGATCGAATTCCTGGAAAGGACATAGCAGTTCCATGGCTGTCATTTCTTCAATGATTTCCTGAAGATATACTGGCAATTTGGGATACAGATTGTAACTGATCTGATGCTCCAGCCAGTTAATGCTGTGGCTATAATCGTAGGTGCTCTTACCTTCCCCTATTCCGTCCGGTGGAATCAAAAACGCAATGGATTTCCACCCCAGTCGGCTTTGGGTTTTCCTGCACATGGAGACAAACCATCCACCTTTAAATGGCCCATAGACTATATCGACAGGCCCTTTCGGCTTCTCGGCCGCCCAGCTGCGGCATAATGAGAGGATGGCGCCGAGATGCTCAGGTACTGAGGGGCTGTCAGGCATCATCTCCCACATTGTCCAGCATGGGACTGCCCTAAGTGAATCGGAGCCTTCCCAACGCTCATCCCGGTAACGGACGATGGCATCAAATCCCCCATCCGTCCGTATCGGAAGCCCCAGCGAAGGCAAATGCCTCCGATTTGCCCTTGCCTGAATTCTGGCCGGGCTGAGCACTTCCTGCGCCGAAAGCTGCAGGGAGAGAGCCAATAGAAAACTACCGATATACAGGGCCTTCCTCACAGTCTCTAATCAATGTAATACTCTTTAAGTGGCTGATACCCAAGTTCCGCCATCAGCTTGTCCCAGGCACGGGGCAGTTCAATCTTGACAGTAGCATATCCACCTCCAGGCATAGTCTGCACCTTGTTGCGGGCCGCATCACCGGTGATGAGGAAGGCTGTCATTCCGCGCTTCATGGTGGGGATGGTCATCTGCTCGCTTTCGGGAGAATCGTACCATTCCGGGGTGGGTGTCATTTCGCCACCTTCATCCTTGCGGATATGGCCCTGATACTGCCTTAGATTATGCTGGCCGCCGTCTTTGGCTCCGCCCGGATTTGCATAATAGTTGGCAAAAGCCCTTTCTTTCACCGGGCGGCGGGATTCATCAATCAGGACCTTCTCCAGTGCTTCCGGACTCCTGTATCTCCCAGCAAGAATGGCCGCCACCGGTTCCGTCATCAAGATTGTGCGGAAGGTGAACTGGCGGCCGCTGCCCAGGGCGAACTGACTGCGCTCGCTGATGTCCCAGGCTATGAGTTCCATCACCTTCTGGGGATTGGTCGTAGAGGGTGCCATATTATTGCCCCAAAGCAGCGTCGAACCCAGGGTGATGGTATTGTCGTTGATGTCGAATCCTTTGCGGACGTGATATGGCTTCCAGCCGATACGAAGGCAGGCGGCATCGTCCTCCACCATACACCAGGACATCGGATAGCCGAAGGTGCCCATCCTGTCCTGCTTTACGTAATAGCCACAAAGATTCATCAAAGCCAAATTCATGAAACGGCCGATGGCCATATTGGCAGCCTCGTTGATTTGCCCCTGACCACTGTCTATGCCGAGTTGCCGTGCCACCGGTCCATTGAGCCAGCTATAGGGAATCCAGGCGTGCGTACTGGCAAGGGTTCGGCGGAAATTTCCGTCTCCAAGGCCCTTCGTCAGCGCAATCAGAATAGGCATGTATTCCGGTTTGCAGCCAGCCATAACGGCATTCACGGCCACGTGCCAGACCTTCGTGTCCCTGTGCGCGATGGGGAGAATGGCGACGGTCTCATCCCACTTCATATCGGCAAATTTCAAGAAAGACTCCACTTTCTCGAACGTTGGCGGAACGATGGGGAGACCGTCGGACCACTTCATTTCCTTAAAGTATTCATTGACTTCATCCAACGTTCCGAAGAAGGCATCGTCACGGATATCACCCTTGTTTCCGGAAATGCCGGCCGAACGTTCTTCTTCGCTAATGGGCTTGGTGAGCGCCTCCACGATCTGCGGCCAAAGGATTTCGCGCGTATTCTTAATCAGTTCATCGGCCGTATGGGTTGCGAATGCACCCGGGTACTGCGCCACCCGCATCACGGGAACGCCGTTGTTGAGAGCCGTATATTTAGCCTGGTCCACAAAGCCGGGTCCCGCGATAATCACGGAAGGGATGCCAAGATACTCGGCTGCGATGCAGGAACCAGTCTCCTTGGGGGTGCAAAGGCCACAGCCTCCATTTCCGGAGATAACGGCATCTACTCCCATCGACTTCAGTTTTGCCTGGAACTCTTCTTTTGCCTTTCGTGTCACACCAGGGGCTGGATAAGGACCGGCGATGCCGATTTCATCCAGGAGGATGACCTTTGCTGACGGATGATTCTCTAGAATGAGCCGTTTGATTTCAGGATGGGTAACTCTTGTCATAAAACTTACGCCAACCACGGCAATGGTCTTTCCGTCCAGCGTCTGGAGCCTCGGAGCCTGCTGAATCATCTTCACAGAGGATCGGCCGACGGGACTGACTACGGCAAAGCCGGGCTCCTCCTTTACTACAGGTGCCGCAGTAACGGTCGATTTCTTTGTGGATGCGGCTGGTTTTGTCTGTGATGGTTTAGGGGAAACAGCAGCCGCTGTTGCCGGCGGAGCATCGGCCAGTTTGCAGGTTTCGTCACATACGATGCGCTGGGCATTCATTTCAAGACAAAAGGAAGAGCAGGCCAATGCTAAAACAATGGTTCGGAGCGGATGAGATTTCATAAGGGTTTGGATCTGTGTTTATGAATTAGATGCAAAACACAGCCAAAGGTTCAATACTCCGGCAGCCTAGAATTCCAAACCAAGCCCAACTTTCCAGAGTGAGCGGTTGGAATTGAGATTGGGATTCACGAACAGGTTCACAAAACCATAATCCCAACCGGCGGTTACGAAAAGCCGCGATGTGGCTTTGAAAGGGAAAGACAGCCCTAAACCCGCACCTGCCAGGACGTTCCAGCGACGGTGGGCAAAGCCATAGTCTTCGTCATAGATATCTTTGTCAGGGACATTGTATGAGCCGGACGGGGACTGGCATTGAAGCCCGTACTGTACGGAAGGGCCGGCATGGATGAGGCCCCGGATTCCGTACGGGAAGTCGACGCTCCATTGCAGATTCAGCGGAACGACCAGGGCCTTTTCGATGAAATAGTCACTGTAGATCACAGTGTCATCAAAGACAAATGCTCCCCCGGATTCTTCTATCCTTGTAAAATACAGGCCCGGAGCCAAAGAGAAACTGCCGATAAGGGGAATCCGGTAAGACAGGCCCATATAGAAACCATCTCCGGAGCACGTGTCATTTTCGCCGGACACGTGTGTTTTCAGATAGCCCGCTCCTGCGCTGACCTGCGCGGCCATCGGGTTGCTGAAGGCAAGGATCAGTACTGACAAAAGGATCACAAATCGTTTCATATTCAGGAAATCCCTATTCCGTTGAATCTTGCACGAAGATAACACTTTTTTTGTTTTAGGAGCGTAATTTGTATATTTGCACATTGAACATTGAAACAGACCGGAATATGAAACGCTTTTTCCTCACCCTTGCACTCATCTTCGTTGCAATCGCAGGCTTTTCACAAAACAAGGTTCTCCGTCCCAGGATAGAGATTGCCCAGCTTGAAAACGATACCGCGATCGATGCGATCGAAATGGAAGTTTTCTACATGAATGACGAAGACCCGCGCATGTATTATCTTTCGCTCGGGCACCTCGGTGTCGGCACCGATATCATACAGGTGGATTTCGATCCCGCTTTCGAGCTTTTC
This sequence comes from Bacteroidales bacterium, assembly GCA_016283985.1. Next base: position 28,738 of record JAEENZ010000175.1, on the reverse strand, counting down.
GTTCCCCTTGGAGGCACTCTCAAGGAAGCCATTGCCAAGATGGAAGAGATCAAAACCTGGTTCAAGGAAGAGAGACTCACTGAAAAGGAACTCACAGGACTCTTCAGCGTTGCATACCCTACCGGGGATCCCGTTACCATAACCGTCACTTCCAGAAGGCTTCTCACATCCAAGATCCTCGAATTCAGCCTTCCTACCGGAAGCCAAGGCATAGTTCGCGCCACGCACATCAGCAAGACCGAATTCGGCAGCCTTCTTTCAACACTCAAGATCTACAAGAAGATCCATCCCAAACAGCAGTAAGTGGGAAAGACCGTTACTTTCGGGGAGATCCTCCAGCGGTGGTCGCCGCCGGGGGCGAACCGCATAGGACAGACAGGTATGTGGGAGGGCCAGTTCGGCGGCTCCGAGGCCAACGTGGCCGTATCCCTCGCCACACTCGGCAATGAGGTAGGATACGTCTCCCGCATCCCCCAGAACGTGGTGGGAGATGCCTGCCTGCGCACGCTCAGGTACTACGGCATCGATGTTTCGGACGTGGTACGCGGCGGAGGACGCCTGGGCACCTACTACTTCGAAAAGGCGGCTGACATGCGCAAGGCCCTGGTCGTGTACGACCGCGAAGGGTCATCCTTCTGGTCTTCCGCGCCCGGCATGTTCCCCTGGAAGGATATCTTCAGCCGCACCGGCACTTTCCACTGCTCCGGCATCACCTGCGCCGTGTCCCAATCTGCCGCCGACGCCACCTTCGAGGCGGTTCGCACGGCACGCGAGATGGGCCTCCGCATCACCTGCGACATAAACTACCGACGCAACCTCTGGAAATACGAGGGGGCGGATGCCCACACCACCCTGAACGCCCTGATGCAGTTCAGCGACTACATCTTCGGCGACCAGGACGAGTGGGAGGTGGCCACGGGCGTACCCAAGATTCCGGAAGACGGGATGTTCGAAGATACTCAACTGGATATGGAGGCCTACGGCCGGTATTTTGAAGAGATGCACCGCCAGTTCCCTCATTGCGGGGAGATGATGCTGGGCCTTCGAAACCAGATATCCACCAGCCACCACACCCTTTCCGCCCTGCTCTGGTGCAAGGGCACCATCTACCGGACCAAGATATTCGACATCAACGATATAATAGACTCCGTGGGCGTGGGGGACGCCTTTGTGGCAGCCTACATCCACGCCTCACAGAAATGGCCGGGACAGTCCCAGCGTTGTCTTGACTTCAGTACCGCCGCCGCGATGATGAAGAATTCCATCGTGGGAGACTTCAACCTGGTGACGGAAGAAGAAATTATTTCCCGGATGCCTTAGTCCTCTTCTCCCCCAGCACGCACCAGCGGACGACGGGGATACGCCTGATGATTTCGTAGATCAGCGGGGACAGTGTGAACACTGCCACCGTGAGTATGGCGTACATGGCCAGCGGCGGCAGCTGGGTGTAGACCTTCATCATGTAGCCCAGGCTGGCAATCACCAGATAATGAACTATATATAGGCCGAAGCTGGAGCGGGTCATGTAGCCTGCGAAGGCTCCGGTGCGGTCGAACCTGGCCTTGAACCAAGCCATCATGGCAAGGCAGGCCATCCAGCCGTAGAGGCAGTTCAGCGGGCTTCCGAGGTACTGAGGCGTGGTGTTGTCCTGTCCGAAGGTGGTTCCGATCAGCACTCCACCGACCGCCACTGCGCAGCCGAGAAGCGGCGCCCACACGCGGCCGAGGGTCTCATGCACGCTGTCGTTCGCAAAGATAAAGTATCCCATCAGGAACGGAATGAAGTAGAACAGGGGCTTGTAGAGATTGTACAGCCCGTCCGCGCTTTCCGGCCTGGGATTCTTGATAATCAGCTGCTCTCCGGCCCAGAAAAGTATGCCCAGAAGGATGATCCAGACTATACCGGCCTTGCCTCCGAACACCCTTCCGCACCAGTCGTGGAAGCGGTTTTTCCTGTCCAGAGGACGGATGATCAGGAGGATCAGCGAGAAGAGCCACAGATCCTGAATGAACCAGAGCGGGCCCGTGCCGCTGATGGCCAACATGATCAGACGGGCAAATCCCGTCACGCCGTCCAGAGCTCCGTTTGCGGCCACGGCGGTATTGAAATAACCCACCATCCACTGGAAGACGAACAGGCCTATCGTGCCGGGCACCAGCAGCTTGCGCGTGCGGGTACCGAACCACTCCTTGCCTGAATGCTTCTCCAGGGCATAGCGTGCGCTGATGCCTGCCAGTATGAAGAGCAGGGGCATGAACCATGGATAAAGGATGTACATGACCACATCCTGATACTGATGCCATTCCGGATACGGACCGAATCCGCCTATGCCGCCGAATACGCCCTTGTTGTTATAGAAATAGATCACGTGATAGAACAGTACGAGCAGTACCGTTACCCAACGCAGGTTGTCCAACCAATTCTTTCTCATTTGGAAAGGCCCTCCATGGCCTGGTTTATTACTGATTGAAATATTTCCGTCTTGAGCAGGGCCATGCCTCTCTGGTCTCCCAGGACCATCAGGGCATCGCCCGGCTTGATGTCGTAGATCTTGCGGGCATCGCGCGGGATCACGATCTGCCCCTTGTCTCCCACCTTCACCACACCGAAGATGTATTTGCCGTCGTTTTCAGTCATAAAAGTTATACTTGTTAGAAATTTCCCACAAATATAACGATTTGTTCCGAATCCGCAACAGTATTTCTGCACTTTGTGTATTACACCGTTTTTTGCTAATTTTGCGAATAAGAGAAACATTACTCAAATGCTATATTACGCCAGAGGTTCGAAAAACGACTGCATCAGCCCGGAAGAAGTGCGTGCGGTGCTCAAACAGGTGTTCGACTCCATGGGAGCCCGCAAGCGGGTGCTCGCGATCCCGCCGGATTTCACGAGGTTCAATTCCTACGCCGGGCCCATCACCGAGATGGTATACGACTACTTCGGGGATGCGCTGACCGACGTGCTGCCCGCCCTGGGCACGCACTCCCCCATGACTCCGGATCAGATCAGGACAATGTTCGGGCATGTGCCCGCGGACCGCTTCCGCGTGCACGACTGGCGCAACGACGTGGTGACCGTCGGCACCGTGCCGGCATCCTACGTGGAAGAAGTTTCCGAAGGCAAGGTGCACTACGACTGGCCTGCGCAGGTAAACAAGCTACTGCTGGATCCGTCCTTCGACCTGATCCTCTCCATAGGCCAGGTGGTGCCCCACGAGGTAATCGGCATGGCCAACTACACCAAGAACATATTCGTGGGCGCAGGTGGAAGCGAAGGCATCAACAAGAGCCACTTCGTTGGCGCATCCTATGGCATGGAGCGCATCATGGGGCGCGCAGGCGGTCCGGTACGTGCCATCCTGGAATACGCACGGCAGCATTTCATCAGCCAACTGCCTATATTCTACGTACTTACGGTGCTGGCCAAGAACGAAGCCACCGGGAAGATGGACCTCAAGGGCCTCTTCATCGGGGACGATTTCGAGTGCTTCCAGAAAGCTGCGGACCTGTCGCTGGAGACCAACTTCATCATGGTGGACCATCCCATAAAAAAGTGCGTGGTCTACCTCGACCCGGACGAGTTCAAGAGCACCTGGCTGGGCAACAAGGCCATCTACCGCACCCGCATGGCACTTGCCGACGGGGCGGAACTGATCATCCTCGCGCCCGCGCTGAAGGAATTCGGCGAAGACAAGACCATCGACGGTCTCATCCGCAAGTACGGCTACAAGGGCACTCCGCACACGCTGAAGTGCACAGAGGAGAACGCCGACCTGCAGGAAAACCTTGGGGCATCCGCCCACCTCATCCACGGCTCGTCCGAGGGCCGCTTCTCCATAACCTACTGCCCCGGCCCGGGCATGACACGCGAGGAGATTGAGGGTGTAGGATTCGGCTACTGCAGCTACGACGAGATGGTGGCCCGCTACCCCATCGCCAGCCTCAAGGACGGCTGGAACATAATGCCGGACGGCGAAGAGATCTACTACATTTCCAACCCCGCCCTGGGCCTCTGGGCGCATCCTGACAGGTTCAAATGAAGATAATCTGCGATAACAAGATTCCGTTCCTGCGCGGGGCCCTGGAGCCCTACGCGGACGTGGTCTATCTCCCCGGAAAGGAGACGACAGCGGAGGTGGTGAAGGATGCCGACGCGCTGATCACCCGCACCCGCACCATCTGCAACGAGGGCCTGCTGGCGGGGTCGGCGGTGAAGGTAATCGCCACTGCCACAATAGGTTTCGACCACATCGACACCGCCTGGTGCGAGGCCAACGGCATCATCTGGCGGAACGCTCCGGGCTGCAACAGCTGGAGCGTGAAGCAGTATATAACCTCCCTTCTGGTGACGCTCGCGCGGAACCGGGGGCTCCGGCTTTCGGACCTGACGCTGGGCGTGGTGGGTGTCGGAAACGTTGGGAGCAAGGTGGCCGAGGCGGCCTCGATCCTGGGGATGAAGGTCCTTCTGAACGATCCGCCGCGTGCCCGACGCGAAGGGCCATCCGCATTCGTTGATTTGGATTATCTGGTTGCCCACAGCGACATAATCACCCTCCACGTACCCCTGCAGAAAGACGGCCCGGATGCCACCTGGCACCTGTTCGACGAGGCCCGGCTGGCCACGATGCGGCCTTCGCAGATACTGGTCAACTCTTCCCGCGGCCCGGTGGTGGACAATAAGGCGCTGAAGGCCGCGCTGGCCAACGGACGCATTGCCGGCGCATGCCTGGACGTGTGGGAAGGCGAACCGGAGCTGGATCCGGAACTGGTGCGTATGCTGGACCTGAGCACCCCACACATCGCAGGTTACTCCGCCGACGGTAAGGCCAACGGCACCACCGCTGCAGTGCGCACCGTTGCCTCCGTGCTCGGACTGCCTTTAACAGACTGGAAGGCCAGCGGCATTCCCAATCCTCCGCAAACGCTTGATTTTAAAATAGATGCAGCCGGCAAGACGGTGCAGGAAGTACTGACCGAAGCCGTGTTGCATACTTATGATATTACCGCGGATTCCGATGCGCTGCGCGCCGACCTTGGAGCTTTTGAAAAAATTCGCGGCGACTATGCCGTCCGCCGCGAATTCACCTCATTCACCGTGCGTCTTCTTGGCGGCACCCCCGAAATGGCCGACCGCCTGGCGCGATTGGGCTTCATGGTTTAGATGCCCGTTTACAATAATTAGTAGTTCTCCTTGTGAACCTCGAAATAGGACTGAGGATGTGCGCATACGGGGCACATGGCGGGAGCTTTGGTGCCGACCACGATGTGGCCGCAGTTGCGGCATTCCCATACCTTAACCTCTGATTTCTCGAATACCTGTGCGGTCTCGACGTTCTTCAGCAGTGCGCGATAACGCTCCTCATGCCTCTTCTCGATGGCTGCCACCATGCGGAACTTGGCTGCAAGGGGCTTGAAGCCTTCAGCCTCGGCCGTCTTGGCAAAGCCTTCGTACATGTCGGTCCATTCGTAGTTCTCGCCTTCTGCGGCAGCTGCAAGGTTGGCAGCGGTGTCGCCTATGCCCTCGAGCTCCTTGAACCACATCTTGGCGTGCTCTTTTTCGTTATCGGCAGTCTCCAGGAACAGGGCTGCGATCTGCTCGAATCCTTCCTTCTTGGCGGCGGATGCGAAATAGGTGTACTTGTTGCGTGCCTGAGATTCTCCGGCGAATGCGGCCTGGAGATTCTTCTCGGTCTGGGTTCCAGCGTATTTGTTTGCCATAATATTTAATGATTGGTTTAGTCTTTTTGCAAAGTTAAAAAAATAATCGGGTTTCAGTTCGGAAAATGCTATCTTTGCACAAAAGATAATTCGCTACGCATGAAACAGTTTTGGAAAATGCTCCTGGCCGTCATTTGCGGCCTTTTGATCGTCAACCTGCTCGTGTTTCTCATTTTTGCAGGCATAATCGGATCTGCCGCATCCGGAACCACGGGAAGCACGGTGCTTCCTAAAACCGGTGTCCTGGCCATAGACCTGTCCGAGGTGACCATCACCGAGCAGGAACTCCCTGCCGACCCCATGGCAATGGTGCAGGGGCAGATGCAGACAACGCTGGGCATCTACAAGGCCATCCAGGCCATCAACATCGCCGCGGCTGACCCCGGCGTCAAATACATTTACCTGAAAGCCGACGGCGGCGCCACCGGCATCTCCACGATGGGGGAACTCCGCAAGGCGCTTGAAAATTTCCGCCGCAGCGGCAAGGCCGTCATCGCCTGGACCGAAGATCCCGGCATAGGAAACTTCTACCTCAACTCTGTGGCCGACAAGATATATCTATCTGAATATCAGGGAGGTAACGTGTCGATGGTGGGCCTCTGCGCCCAGTCCTTCTACCTGAAGGACCTGCTGGACAAGGCGGGGCTCAACATGCAGCTCATTCGCCACGGCAAGTATAAATCAGCGGGCGAGATGTATGTGCGCAACTCTCCCAGCGAGGAGAACAAGGAGCAGTACGACCGCATGGTGAACGCCATGTGGGAGACCATCGGCGCCACGATAGCTGAGAGCCGGGGAATATCCTTGGAAGCCCTCAACAAGATGGTGGACAATCTGGAACTCTGCCTGCCTGAGGATTTCCTGGCCGCAGGGCTGGTGGACGGCGTTTTCAGCCGTGATTCCCTCAAACAGCGCCTGGCCGCCCTCGCGGTCGAAAAGGACTTCCGGGACGTGAAATTCATCCCCTTCGCCGACTATGCCAATGCCAAGGTAGTCCCCAATTTCCGCGCCAAGGACAAGATCGCTGTTCTCTACACGAACGGTGAGATTGTCGACGGGAAAGACCTGAACAACGTTGCTGGAGACCGCTTTACCAAGGTCATCGACCAGATCCGCGCCGACAAGGGCATCAAGGCCGTGGTGCTTCGCGTGAATTCCCCCGGCGGCAGCGTGATGGCATCCGAAAAGATCAAGCATGAGCTTGACCTGCTGAAGGTTCCTGTCATCGCTTCATACGGCGAACTGGCCGCTTCGGGCGGATACTGGATTTCGAACAATTGCGACAAGATATTCTCCGACCCCACCACACTCACCGGCTCCATCGGCGTATTCGGGCTGATTCCCGAGGCCAGCAAGACCCTGAAGAACGTTGCTCACGTGGGCATCTATTCAGCAAAAACCCACAAACATGCAGACATGACCCGCCTCACCCGTCCTTTCGACCAGGCGGAATACAACTATATGCTCCGCAGCATCGAGGCCATCTACGACAAGTTCACCACCATCGTTTCCGAAGGCCGCAGCCTGGAGAAGAAGCGCGTGGATGAAATCGGCCAAGGCCGCGTCTGGGCCGGAACGGATGCACTTCAGATAGGGCTTGTTGATGAGATCGGCACACTGGAAGATGCCATAAGCTACGCAGCATCATCCATCGGCGCAAGTGAGGTCTGCGTGCTGGAGTATCCGAAGCCCCTCACCACCATGGAAAGCCTGATGGCCGCCTTCGGGCAGACCACCGAGCATGATTACGTAAAGGCATTCCAGAAGCTCGCAGAGCCTCAGGTCATAGCGCGAATGCCTTATCAGGTAGTGGTTTACTAGAGCAGCATCAATACTGCGAATACATAAAGGGTGAACCCCTGGAACAGGGCCCTGGTGCGATTCTGCCGCGCAAGCAGCACATCCATCGGGGCCTTCTTCTTGATGGCGGCCAGTTCATCGGAAGCCGGAAGATTGCGGAAAGCCCACTTGCGGATAATCTGTCCGTCGGCAATGTAGGTCACGCCCCCGTTGGATCGGTTCAGCGTTAGAAGCTCCTTGCGGTCGGCAAAGTAGGTACTGGCCAGAAGGGCGGGATTCATCCCCTGCTCCGCGATCTCATCAGGCGTAGTAGCCATCAGCAGCAGCGTCGTAAAGCCGTTTTCCGATGCCACGCGGGCGAACTCCGCGATGCGGTCGGCCTTGGCCTTCTCCAGAGCGTCGTAGGCCGATACCACCAGCACGTTACCTTCCAAGGCCAGCGAATCCGCATACACGTAGTTGGCATCGTAGAAGAAGAGCGGCTGCTCGTCCAGTTCCACCCCCGGCTTGTAGTCAGTGTAGTCCCGCAGGGGTATGGAAAGGGCGCTGAACAACAGGAACAGCACCAGCGAAACCGCTGCAAGCGAGAAACTTACGTACTTGACGCGCTGCGGCAGGCCCAGTTTCCCCATGGGAATGAAAGCCAGGCACCAGAGGGCATCCAGTATCAGGTTCTTCAGCAGGGTCTGCGCATGGTTCAGATGGATGATTTCCCCGAAGCAACCGCAGTCCATGTTGGGCTTGGCGAGATAGAGGATGATGGTGAGGATGGTGAACAGGGCCAGCAGACCGCCACTCGCGAGAGCGATCACCTTACGCCAGACGCCCGCGATGAGGGCGGCGCCGAGCAGGCTCTCTACCAGCGCAAGCGCGCATGCGATAAAGCGGGAACCTCCCTTCAGGAAACCCAGATGGAAAAACTTGAGATACTCGTCCATCACCAGGCCGGAGCCTACGGGATCTATCATCTTCAGGATGCCCGCTACCAGCAGGACCATCCCTATGATAACCGCGCATATCCTCTTGAATCCGTTCATAATCTGCTGTCTACCAGGGTTTTGATCTTTGCAAAGATATCGTCCGGAGGAAGCATTCCGCCATCGGCGTCCGAGCAGTCCACCACCTGCAGGCTCTTGTCCACCTCCGCCTGGCGGAGATACATAGCCCGCACGCGCTTCTGGAACTCGATGTCCGCTTCGTGTATGTCCTGCGCATGATGAAGGTAGGCCCTGTCGGCGCCCTTGCGCTCAGACTGGGTATTCTTTTCCACAAAGCTGATGGGCACGTTCAGGAAGATGTTAAGGTCGGGACGCGGCTCGTCGAACTCGCCGAATTCCGTGTTGATAATCCACTCGCGAAGGGCTTCCGCTTCATTCGCATTCGACAGTTTGGCGCACTGGTAGGCAATGTTGGAATAGACGTAGCGATCCAGCAGCACGGTGGAACCGTTGCTCAAGGCCTCGCGGATCTGCGGAGCAGCGCCGTGGCGGTCTTCCGCAAAAAGAAGAGCCACCAGCTGCGGATGCACCTGGTCAATGGGCCCGAATTCCCCACGCAGGAACCGGCTTATCAGCCCCCCGTAAACGGGAGCTTCATAGCGCGGGAAATGTATGTATTCCAGCTTCGGGCACTTCTGCCCGAGGTATTCGCGGAGTTTTCGCACCTGGGTGGATTTTCCGGCCCCATCCAGGCCTTCGAGTACGATCAGCATAGGGTACAAAGATAATAATTATATTTGCATTATGATTCTGATGGGGGTTGTCAATCTGACGCCGGATTCATTCCGGGAGGAGACGCGGGCGATGACGCCTGCGGCGATCAGGCGGCGCGTAAAGGCGCTTCTGGGCCGCGGCTGCAGCATCATCGACTTCGGCGCCGTCTCCACCCGCCCCGGCGCGGCGGACGTCCCCGTCGAAACCGAATGGCAGCGGCTCGAACCGGCACTAGCTCTGGTAGAAACGGCAGGTGTACCCTCACAGGACCTACGCCACCCTCGGCTTAGAGGGGGAACCGTGAGCTCTGCGAACGGTGGGGCGGAGCTTGCGTGGGCCTGTGGCGGAGCAAGCGAAGCGGTCGGTGAGGGTACACCTGCCGTTTCAATAGATACTACCAGCGCCGAGATCGTCCGGCGCGTATATGGGCGGATCGGGCGCTTCATCGTGAACGACATCTCTTCAGGCGAAGACGACCCGGCGATGCTACCCACCGTCGCGGAACTCGGACTCCCCTACATAGCCATGCACAAACGCGGCAATCCCCGCTCGATGGATGCCCTGACCGACTATCCCCAGGGTGTCGTGAAGGCCGTTGATGAATACTTCGAACAGTTTGCAGCCAAGGCCGAAGCCCTGGGCATTGACGAATGGATCCTGGATCCGGGCTTCGGCTTTGCCAAGACTGCGGAACAGAACTGGGAACTGCTGGAAAATCTGCCAGCCCTCAGGCACTTCGGCCGCCCCATCCTCGTCGGCGTAGCGGACAAACGCTTCACGCATACGCCCAATCCTTTCGCTCCCGGGCAATACACCAGTTCTGAATACGCAGAACGCCTCGCCGCCGAACGCGGAGCGGACATCCTCCGCATACACTAACCTTGGCGTTTCCGCTATCCTGCTGATACCCTGCTACTTACGTGAAAGCCTCTGGTGCAAATGTACCAGAGACCTAATGGTAAAGTGCTGAAAACCAGCAGGTTGGCAGCAACGACAGAATCTCGCGGCAACGGCAAAATCAGTCTTCGAACGCCGAAGGCAGCACCTCGAAGGCTCCCTTGCGGCCTTCCAGAGGAATCTTGGCGAAAGCCATCACCACCAGCACCAGAAGCAGCACGGCGGCGGCGAAGCAATACCAATAGCCGGGGCCGAGCACGTCCATCCAAGTCTCGGCATTCTCCAGCGAATCCACGTGTCCGATGATCAGGGCGAAGGTATTGTTCGTGAAGTGCATCAGCATGGTGAGCTTCAGCGAGCCGGTCTTGTAGTAGACATATCCGAACAGGCATCCCAGCAGGAAGGCGGGAATCGCCTGCCAGGGGTTAAGGTGGATAACTGCAAAGAACAGTGCCGAGAGTACTATGGCCCAGACCGGCTTTACGCCTCGTCCGAGCAGGCCGCGCTCAACCATTCCGCGGCAGAGCCACTCCTCGAAGAACGGGGCGAAGAGGCTCACGCAGATGAAGTTGATCCAGAAGTTGCCGGTCGTAAGACCCTTCAGGGCCTGCTCCAGCCATGCGGGCATGGGCGGCAGCCATGATGTGGACAGGTCTCCAACTATCCCGGCGGCAAGAGTGGCCGCCATCACCATCAGCACGCAGAGGAGCCAGCCGTGAGGAGCCACGTTGCCGTTGTCCAGGGCCAGGCCCTTGTACTCCATGCGGTTGCGGCGGCTCTGCCCTGCAGCCCACATCATCGGAGGGATGAACATGATGGGATAGGAGATGAGGGTTCCATACTCGGCCGCGAACGTATCGGCACTCCCGCCCATGAAAAGGGCTACGATGAAAACCACTCCGGTGCCGATCAACGCACCCAGAAGGAACATCAGGACAAGGATGATTATATCCCCTCCTGAAGGGATGCACCAGGCGTACTTGCTCAGCACATCAAAGTTTCCGCGGCGTGCCATATCAATAGAGGGGTGAAGGGTAAACGCCATCGGCCACCAACTGCGCGAACTTGGCCACCACGCCGGGACGGTCTTCCTTATAAGTTACGCCGAACCAACTGGAGGGGGTGGAGAGCACCGATGTGGATGCGCTGCCGTCCTTGATCATGCAGTCGATGGCGTAAGGGATGTAGAATTCCTTCTTCAACTCGGTGATGTTAGCCTTCAAGAAGTCGTTGAAGATGGCTTCGCTCTTGGCAAAATAATCGGGGGTGAAGCCCCACATGTTCATGGAGCAGAGGGCCTTGCCGTCCAGAACGATGTGCGTGTCGCCGTTCACGGAGTTGTCTCCGTAGATCTTGCCGTCGGCCTCCTTGGCTATGTTCAGGTGCTCCTCAACGCTGGTGAGCACGCCCTTGGCATCGTAATGGCAGATGCCGCGGGACACGCTGCCGCTCTCGGATAGGGTCTTGTCCAGCTCGAAGCCGATGATGGCATACTGCCCGGTGGTGTTCTCATGCGCACGGCACCATTCGGCTGCCACCTTGAAGGAGTCCTTTCCGTAGTAGTCGTCGCCGTTGATGATGATGAAGGGTTCTTTGATCACATCCTTCGCCATCAGCACGGCATGGGCGGTACCCCAGGGCTTGACGCGCTCAGGATTGAGGGTGAAGCCGGCAGGAATCTTGTCCAGTTCCTGGGTTACGAAAACGAACTCCAGGGGTGTGCCGTCCACGCACTTGACGTGGGAATATTTCTTGGCCACAAGGGCTTTCATGTCTTCGAGGAAGTATTCGCGGACAATGTAGACCACCTTTCCGAATCCTGCCTTCACGGCATCGTAGATGGAATAATCGATGATGGTTTCGCCCGAGGGACCCAGGCCGTCCATCTGTTTGAGTCCGCCATAACGGCTGCCCATTCCGGCAGCAAGAACTAACAATGTAGGTTTCATAATCTTTTTTGGTTATTCTCTACAAATTTAATTATTTTTGCGATAATGTCGAAGGTCAGCAAAGATATATGGAACAGGGAGAAGGATGGGAACAACCACGAGAAGCGTTCCTTCCTCCGCTATTTCATTATTTCCACCGCAATCTGCATCATCATCCTGTTTGTCAAGAAAGACAGTGTGGTGCGCCTGATAGGCACCGGATTCACCATCCACAGGCAGAACAAGGAGATGCGCTACTATCAGAAACAGATTAACGACCTGGACCGCCAGATCCGTGTGCTCAGCAACGACCGCGACACCCTCGAAACCCTCGCCCGCGAACAATATCTCTTCGCTGAGCCGGGGGATGATGTCTATCTGACGCGCTAGCGCGCGGCGCGACGCTTGTACTGCTCGTATTTGGAGAGGACGTTCTCGACGTAGGCGATGGTTTCGTCGCCTTTGAACTTGCCGAATTTGATAGTATCGATTTCCAGGATGGAGTCGTCGTTCATCTCGGGAATCAACGCGACTATGTTGTCCCAGCTGGAGGAATCCACGCCACGGATTGCGGCGAACTTTATGCAGTCCTGGATGCGGCCGACTCCGGCGTTGTATGCGGCAAGGGCGAATTTCAGCCTTTCGACCGGGTCGTCGGTATGGTTACGGTAGGCGTTGTGGATGCGCTTCAGATACAATGTCCCAACACGCACGCCTTCGATCGGGTCGGAGATATCGCCCGCGCCCAGCCATTCGGCGGTGGAGGGCATCATCTGCATCAGCCCCGTGGCTCCGCGGTGCGAGCGCACGTCGTTGTCGAATTTGGATTCGTGGTAGATAACCGCGGCGACCAGCCTCCAGTCGAGACCGGCGGAATCGGAGTAAACCTTTATCAGGGAATCGTAGGGGCTGATTATGTAGTTGACGCACATTCCCCTCGGGAGGGTGTCGGTGGCTGCGGTTTCAGCGCGGGCCAGCCTCAGCTTTTTGGCATATCCGTCAGCAACGATGGACCCGACCGTAAGTACCAGTACCAGGACTATCATCGCTATGCTATGTGGTTCCTTCCTCACTGTTCCATTCCTCTAAAGTTGCCACCTCCGGGTAATGACCGGCCTTCTCCCTGTGAGCTGGTCGATCCTCCACCCTTTCCGGGCTGGGTGTAGAACGGCCAGAAGAGGCCGAACTTGATAACTCTCTGGGTATTGATGTAATGATGGGCGGTGAAGTAATCCGCCGTGTCGAACCAGCGCATGGCCGCATTCTCTATCTTAATGAAGATGCAGGCACGCTTCCACTGGGCGTTCACGAAGAGGTCGATGATGGGACCGTTTTCGTAGCGGACCTTGTTCTGATTGTGGAACACGCCCAGGGCCGGATTCCAGGCAGGGGAATACCACGGTGTGTTATACAGGACGTTCGCGCCTATCTGCATCTCCAGCACTTTCTGCTTGAGGGCGTCGCGCTGGACTATGAACTGTATGAAATATTTCCCGTTCAGCGCCAGACGCGGAAGCGGCAGTACCTCTTCGTTGGAGGATACCTGGAACAGCACCTGGTTGTCCAGATGCAGGAAATCCGCGATTACGAAATCCTTACGCAGGTTGGCGGAGAGCACGCTCATCGCAGAGGCGTTCTGGCGGGCGATGCTCAGGGTATCGTAGTAGACCTTGTTCGCCAGCAGGCCATAGTTCAGGCCGGCGGAGAACTTCCAGTAAGGGATGTCGATGTGCCCACCCACCTTGGTGACGGAAGCCTTGCCGAAGTCGTTGTTCCACTTGTAGTGGTTGGAATACACGTTCTGCTGATAATAGTCAGGATCGCTCAGCGTAGTGCTGAACGTGGCGCCGAACGCCACGGGGCTGGTGCGCGCCTTCCGGAAAGGATAGAAACGGTAGTCCGCGTTCGCTCTGATATTGAAGTCGCCGGCATGGTATCCTGCGAAATACAACTGGCCGCGCGCGTTCCAGGTCATGTTGCGGAAGAGGCGGCCGTTAGCCCCTGCATAGGCATAGACAGAGTTGCCGCGGAACCTGTTGCCGGTGGCGGTACTGTCGAAATACGTCTGGAACTTGTCTCCTATCCCGACATCCAGCTTGGCCACCGCCGCATCGGCCGACCAGGGCTGGAGGCGGATGAAGAACTTGTTGTCCAGTTCAGAAAGCCCCAAAGAATCGTCGGATGCCGTGGGATTGTAGTTGAAAACGTTATCGTACAGGGCACGGCCGACTGCATCGGAAGCGGAAATGGCATCCGTGTAAAGCCTGCCGTATCTGGTCCATTCCGTACTGTGCCCGATGAAGGCTGTGGTGATGTCTTCCGTGGTATCAGGCACGAAGGTGGAGTCCCTGCGGGCCCTCCAAGTGTTGATGAAGGTGAAGGGAATGCGGTACTGCTGGTTTAGGAAGAAGGTTTTCTTCTTTATCTCGGAAGAAGCCTTGCCGAGGGTAACCTTCATTTCGCGGGCGTCTATCGTGGTATCCCTCACTTCCGTGATGTCCACTATGCCGCCGTTTTCTTTCTGCGAGATGCTGTTGGAAATAAACCCGGCATGCATCAGGTAGCGCTCGCCGATGAAGTTGGTCCCAAGCGCCAGGGTCTTGTTCTTCACCGTCTCGTTGTTCAGCATTCCCCCGCCTCCCCATCTCTCGTAGAGAATGGAATAGTTCCAGGAAGGGAGGATGTTGTTGGTGGTGAAGATGTGCAGGTTGTCGGATTCCTTGGCGTCTCCCGCCATCAGGGTCCCCCAGTAGGCAAGCTCCGTGTAGGGGGTCTTGGTGTTGAACATCTGCATGTTCTTCGCGCTCTGGGTCCAGGGTTCATACCAGGAGTAGAACTCCGGACTCTCCCCTTCCCTGCGCTTGAAATAGTCGTAGGGCTGCACCGCGGATCCGGCCACGCCCAGCCAGGTGGCGTTCACGTCCTCACGCCGGAAGGCGTAGTCGTAGAAATAGTTGTTGTAGGTGGTGTCCGGCACCCGCGCCTTCACGTCGTGGAATTCCTGGTCCACGTTCCATGTGATGAGTCGCTTGTATTTCAGGGAGTCCGGGATGGCGAAGGTCAGGAGCACCCTGGGGGTATTCTCGCGTATGCTGTCGCGGACGGCCTGCTTCTCCTCCTTTATCTTGCCGAGGGAATCGGCCACGGCCATCTTGCGCTTGACCTTCTGCTCGTAGTCGTATTTCTTGCGCTCCTCCTTGCTGAGGCCGTTATACCAGGCGAGGAAGGCCTCCCGGGCGCGGATTGTGGAATCGCGGTAGTAGAGGGAGTCCAGCATGTGGCGGTCGGCAGAATCAAGTCGGGCGTGGAGGGTATCCAGCGCGACCATGAGGCTGTCGTACGACTTTTTCAGGGAATCGCTCACGATGCGGTGGGTGAGCGAGTCGATCAGGGCCACGTAATACTTGTAGCGGAAGGGATCTATCTCCCGGAGGGAATCCGGGACCACCATGGTGTCCCTCGCGAAGATGCGGGGAATCGTATCGTCCTCGTCTTCGAACGAGAGGGTTATGCCCAGAGCTTTGAGCACGCTGTCCGGCAGGCTCTCTGCGGAGAAATTGCCCCTGCGGCGCAGTTTGTAGGCACCAAGGGGATATTTGACGGTGTCCTGATAGGCCACCGGAGACTCGCAGACTACGAACGTGCTCTCCACCGGATCCGTGGTCGCGACGGTCGCCGCGATGGCGAGAGACACCACCGCAGTCGGGAACCACATTCTGGAGAGCATGGACATAGCCTGCAAATTTAACAATTATTTCACACGTACCGTATCCGCGGGATCCACGCGCGCTATGAACAGCGACGGTATCAGCAGCAGGAGCATGATGGCGGCGAAGGCAATCGCATCCACCGCAAGCACGCTCATCCAGTTCGCGCTCACCGGCACGAACGACACGAAGTAGTTGTCCGGATTCAGGCGGATGAAGTGCGTGAGATGCTGCACCAGACAGAAAAGAAGCGCCGCGGCATTGCCGATCAGCATCCCCTTCAGCACGGTGCGGGCGGATACCCTGAGGAATACTCCGGATATGCCCCTGTCGCTCATCCCCAGCGCCTTCAGGGTGCCGATGGTGGAGATGTTGCGGAAGAGCATTATGAGGAGCCCGGATATCATGTTGAAACCGGCCACCAGCACCATCAGGATTAGGATGACCAGTACGTTGAAATCGATGAGGTCCAGCCAGTCGAAGAGGTTGTAGTACTTGTCGGCAGCGGCTATCGCAAGCGTGGGATCGTCTTCGTCCGAGGCGCGCCCGTAGGCGTATCCTGCTATCTCCACCGCTTTGGTTTTCTGCGAGCGGCGGTCCCTGAAGCGGTCGGATAGGGTTATCTCCAGCGCGGATGCCTTCCCTTCATCCCAGCCGTTCACACGGCGGATGTCTTCGTAGGATGCCAGCACAACCGGACTGCCGGAATTGTCGGCAAGGCCATCGTAGATGCCGTCCACGGTGAAATTGCGCACCTGCACCCTTTCCCCGATGAAATATCCCCGCACGGCATCCCCTTCCTTCAGCCGGAGGGTGCGGGCGAGGCTCCGGGGGATGCCGATCCGCAGCGATGCGCTGTCGCGTGACGGCACCGCCTTGAAAAGCACGCCCTGCAGGTCTTCGCCGTTCTGGATGATGCCTGCGCGGTAGATTGCGGGTGTGACCGCCTCGACGCCCTTCCGGGCGAGAATCCCCTCCATCAGGGTCGAATCCGCGTTCACACACACGTCGCTGCCATAGATGTTGGACGAGGGGGAGGTGAGCTGGATGTCTCCCGTCAGGGAGGATACGCCCCCGCGTATCTCTTTACGGAACCCGGCGGAGATGGCGAGGGAAAGGATGATTACGAGGAAGCTGACAGCGATGGAAAACACTGCCAGCCTCCCCTTGAAACGGAGTTTGGAAGCTATGAAACTACCAGATGTGGACACGCTCTTCTTCCGGGCGGAACATAGGATCGCCTTCCTTGATGCCGAATGCCTCGAAGAAGGTGTCGAAGTTGCGGATAGAGACGTTCACGCGGTTCTCTGCCAGCGAGTGCACGTCCAGATTGGTCAGACGGGCCTTCTCTTCGTCGGTGATGTTCTGTGCCCACACGGTGGCATAGCCGAGATAGAAGCGCTGTGCGGGGGTGAATCCGTCGATGAGACCGACGTTCTTGCCCTTGATGGCATTCTCCATGGCCGTGTAGGCGATGCTGAGTCCGCCGTGGTCGCCGATGTTCTCTCCGAGGGTGAACTGGCCGTTGGCGTGAACGCCGGGCAGGATCTCGACCTCATCGAACTGTTCGACGAGTTTCTGCGCCTTTGCGCGGAACTTGGCATCATCCTCGTCCGTCCACCAGTTGATCATGTTGCCGTCCTTGTCGAAAAGGCGGCCCTGGTCGTCGAATCCGTGGCTCATCTCGTGGCCTATCACTACGCCGATAGCACCGTAATTGATGGCATCATCGGCATCCGGGTTGAAGAACGGAGGCTGGAGGATGGCTGCAGGGAAGCAGATCTCGTTGGTGGTAGGATTGTAGTAGGCGTTCACGGTCTGGGGAGTCATGCCCCATTCGGTCTTGTCCGTGGGCTTGCCGAGCTTGGAGAGATTGTCGGCCACGTACCAGCGGCTTGCGGCGCGGAGGTTCTCGTAGTAGCTCTTTTCGGGATCGACCTCGAGGGTGCTGTAATCCTTCCACTTGTCGGGATAACCGATTTTGACGGTAAAGTTGTTCAGCTTCTCATGGGCCTTGACCTTGGTCTCTTCGCCCATCCAGTCAAGGGAGTCGATGTGCTCTCCGAGGGCTGCCTGGAGGTTCTTGACGAGCTTCAGCATCTGCTTTTTGGAAGATTCGGGGAAGTAGCGCTGCACGTACATCTTGCCTACAGCCTCGCCGAGCACTCCGTTGGGAACTGCCATAGCCCTCTTCCAGCGGGGCTTGTGCTCCTGGATACCGGCCATCTGGCGGGAATAGAAGTCGAAGTTGGCGGCATAGAAATCATCGCTCAGGGCACCGCAGCCGCCGCTCACGAGGTGAGCTACGAGGTAATCCTTCAGAACCTCGAGGTCGGTAGCTTCGATATAGTTGCTGAACGCCTTGAAGAAGGAAGGCTCGGCCACTACGATCTTTTCCTGTGCGGGGATGCCGCCTGTCTCGAAGTAGGCTGCGAAGTCGAAGCCGGGGAAGGCGGCCACGATCTGGTCCGTGCTCATGGGGTTGTAGAGCTTGGGGATATCGCGTTCCTGCTCGCGGGTCCATGAATTCTGTGCGAGGTAATCCTCGACGGCAACGGTGTTGTCTGCCACTTTCTGTGCATTGTCCACACCTGCGAGTGTGAGGACCTTGTTGAGGAACACCCTGTATCCTTCCTTGATGGCCGCGTTCTCGGGTTTGACGTAGTAGTCCCTGTCGCCGATTCCGAGGCCGCCCTGGCCGATGTAAAGGATCTGGTTGTTGCTGTCCATGAGGTCGGCTTCCACATAGGCGCCGAAGAATCCGCCTTCGCCTTCCAACTGCATCTTGGCAAGCTGCTGAGCGAGTCCTTTCTTATCCTCGATCGCCTGGATTTCAGCGATATACTTCTGAAGCGGAGCCGCACCTTCGGCATTCAGGCGGGTGGAGTCGAGACCCTGCTTGTAGAGGTCCACTATCTTCTGTTCGATGCTGCCGGGTTTGGTTTTCATCGTGGCCATCGATGCGAACAGGTCGTTCAGGCGCGTGACGTTGTTCTCGCGGAGCTGGTCGAAAGAACCGAAACGGCTGTATTCCGCGCCCAGAGGGTTCTTTTCCTGCCAGCCATGGGTGGCATATTTATAAAAGTCTTCGCCGGGAGCAACCGAGGTGTCGAGATTGCCGAGGTCGAATGCGGGGACTTTCTCCCCTTTGTTCTGGCACGCTGCCAGGGTCATCAGTGCGATCATACACAATGCGATCTTTTTCATACTATTACTTTTTGGATTTGTTTTTCTCTATAATCTTCATGTTCGCCGTGGCGGTTTCATCTCCCGGGTGGAGCTTCAGCGCCTTCTTGTAGTATTTTGCGGCTTTCTTGTCGTCGTGGCGGGCGACCTGCCAGTAGGCGCCCAGGTTGTTCAGGAAAAGCACGCTCTTCGGATTATCCTTCAGCATGCGTTCCGAAAGGATGCGGAAAGACTCGTAGGAGTTGGCACTGCCCGTCCTGTAGAACAGATAGCAGTATTCCTGGACCGCCGACTCGAAGTCTTCCCTGCTCACCTCCTCGCCTTTGAAAACCCATTTTGGGTGCTTGGCGGCATCGTAGTCTATCAGGTCGAGCATCGCCGTGGCCGCCATGTCCGGACTGTCCTTTTCGTAAGCCGCGAGCGCCGTGATCTTGTCGAAGCGGTACACCAGGGCGTCCGGAGCGAGTTCTATCGCCCGGTCTATGCTTTTCTGGCTCAGGCGGAACAGGGAATCGCTGAACATGGGGACGGTGAAATAATTGACCTTCCGCCCCAGGGAGTCCTTCAGGGAGAGAACGGGTTTCTGACCGAGGTATTTGGTGGCATCTATCTTCTGGACCTCCTCCGTGCGGGACTTGGCGAGATAGTAGTTGAAGCGGGCCTCGAGCATGTCGGTGTCGTCGGGATAGGCGGCGGCCCATCTGCCCAGGATGTACTCCACTCCCACTCCGTCAGCCCCGACGCTGCGGACCTGCCGGTCGTATTTTTCCTTGAACTGGGCGGCGGTCTGGGCCGTTGCACCCAGGCTCGCCATAGCCAGTATTATCGCCATCAGTCTTTTCATACGTCCATCTGTATCCTGCGGCTCTTGGGATAAAGGTTGTTGCATCTCGAGCCGAGATTCTTCACAAACCCAAGGGGATGCGAGCGGTAGCATACCACCAGCATTCCCAGGGGGGCGTCCGGCAGGAACAGCGCGTCCCTGTGCAGATATTTCAATGCTTGCTGCAAATCCAGTTCCACTCTGGGCTCGCCGCCGTCAAAATTTTGCATCCTGCTTTCCAGCGGCCTCAGGTCGGCTGGTCTGCACTTTGCCGACGGGGCCTCTGCGGTCTTGATGAGGGCTCCGGCCCACTGGCCTTCCCCTGGCACTTCGCCGGCCTTCAGTAGGCTGCCGTGACGGGTGAGGCGTACGCCGTACTGCGCAAATTCATCTTCCGAAGGGATGATCTCACCTCCGAGCTCGCGTGCGGCCCATTCCAGGTTATCGTCGTTTTCGCAGTCTTCGTAGGTGCAGGTGGAGTAGATCAGGAGGCCGCCTTCCTTCAGGGCCGGCCAGGCGTCCGCGAGGATGCGTTTCTGGCGCGCGGCGCAGATGCCGGGGAGCTGCGGGGTCCATTCTGCCACCGCGCGGGGGTCCTTTCGGAACATGCCTTCGCCGCTACAGGGGACGTCGGCCACGATCACGTCGTAGTAGCCTTTCATGATGCGGCCGATGACGGCCGGATCCACGCTGGTGACGATGACGTTGGGGTCGCCCCAGACGGCCACGTTGTCTGCCAGGACGGAGGCGCGGGACTTGATGACTTCGTTGGCCGTAAGCTCGAAGGCGTCGCCGAGGGCTTCGCGGCAGGAGGCGGCGATGTCGGTCGTCTTTCCGCCAGGTGCGGCGCATAAATCCAGGACCCTTACGGGCCTGTCTTTATGCATTTGAGGGGGCTCTGCCCCCTGATAGACCCCCGCGGCTCCCGGACTACCGACATCGCCGCTTTGCGGCTCCGTCCCGTCCTCCGCCGGGCACGCTGAGGCGTGCCTATTAGTTCCACACACTCCCAGTGCAAGTTTACGGAACAGGTGTCCGACGAACATCGCGGAGGAATCCTGGACGTAGTAACAACCCGCGTGGAAGAGGGGGTCGAGGGTGAAGTTGGGGCGTTCGGAGAGGATGCGGCCATAGCGGTTCCACGGCACCGGAGCGCCGTCCGGACCGTCGCAACCCTTGAAGGGATTGAGCCTAACCGATGTTACCGCAGAGTCCATCCA
The DNA here is from genome assembly GCA_016283985.1 of Bacteroidales bacterium. Next base: position 7,745 of record JAEENZ010000175.1, on the reverse strand, counting down.
CCACCTTGTCGAGAGCCTCCTGCAACTTGTTTCCAATCATCATCTTCATCATCAGGTTCAGGTCGGCCAGCAGGTCGATATGGAAATCCGTCTTGCCGGGATCGTCGGCCTGGTCGAAATGGAGAGACACCATGAAGTGGAACGGGGCGCCGTTGTCCTGCAACTCAATATAATTATAAGGTTCGCGACGCGTGACCTTCACCCCGATGGTGAAGCCCTGCACCGTGGCGGAGATGGTGTCGAAATCGGCGGTAACGCCCTCCTTCTTGTCTTCGGGAAGCATGGCGAGGAAAGACCGCATGTCGGTGAATGCCATGTAGAGCTCCGCCTGGGGACGGGGAACGATGCCGTGTTTACTGCTGTATTGTGCGCTCATAAGAGTAATTTTGCTAAATTTGCAATCAGGCACAAAGATAGCAATTTTTACATGCACAGGATATACTTCGAAAAACGCTGCATCATCATCTGCGACCCTGAAGACCAGGCCCTCTCCGACCCCAATGCCGTGGAGTTCCATCTCGGGGAGAAAATCGACATCCACACCCTGGTGCTGATGTTCGAGAGCAGCGCGGAGCTGAGCCGCATCTACATACCCGCTTCCAACACCGACAAAGTCTACCACCGCCTATGCGCCGAGTTCAAGGAGGTGAATGCCGCCGGAGGGCTTGTGAGCAATCGCCGCGGGGACTACCTTCTCATCAAACGGAACGGCCTCTGGGACCTGCCGAAGGGACATCAGGAGGATGGCGAGGATATCAAGGTGACGGCCCTGCGCGAGGTTCAGGAGGAGACCGGCGTGGACAAGCTCGAGCTCAGGGACCTCATCTGCGTGACCGACCACTGCTACCTGCGGGACGGCATCTGGCATCTGAAGCACACCTGGTGGTACGACATGCTCTATACCGATCCGGTGAACCTCACTCCACAGCGCGAAGAAGACATTACCAAGGCGAGCTGGGTGGCCAAATCGAGCCTTCCTCCCTTCCTGGCAGACACTTATCCTTCCATTCTGGAAGTATTTCGCGAGGCTAGGGTGTAAAAAGTGCTGCAAGACTGAAACTTTTACCATCGTTCAGGCGTATAATAAAAGCTATTATCTTCTGAACAATGAAATTATCGCAATTCAAATTCGACCTTCCGAAGGACCGTATTGCAACCGAGCCTACACGCTGGAGGGATGAGTGCAAATTGATGGTTCTCCACAGGAAAACGGGAGAAATCGAGCACAGGATTTTCAAGGATATCATAGATTATTTCGGAAAAGGAGACCTTTTCGTGCTTAACGACACCAAGGTCTTCCCCGCAAAGCTTCTTGGAAAGAAGGAGAAAACCGGAGCCGACATCATGGTTTTCCTGCTCCGCGAACTCAACAAGGAACAGAAACTCTGGGACGTGATAGTGGAGCCCGCCCGCAAGATCCGCATAGGCAACAAACTCTACTTCGGCGAAGACGAGAGCATGGTGGCCGAGGTAATCGACAACACCACTTCCCGCGGGCGCACCCTTCGCTTCCTCTACGACGGACCGTACGACGAATTCAAGGCTAATCTTTTCGCCCTTGGCAAGACGCCCGTTCCCGAATGGGTGAAGGAAGATCCCACACCCGAAGACGTGGAGAATTTCCAGACCATCTTCGCAGAGCATGAGGGTGCGGTTTCCGCCCCGGCGGCAGGCCTGCACTTCAGCCGCGAGCTTTTCAACCGCATGATCCTCAAGGACATAGAGAAAACTTTCATCACCGTCCACATGGGCATAGGACACTTCCGCAAAGTCGACGTGGAAGACCTGTCGAAGCACCGCATGGACGGGGAGCGCATGATAATCTCGGAAGAGGCTGCCCAGAAAATCAATTCCACCAAGAGGGCGGGGCACAAGATCCTGGCGGTCGGCGTCACCGTGGCCCGTGCGCTGGAGACATACGTCACCACGACCAACGAGGTCAAGGCTAACGATATCTGGACCAACAAGTTCATCTTCCCTCCCTACTCCTATTCCATCCCCGATGCTTTCGTTTCCAATTTCCACCGTCCCGAGTCGACGATGCTGATGTGCGTCGCCGCTTTCGGAGGTTACAAAAACGTAATGAATGCCTACGAGGTCGCTCTTCAGGAAGGCTACCGCTTCGGTCCTTACGGAGATGCCTTATTGATAGTGGATTAGCATAGGTCAAACATTTATTTGAGTTTTTACCCCCGGTCTTACCCCCGGGGGTTTCTTTTTTTCTGCATATCTTGCGGGCATGGAAGACATCGTGAAGGAAAGGATCAGCGCCGCCGCGCTCGGGAGGATTTTCGGATATGAACCCCTGTATGTATCCGGTCTAATCTCCAAACTGGGGTCCGCATCGTCGGTTTTCGACCTCTCTCCGAAAGAGGCCGACGAGGTGTTGGGCCCGCACAGCAAATACAGGGGAAAGATAAACCGAGCCGCGTTTGACGGAGCGGCCGGGGAACTGCAAAGGCTGGAGGGCATGGGATGCCGTTTCATCGCATGCACGGAAGAAGGTTTCCCTCCCCTGCTCCGGGACTGCCCGGACTGCCCTGCCGGTCTTTATTACAGGAGTTCATCCCCTCCGAAGGAGGTCTTCTCCGACAGGCCGGCGATAGCGGTGGTGGGCACCAGGGACATATCTCCTTACGGGCGGGATTGGACAAAGAAGATAGTGGACGCATGCTCGCAGGCACCCGCGAAACCGGTCATCGTCAGCGGCCTGGCCTTCGGGGTGGATATCACGGCGCATCTGGCCGCGCTGGACTCAGGCCTGGGCACCATCGCAGTGCTGCCATGCGGCATCGACGACCTGTATCCCACCGCGCACAGGAAGGCCGCCGAAAGGATCGTGGCATCTCCCGGGAGCGCCCTGGTAACCGATTATCCTCCCGGCACCTCGCCCGTGGCTTTCACCTTCGTGCGGCGGAACCGCATCATCGCAGGGCTCGCCGGATGCACGGTGCTAGTGGAATCGAAAGCCAACGGAGGAGGGCTCATAACTTGCAGGTTGGCAGACAGTTACGGGCGTGACGTCTTCGCCCTTCCGGGGCGGGTGGACGACCCCCGCTCGGCAGGGTGCAACGCTCTGATACGCACCCGCACAGCGGAGGCGATAACCGGCCTCGCGGGACTCGGGGAACAGCTCGGGCTTGGAAGGTACGACCTGCGCAGGAAAAAGGATTTCCACAGCCTTGTGGCGGAGTTCTACGGCACGCGCGTGGAGGCATCGGAACTGGATTCCATCTGCAGCCTGGCGGACATGATAGCCAGGAAGAGGGGCATCGACCTCGAAGAACTGTGCTACCTGAGCGGCAAGCCGTACAACGAAGTCGCCCGCATCGCGGTGCTGCTGGAATCGGACGGATTCATCTGCACGGACCTGACCGGGCGGTGTACCATCAATGCAAGAAAATCGTAACTTTGCAGAAATGGTGTTCATCGACACGCATACCCACTGCACCGACGAGGCTTTCCCGGGTGCGGAACAGGACCTTTTCGTGGAAAGGGCCCTCGCCTCCGGGGTTTCCAAGATGCTGCTCGCAGACATCGACACCCGCGAGAGGGATGCCATGTACGCCGCCGTGGAGAGGCATCCGGGCGTGCTCTACCCCATGCTGGGCCTTTATCCCGGTTCCGTGGATAAAAACTGGAGGGACGAGATCGACGCCCTGGAGGCCTGGAAGGGCCGCGGGGCCGTCGCCATTGGGGAAATCGGCCTGGACTACCACTACGGGGCCGATTTCAAGGAGGAGCAGAAAGAGGCGCTTCGGGTCCAGTTCGAACTGGCCGCGGCGTGGAACCTGCCCGTGAACATCCATCTGCGCGACGCCACGGAAGACTTTTTCAAGGTGCTTGACGACTGCCGGCATCTTGGACTGCGAGGGAACCTGCACGCGTTCAGCGGCAGCATCGAAACGTTCCGCCGCATCCGCCGCTATGGCGACTGGTCGGTGGGGATAGGCGGGGTCATCACCTTTAAAAAGGCCTCCCTGCCGGAAACGGTGCGCCAGATTCCTCTGGAGTGCATACTCCTGGAAACCGACTCCCCCTACATGGCACCCACGCCCCTGCGCGGAACGCGCAACGAGAGCGCAAACATTCCCCTCATAGCCGCCAAGGTTGCGGAAGTGAAAGGGGTTGACATCGAAACCGTTGCAGCCGTCACGACTGCAAATGCCGAAAAACTGTTCGCACTATGAGCAAAAACGACAAATCGGCCATCCTCCTCATCTACACCGGAGGAACCATAGGGATGAAAGAAAGCGGGCACGGCCTGGTGCCCTTCGACTTCTCGCAGATACTGGATGAAGTGCCTGAGCTTCAGAAGTTTACGCTGAAGATAGATTCCTTCACCTTCGATCCGCTGATAGACTCTTCGGACGTGGAGCCGGGAATGTGGAAGGACCTGGCGATGCTGATAAAGGAAAAATACGACGATTACGACGGGTTCGTGGTGCTTCACGGCACCGACACCATGGCGTATTCCGCCTCGGCGCTGAGTTTCATGCTCGACGGCCTTGCCAAACCCGTCATCTTCACCGGAAGCCAGCTGCCTGTGGGTAGCCTCCGTACGGACGGAAAGGAGAATCTTGTTTCCGCCATAGAGGTGGCTGCCGCGAAGGATGACCGCGGGCGGGCGATGGTCCCGGAAGTGGCCGTCTACTTCAACTCCCAGCTGCTGCGCGGAAACAGGGCCACCAAGGTTAATGCCACTGCGTTCGACGCCTTCCGCTCCCCCAACTGCCCGCCTCTGGCCGAGGCAGGCATCAGCATACGCTACAACAAGTCTCAGATAATCTATCCTGCGGAGAATGCCGCCCTGGCCATACATACCGATCTGGACACCCGCGTGGCCATACTCAAGGTGCATCCGGGGATCACCGAGCAGGTTGCGCGCAACGTGCTGCTGGGCAGCGGCATACGCGCGGTGATCATCGAGACCTACGGCTCCGGCAACGCCATCTCCAAACCCTGGTTCACAGACATCATCCGCGAGAGCGCGGCAAGCGGGAAGATACTCCTCAACATTACCCAGTGCCTCGCCGGCGACGTGAACATGAACCTCTATGCCACCGGCAAGGCCCTGAAGGAAGCGGGAGTGGTGTCAGGCAGCGACATTACCACCGAAGGTGGACTTGCGAAACTGTTTGTTCTGATGGGGGAATGCGCTGATAATGAAAAAGTAAAGCGTCTTCTGGAGAAAAACCTCAAGGGGGAAATATCAAAATAAGTATTGGCAAATGAAATATTTTTGCTAAATTGCGTTGATTTTATGCATTTGAGAAAAAATATCGATCAAATAAACATTATCAATTAAATCACTTAAAACAAGTTATGAAAAAGTTTTTCATGATTCTCGCAGCAATGGCCCTCATGGCTTTCACTGCCAACATTGCTTCTGCACAGGATGCCGCCGCTCCTGAGCAGGCTGCAACGGAAGAAGTAGCACAGGCTCCCGCCAACGATCTGGCAGCCCTTACCGCCGGTGCTCCCGAGGTTCCGCTCACCCAGGCCCTCAAGACCAAGTTCATAGAAGGTGGTGCCGGCTTCATGTCCCTCATCATCATCTGCCTTGTCATCGGTCTCGCCCTTTCAATCGAGCGCATCCTCTATCTCTCCTTCTCCAAGACCAACACCAAGAAGCTCATCGCCGAAGTCGAGAAGGCTCTCGAGGAAGGCGGAATCGAGAAGGCAAAGGAAGTATGCCGCAATACCCGCGGACCTGTTGCAAGCATTTATTATCAGGGTCTCCTGCACTACGATCAGGGAATCGACGTGGTTGAGAAGAACATCGTCTCCTATGGCTCCGTGCAGAACAGCGAGCTTGAGAGCGGCCTAAGCTGGATCAGCCTCTTCATCGCAATCGCCCCTTCACTCGGATTCCTCGGAACCGTTATCGGTATGATCCAGGCATTCGACGCCATCCAGGCAGCAGGCGATATCAGCCCGAACGTCGTGGCAGGCGGTATGAAGGTCGCCCTTATCACCACCGTTGCGGGTCTTATCGTCGCTATGATCCTTCAGGTGTTCTACAACTACATCCTTGCTAAGATCGAGAGCATCACCATCGACATGGAAGACAGCTCCATCAGCCTCATCGATGTACTCACCAAATACGGAAAGAAATAATGAAAAGCTATAACAAGATATTCAAATGGGCGATGGTGATCCTCATCGTCGTCAGTGTGGTCCTCCTCGTGTTGGGCTTCACCGGCGGCTGGAAAGAGGGCAGCGTTGACACCCTGCTCGGCTGGACCTACTGCATGGTGGGCCTCGCACTTGCAGCCGTTGTCATCGTAGGCCTCGTGGTGGGCGCCATCAACGATCCCAAGAGCCTGGTCAAGCTGGGCCTCGGGCTCGTGGCAGTGGCCGCGGTATGCTTCATCGCATACCTGATCGCCCCCGGCGCACCCGCAATGGGAATGCTGGAGCAGCCTTCTGCGGCCACCCTCAAACTTACCGATACGATTCTATACCTGACATATTTCGCCGGCATCGTGGCAGTTCTTTCCATCGTTGTTGGTGAAATCCGTCTTGCGATCACGAACAAAAAAGGTTAACGGACTATGGCAAAGAAAACACCCGCGATTAATTCGAGTTCAACGGCCGACATCGCTTTCCTCCTGCTCTGCTACTTCCTCATGACCACAACCATGGGAACGCAGACCGGACTGAGCCGTCGTCTGCCTCCTATGCCCGACCCCAACCAGAAGGTAGAGGACCAGAAAGTTAATCGTCGCAATATCATCATTGTGAAGATTAACTCCGCCGACAGAATTTTGGCCGGTAGTGAGCCCATAGACGTTAGCCAGCTCAAAGACAAGATCAAGATCTTCCTTACCAATCCTACCGACGATCCCAACCTTCCTATCATGGAAGCCACTGAAATCGAAGGCATAGGCAACCGCAAAGTTTCCAAGGGCGTCATCTCCCTTCAGAACGACCGCGGCACCAGTTACCAGGCATACATCGCCGTTCAGAACGAGCTTGTGAAGGCCGTGAACGAACTCCGCGACGAAGCCTCCATGAGGGAATTCGGTAAGAAGTTCCTTGCTCTTGAAGAGAATCAGCAGAAAGCCATCAAGGAACTCGTTCCTCAGCAGATTTCCGAGGCCGAGCCTAAGGATGTGGGAAAAAGAAGAAGATAGGAGGATATAGCTATGTCAATGTTCAAGAAAGGCGAAAAGAAAGAAATGCCGGGAATCGCTTCCGGTTCGCTCTCCGATATTGTGTTCATGCTCCTGTTCTTCTTCATGGTGACAACCCAGATGAGGGAAACCGAAAACAAGGTTGTCGTCAAGATCCCTCAGGCATCGGAATCTGTGAAGCTTGAGCGAAAAGACCTCTCATCCTACATCAACATCGGCACCCCTATCCGCAGCCTCCAGGCTCAGTATGGAACCGATGCGCGTATCCAGCTCAACGATTCTTTCAAAACCGTGGACGACATCCGCGACTTCGTTGCAGCAGAACGTGATTCGAAGAGTGAGGCCGACCGTTCCTTCATGACCATCTGCATCAGGGCTGACCAGGACGTTCGCATGGGTATCATCACCGATGTTAAGCAGGAGCTGCGGCGCTGCTCTGCGCTTAAGATCATGTACTCAGCAAGAAAGGGCGAATAAAACCGCCCAGCTTCTATAGAGCAGCCCCCTTTATGAGGGCTGCTTTTTAAAATCCAATAAAAGGAATGTCAAAAGAAATACTACGGACGAAGGTCAAGGACCTTCTTGTAAAAGCACCCGGAGAAGAGG
>JAEENZ010000174.1 GCA_016283985.1 Bacteroidales bacterium | reverse complement strand
TGGTAATGGCCGTACTTGCTACCATCTGGGGCATACGCCTCACTTATAATTTCGCCCGCAAGGGTGCATACCGATGGAAGTTCTGGGAGGGTAACGAAGATTACCGCTGGAGCGTCGTCCGGTCCGGTCCGCCTTTCAAAGGCAACAGGACTGCGTGGATGCTTTTCGATTTATTCTTCATCTCCATCTACCAGAATGCCCTTATCCTGATGACAACTTTCCCTGCCTTGGTGTCGATGAATTCCACCAATCCTTTCGGCTGGGTGGATGCGGTAGCAGCAGTATTCATGTTTGGATTCATCCTCTACGAAACCATCGCCGACGAACAGCAGTGGGCATTCCAGACACACAAATGGGCGATGATAAATGCCGGACAGAAACTTGAGGATCTGCCGGAGCCCTACAACAAGGGATTCAACACCTGCGGCCTTTGGAAACTCAGCAGGCATCCCAACTATTTTGCCGAACAGGGCACATGGATTTCTTTCTATGTATTCTCCATTGGAGCTGGGATAGGGATCTTCAACTGGAGCATCATCGGAGCGCTGCTTCTGGTGGTGCTGTTCCTTGGCAGTTCCGCCCTCGCAGAGCAGATCAGCGCCAGCAAATATCCGGAATACGGCCTCTACTGCAAAAAAGTATCCAAGTTCTTCCCCTGGTTCTAGTGAAAGCACTTGACCGAGAGATACTGCGCCTGTCGCTGCCGAGCATCCTGGCGAATATCACCGTGCCGCTGGTGGGGCTGGTGGATACCGCCGTGGCGGGGCATCTGCACTCTGCCGCCGGCACAAGTGCAGAGTTCATCGGGGGCATTTCGGTCGGGGCGATGGTGCTCAATGTCATCTACTGGAACTTTGCGTTCCTCCGCGCCTCGACTGGAGGTCTGACCGCACAGGCGTTCGGGGCGGGCGATGGTTATGTACCTATCTTGCGGCGGGCGCTGAAGCTGGCGCTGGGGTTCGCCGTGGCGATGATAGCGCTGGGCTGGCCCATCTCACGCATAGCCCTGCTGTTCCGCGACGCCACCCCGAACGTGGCCGCACTGGCGATCCAATACGTTCTTATCCGCATCTGGGCGGCGCCCGCCACCCTCAGCCTAATGGCCCTCAAAGGCTGGTTCATCGGCATGCAGGATACCCGCAGTTCCATGTTCGCCGACCTCACCGTGAACGTAGTCAACATCGCCGCCAGCATCATCCTCACCCTCGGCATCGGCAGCTGGCAGGGCCTCGGTTTCCCCGGAATCGCCCTCGGCACGGTCATCGCCCAGTACTCCGGTCTGCTGCTTGCCCTCGCCATCTGCATCTTCCGCTACCGGATTCCCGTTTGTTCCCGGAAATGCCCTGAAACGGGAACAAATGCCTCGAATAACGGGGTATTGTTCCGAAAAACGGCCGAAAACGGGAACGGATTCTTCCACCTCAATGCCAACCTCTTCGTGCGCTCGCTGTGCATGACCGCCATCTACTTCGGCTACACCTTCATCGCATCCCGTTACGGCGAGACCATGCTAGCCTGCGCGAACATAATGATGAACCTGCTGATGATTTTCTCGTACTTCACGGACGGGTTCGCCTACGCCGGGGAGGCGTTGACCGGACGCTTCATCGGAGAGGGCGACGGCGGCATGCTGCGGGCTGCGGTCCGAGGTACTTTCCGCTGGAGTTTCGGGGTCGCAGGCATCTGGATTGCCATCTACCTGGCCGCCGGTGTGCCGATGCTGCACATGATGACGGACGATCCTACCGTAGTGGATGCCTGCCGGCAGTTCCTTCCGTGGCTGGCGGTGATGCCGCTGATCGGCTGCGCCGCGTTCACCTGGGACGGCATCTACATCGGGGCGACCGCCTCGAAGGGGATCCGGGATTCCATGATCTGGGCTGTGGCGGCCTTCTTCGGGGTATGGTTCGCGGGGCGCATACTGCCGACCGCCGGAGCGGGGGCCATACACCTGCTTTTGGGCGCATACTTCGCTCACCTGGCCGCGCGCGCCATCCTCCTCACCCTCCGGTACCGCGGCAGCATCCTCCTGCAAAAGTAGCGTTTCCACCAAGTGGTTTAAGGCCAATATTTTACATCAAAACCTCTGGTGCAAATGTACCAGAGGCCCAAAAGGAAAGTTCTAATTATCAGCATGTTAAAAGAAACGGTAGATAAATAAAAAGAAATTCCTATCTTTACAAAAATCTACTGCCATGAAGAACTGGAGCCAGCTGATAATCGACGTCGATTACTCCCCTTCCGACCCGGGAATCAACAATTGGTTCTGCGAGAGCACCAAATACAACAAAGCCGACCTCGAGGCCGGCAAAAAGCTGTCGTACGAGGATCCCGGGAGGCTTTTCGGGGGCATCACCGTAAAGGAAGTCGATGACAGCAAAGTGGTGCTGACTTACGGAGGCGAAGATTATACACTCCGCGAAGGGCAAAGCCACCGATGCCTGGCCAAAGACGGGCGCGACTACACCAATTTCGAACTCAACACCTACCTTGTGCTCGACTTCGTTATCGAGAACACCCCGGCCTTCTTCCGTCAGTTCCGCACAAAGGAACAGCTGCTCAAACTGAGCGACCGGGACATCCGGCTCTTCGAGGCCTCCGACGACCCCTGCGCAAAATACGTCCTCGGGCGCTGGCACCGTGTGCTGATGCCGAAAGATGACTCCGCCCAGCTGGCAGAAAAGTATATCCGCGAAGCGGTGGATGCAGGCATCGCAGATGCATACAACACCCTCTCCGTAATGTACGCCAATGGCGATACAGCAGAAGACAGAGTCGACCTGGAAGAATCCGCCCGCCTGCGGGACGAGGCAATCAAGCGTGGCAGCGAGGCAGCCAAGATGAGATATGCCCGCAACCGCATCTGCGGCATACTGCTCGCACCGGAAGAGCCTGCGAAAGTGGCGGAAGAAATCGAACAGTTGCTCAAGGAGGATGACGACATCAATCCCGAATGGTATTCAATCCTGGGTTATGCCTACGAAACCCTGGGGAAGGTAAAGGAAGCCGCCGCGATGTACGAGGAGGGCATAAAGCATGGCTGCCTGCGCTGCTACTATGAGCTTGCCTTATGGCATCAGCAGCGAGGGAACGAGGATGAGTATGACAAGTTGATGGAGGCGGGGAAGAAGGCCGGATGCGGATTCTGCTTCACCCTGCATGCCGATCTCGACGAAGACGAATACCAGAAGAAAACGCCCGAACTCAAGCGGCATTTCACCAGATACATAAAGGAACAGCTGCAGCGGGGCATGAAGCTTGCCGACGGCACCTGCGCCTACTTCCTGGCATACAACTACTTCTACGGCACCCTGGGGTTCGAGCAGGACAGCAACGAAGTCTACCGCTGCCTCGAAAGGGGAATGGCCTGGGGCGATTTCACCTGCTACAGTTTCCTCGCAGATATCCTGGAGATAGGCAAACCGTCCGACCAGGACAGAAAGGATGCCGCGGTGTACCGCCTGAAGGCCCTGCGACTCGGCGACGAATCCGCGCAATCCAAGGTGATAATCGCCTACCGCCGCGGCCTGCTCAAGGAATACCAGGACGAAATAGAAAAATACTGGCTACCGGAGGGCTACGACGACTACGAAGAAGACGACAGCCGCTGGGATCCTTATGTTTAAGGAATGATGGAAGAAGCCAATTTCAGGACACGCGTACGCGCTGCCGAAAAGAGCGCGGTGAAACCCGAAACCAGGCAAAAAGAGGCCTCGGGGTCATGCCCGCACTGCGGAGAGCCCATCGAAGCGCACTACGAAATCTGCCCGGTATGCGGGTGGAAACTGGTTGATTACTGCACCTTCTGTGGCGCGCCTATGCGGCCGGACGATATAGATTGCCCCGAGTGCGGCATGCCTTCTGACGGCGTCATCTGCCCCAACTGCAACATCCGCAATTTCAGGGCCTTCTGTCGTCAGTGCAACCAGCCGCTATCCAAGGCAGCCCGCAGGGCAGTCGAGAAAGCCAGGCAGGATCCGAAGGTTCAAGAGGCGGCCAGGCTGATGGGCAAACTGGCCGAACTGGAAGCCGAGCTGGAGACTTCTGCGCCGGAAGAAGGGGCGGAGGAGCCTCAGGAGCCCACCGAAGGCGAACTCCGCCTGCGCGAACTCATGGCCAAGGTTGGATTCAACCCGGCGGAAAAGCCGAAGGTTACACAACGGAAGATAGGCCGCACGCGGCAAGAAGTCCTCGCAGAATACCAAAAGGCAGTTGATGAGGCGAACAAAGTGTTCGAGGAGATGCTGCCTCCCGCCGGTTCCACTCCACAGGAGCAGCGCAACTACTACACCGCCCGCAAGGTGGCGATGATGGAAGTAGTAGAAAGGACATGGTATGGCATCGTAAGAGACGATACGATGTGCTGGCAATGCAACAAGTGCCACGTACTCCACGATAATCCCAACCAGTGCGCCGTGAGGGAATTCGGCGGCAAGTGGATAAAGTGCGTCCGCACCGACATCGTGCCCGAAGGCACGGAAGGAGCCCAGAAGTTTACCGAAAAGATAGGGGAACGGAAAGTATACAAACGCGATGAGTGATATCCAGAAAACACTCGCTGCACCGCAGAAGACGCTTTCTGCGCCGACGATGCCAGGTCAATCCGGGCATGACGGCGCCGTCGGCCCCGATGCGCCCAGGCCAAAGGGCGCTCATGCCCCCGGCGATACCGTCAAGGCAGGAAGCAAGACCTACACGGTGGTGAAGAGTCTCGGCAGCGGCGGCGAAGCGGATATCTATATAGTATCGGACAAACACCGCCAGTACGCTCTCAAACTCTTCCGTCCAGGATTCCACGCCAACACCAAGGTTCTGCCCATTCTCCAGAAACTTAAGGGAAAAGGATATCTGACAGAAACAGTGGACTATGGCGATGATTTCGAACTCCTCGAGTACTTCCCCGAAGGGAGCGCCGCGGATGCCGGCATCAAGGGCAACGCCCAGGCCATCCTCGCGATAGCGGTCAAGACTGCGATGGCCCTGGACCAGATGCACAAGACCGGTGTCATCCACAAAGACGTCAAGCCCGCCAATATCCTTTTGAAAGACCGCACGCTCTGGGACTGCGTGCTATGCGACTTCGGCATCGCGGACATATTGGAAGACAACGGCTTATGCACCACCCGCCAGGTGCGCACACCCATCTATGCCGCCCCTGAGGTATACGACCCCAAAAATGCCATCTTCCTGGAAGGCAAGACCTACTGCGAACTCACGCCCAAGGCCGATTTCTATTCTTTAGGCATGACCATACTCTCGCTTTGGCTGGGGGAAGGGGCGTTCCAGGCGCAGGAGAGGAATATGGCCATCGCCAAGAGCAAGGGAAGGATAGCGGTGCCCACCGATATGCCGGACCCCCTCGCCAGAATCTGCCGGGGCCTTCTCATCAGAGACCCGGGCAAACGCTGGGACCTGGGCGAAATCCTGCTCACGATGGATGGAAAGGAAGTTCCCGTGGACGAGGACCTGATCATCGAAGACCTGAACATCACCTACAACGCTACAAGACATCAGATAGCCAACACTCCGGAAGACCTTGCATCTTTCATGGCGGAGGATCAGGAACTCGCGAAGAAATATCTCTACCGCGGACAGATAGAGCGCTGGCTCCAGCCCTATCCGGAGCTTACGCTCGAGATTCAGGATATAGTGGAGAAGCGCTACCCGAAAGATCAAGACCTCGGCATCTGGGCGGTCATCTACCTGCTGGATCCAACCTACACTTTTCCGCTAAAGGGAACATCGAGAGAAAACGGAGAAAAGGTGGAGACCCGCGCGGTCACCCTGCAGGATGTGGGTGATTTCTGCAACATGGCCATTCCGGACACCAATACGTTCTCATTTCTCGGGAGCGAGTACTTCCGGGAATGGGTTCGGGTGAGGAACAAGGCGCTCGCGGAAGCATTCCCACCGGACAATGGAGACACCGCCGTCAGCCTGATACGCATGCAGATGCTGGATCCGATGGCGGACATCAATCTGGTGCACGACCCCGGGAATCCAGATTATGCCATGACCGGAGAATCGGTCGGCAGGATACTCAACAAGATATACAACATCTTCTGGAATAAATACAAAGGAGATCCCGAGGCTCTGAAGAACGACTGGGACAAAGAGAGCAATGCTCCTCTCAACAGGTTGATCCCGCTGGATGTGATTATCAATACAGTGGCGGATTTCCTCTCTTTGCCAGGTTCTCACTATGTAACCGGATTCTTCGATACCAAGGGGCAGCGTTTCAGCCAGCAGCGTTCGTGGTTCGTGTATTGCACCGATTACGACAGCAAAGACAACACCAAAAAGGCCGGACCCAAAGACAAGTTTTTCCGTGTGCAAGCGGCCTGGATGAAGGTGATCAAAGGTTTCGGGACGACTCCGGAATACGTTTTCGGCAGCACCGGAGAATCCGTCACCACACTTGAGGAATTGTTCTCGCACAGCAGGAAGGAACTCCTCTCCGAGTATGATAAGGGCGGACTTATGGGATTTCTCGCAGTTCAGTTCCAGGAGAACCCGGATGCAGACCTGTCGCCGTCATTCGCCTACGAGAAGCTCCTGCAGCAGTATCTCGAGAGCCTTCGCAAGATAAACGACGACATCCTTCCGGTGCAACGTTTCGATGCCGCCTGCAAGGAAGCGGACAACATCCTTTCAACCGGCAGGGCCCGAGTGCACGGGCTCAGCATCAGCAGCATCCTGCAGTACATCGCCACGGCAGTGTTCGCCATTCTGCCAGGCCTGCTGCTGCTCACGATGCTGGGGTTCTGCATAATCGACAATCCCATACTCGATATGAACGGGCTGAGCCTGGAGATATTCTTCTGGCCTATAGGACTCATCGTAGCGGCCATCATCTTCTTTACCACCGACACCAAGGGGTGCATTGTGCCGATAATCGGCGGAGCCATAGCCTCGGCTGTCATCTTCATGGCGATAAAATTCCTCGGATCCCTCATCCTTTACATCTTTGCGCTTCTGGTGATGGCCGTGCTGGCATTCTTCAGCATAAAGACGGTGTTCTTCCAAAGCCCTTATGCCAAGCGGGCCCGGAAGTTCACCAAACCGGGCTTCGACGAGAAGGTGCTTGAGCCGCTGTACTTTGCATTCAGCAACGAAAGCAGTTTTGACTCTTCCCTGAACGGCGCTTTCAACGACTACGATATCAACAACTGGAAAGACGACCTCAGGCAACGCAGACGCTGGATACTCATCTTCATCGGGACTGTTTGGATTCTTGCCGTTTTCTCTTTATTCATACCCAAGAGCGAACGCTTCGACAGATTTTCAGCCCCGGCAGTGCAGAAGGTCCAGACTTGGTTCCCTTCCCTGGAGAAGGTAGAGCCCCTTCTGGAAAGCCGACCGATCAAACAGGGTGACAAGGGAGAAGAAGTGCTCAAACTTCAGCAGTTCCTTTTCGACAAGGGCTACACCACCGGCAAGCCGGACGGCTCGTTCGGGCCCGGCACCAAGAAAGCTGTGGAAGAGTTCCAGAAAGCCAACGGACTGGCCATGACTGGAGGAGCAGGCGTCAAGACCGTGGAGAGAATCAACAAGATAGCGGCGAAAGATGTTAAGGCAGAAAAGAAGGCTGCCAGAAAAGCCGAAAAAGCCAAAACGAAAGAAATAAAAGAACAATAATATGATTTGCAAGAAATGCGGTAAGGAGAACCGCCCCGAAGCCAAATATTGCCGTTTCTGCGGAGAAGCGCTTGCCGCCGCATCCGCACAGAAAGGCCTTATAGCCAAGGACAGCATAGCCGGGCGGCTGGACGAGCTGGACAAGAAACTCCAGGTTGCCCAGGGCGGTACAAGGATCGGACTGGACTGTCTGATCCTCGGCGACTCCGGCACCGGAAAGACCTTCATCGCCAATCTGATTGCAAACAAGATGCTCGCCGCAGGCGTGGCAAAGCAGACGCCCAAAGTAGTAGATGCCGCTGACTGGGGCGAATTCCTGAACGATTTCGACAAGAATATCTCTGCGATGAAGGAAGGCATCCTGATCATTACAAACGCCCAGAAACTCCTTCCCAAATCAAAATCTTCCGACGTCAACCAGCT
>JAEENZ010000173.1 GCA_016283985.1 Bacteroidales bacterium | reverse complement strand
AGGTCCCCGCCCGTGCGCGTGACCAGCCAGGACTTCAGGCTCCTCCACCAGCGCTGGATGACGTGGCGTATGCCCCTCTCTCCCAGCACGTTCCAGACCTTGTCCTTGAAGGCGTTGTAGGGCTGGGAAGTGGTGACGCGCAGCAGGTAGTTATGCAGCCCGCCCAGGTTGCGGTCGATGGAGATATTGTTGTCGTTGAGGATGATGAGGATGTCGGATTTAGCCGCGCCGGCATTGTTCAGGCCTTCGAAGGCCAGGCCTCCGGTCAGCGCGCCGTCCCCGATGAGCGCCACCACCTTTTCCTTCCTGCCGTCGATGCGGGCGGCTTCGGCGAGCCCTAGGGCCGCGGAGATGGAGGTGGATGAGTGCCCGGTGCCGAAGTTGTCGTAGGGACTCTCGTCCCTGCGGGGGAATCCGCTTATGCCGCCGGCCTTGCGGAGGGTCCTGAAGGCCTCGCGGCGGCCGGTAAGTATCTTATGGGCGTAAGCCTGATGGCCTACGTCGAAGACTATCTTGTCCTGGGGGGCGTCGAAGACGTAATGGTACGCTACTATAAGTTCCACCGCGCCGAGGCTGGAGCCCAGGTGGCCGGGATTCTCGGAGCAGACCTCTATGATGTACTGCCGCAGCTCCGAACAGAGCTGCTTAAGTTCTTCGATTCCGAGGCCTTTGATGTCGGCGGGAGAGTTTATCTTGTCTAGCAACGGGTACATTCCGGACGCAAAGATAGGAAATTCAGGCGATTTTCATTCGGTCGAGGCTGGCGGAAATCGCCAGGGCGGCGACGCACACTCCTACGAACATCAGTTCCACGTGCACAGGCCCCTGCGCTGCGGCGCTGCCCAGGATCACCCCGGCAAGCATCTTGAAAAGCATCAGGCCCAGGTTCTGTATCCAGTAGATGAGGGAGAAGGCCGTGCCCAGCACTTTGTCGGGCACTATGCGGGGGACGGAGGGCCACATCGCGGCGGGCACCAGCGAGTATCCGAAACCGAGGAAGACCATGCTGAGGTATCCCCAGAATGGTACGCCCTGGGGCGCGAAGGCCAGCAGCAGATGGGCTGCGAGCGCCAGCACGGCGCCGGCGAGCATCCATCTGGTCCCGTGTCCGAACTTGTCTACCAGTATACCGAAGAGAGGGGCGAAGACCACGGTGGCGAAGGGCAGCATGCTGACCATCCAGCTCGCGGCTTCGGCGGGCACGTCGAAGCGGGGCACCAGTATGGCTCCTGCGAACTTCTTGAACGCAATGATGCTGCTGTAGAAGAATACGCAGAGAAGGGATATCAGTATGAAGCGTTTGTTGGTGAGTATCTTGCCCACGTCGGCAAGGCGGAAGCCTTCGCTCTTGCCGTCGTCCTTTCCCGGCTCGCCGTCATCCGTCATTCCCGGCTTGACCGGGAATCTTTTCGCATCCAGCGCCACGAAAAGCGCCCATAGCACGCAGCCGAGAAGCAGCAGGCCGAGGCCCAGCACCGCCGGCCTGGCCGTCACTTCCAGCGGCAGCACACCCTGCCCGATGCCCACAACGTCCTGGCCTACGCCAGCTACGTCCTGCCCGACGCCCAGCACGTCCTGCCCGACCTGATCGGGCATCCTCCCCACCAGCCGCGGGGCCATCACCAGCGCGAACGCCGTCCCCAGCCTGGCGATAGCAAGCTGCAGGCCCATCGCGAATGCCATAGGCCCGTCCTTGAACCAACGGGCGATGCTGCGCGTGACGGCCACTCCGGCAATCTCGCTGCCCAGGCCGAACAGCATGCATCCGGCATAGGCAACGCTCAGGGATTGTTTAGGATTGAGTCCGGATGTGATGGCCCAGAGCACGAGTGCTGCCCCGGCCGTCATCATCCCCACGAAAATACTTCCGGTGATGCGGACGCCCCAGCGGTCCAGCAGCATCCCGCAGACTATGAGTCCGCCGAATACGCAGAGGACCGAATACCCGCTGGTGTACAGCCCGTATCCAGCCGAATCCCATCCCAGTTGGATATGGGACGGGTCGCTGAATATGAACGATATGCTGGAGAACATATCGTCGAAGAAATACGAGCCGAACATCGGCACTACCAGGCAGGCCAATGCTACCCAGGGCAGCCACCTCTTTCCGGACATTGCTATCTTTCGATATTAGGAAGCTCGAGGCCCAGTCCCTTCTTCTTGTCAACAACCTTGAGCAAGAGCCCGAGAAGCAGTGCGGCTACGCCGAGGCAGGCCAGCATCGCCAGAGGGGCGGTGTAGTTGAATTCGGTGGGGTTGGTGATTCCGGGATTGGTCTTGTCGAGGACCTTGCCGATAAGCATGGGGAAGAGCCAGAGGCCAATGTTCTGGATCCAGAAGATCAGGGCATAGGCGGACCCTATCACCTTGGCGTTCACCAGCTTAGGTACCGAGGGCCAGAGTGCGGCCGGCACCAGCGAGAAGCTTGCGCCAAGCACCAGGATGGTGGTATATGCCACTATCGCTCCGCCCACTGCATTGCCCTTGAAGGCCGGCAGTACGAATGCGAAGGTCAGATGGCAGGCAATCAGCAGTACCGAGCCGAGTACCAGCATCGAGGCGCCCTTTCCGTGATGGTCGAGGTAGTTGCCCAGGATGGGGGTGATTAGCACGGCGAGCAGCGGGAACACTGCGAAGATCGATTCTGCCGACTGACGCATATAGCCCATATAGCAGTAGACGAGCAGCGAGACGACCGAGATGCCCAGGAGCACGAAGCGACTGCTGTTCTTCTTCTGGAAGTTGCTCGCGAATCCGGCCGCCGCCACAAGCAGCATTATGACATACTGGACGATAGTGATGCTGGATCCGTTCCAGAACGAACCGGCTTCGGGGGGAGTCAGCGTCAGGTTGCACTGAAGCATGTTGACGGCATATTTCTGGAAGGGGAAGATGGCGGAATAGTACAGCACGCACAGCAGTGCCACAATCCAGAATCCACCGTCCGACAGTATGGTGCCGATATCGCTGATCTTGAAGGGATCATCCTTCTCTTCGGCCTCGCCGGTCTGCGAATCGAGCTTGCGGTCCATGAAGAAATAGACTATGGTCATTATGAGGGCGATGCACAGAAGCACCACTCCGAATGCTACGGAACGGGATACGTCCACGTTGCCGCCGAGTTTGGCGAAGAAGGGCGAGAAAATCATGCAGGTGGCGACACCGAGCCTGGCGAGAGCCATCTCGGAACCCATTGCGAGGGCCATCTCGCGGCCCTTGAACCATTTGACGATTCCGCGGCTCACGGTAATGCCGGCCATCTCGCATCCGCAACCGAAGATCATAAAGCCGACTGCGGCGAACTTGGCGGAAGCCGGCATCCCCCTATAGAAAGGAGAAACGCCCAGCTCGTCGAAGCCCGGGATATAATTGAGGTTCTGGGAGAACCAGGTCTCCAGGCCGCTGCCGATGAAGGATTCGCTCACTGCGAACCACTTGATGCAGGCGCCTGCGAGCATCACTCCGGCAGAGAGTACCGCGGTGAAGCGGACTCCCATCTTGTCGAGAATGATTCCGGCGAAGATCAGGAAGAACACGAAGACGTTGAGGAACACTTCGGATCCCTGCATCGTGCCGAATGCGGTGGAATCCCATCCCCTGGTTTCCTGCATAAGGTCCTTGATAGGGGAGAGGATGTCCATGAAAATGTATGAACAGAACATGGCCAGCGCCAGAAGCAGCAGGGCAGTCCAACGCATAGCTGCTGAATCGCGCAGGGTTTTCTTAATGGTATCTGACATTTTAATTCGTTTTTAATCGATTGTGCGTTTATCTCCGGTGCTTTTCCGCCAGAGATGATTGCTTAGCATATTGACAATCAAGCAAATACCCGGCGTGGGCAGAGCGCCTGGCCGGGCCGGATGCTAGAACGGCAGGTCGTCGCTGGGGTCGGATTCAAGTCCGGCGGGCACAGTTGTGGCTGCAGGCTCGGCCGCCTGAACGGGAGGCGCGGGCTGGCTGTACTGCGGCTGGCTATACTGCGGCGCCTGGCTGAACTGCTGTCCGCCCTGGCCCTCCTGACCGCCTTGGTAGCCCTGGCTGGCCTGGTTCTGGCCGCCCTGGTAGCCCTGGCTCTGGCCATAAGGCTGGCCGCCCTGCCCATAAGGCTGGCGCGGCTGCGCGGCAGCATCCTCACCATCCGGACGGCGGCTGAGCAACTGGATATTGTCCGCCACTACCTCGGTAGTGTACTTCTGGACTCCCGCCTGGTCGGTGTACGAACGGGTGCGGAGACGGCCCTCCACGAAGATCTGGGTCCCTTTATGTATGAATTTTTCTGCAAGGTCTGCGGAATTGCGCCAAGCAACGATGTTGTGCCATTCCGTATTCTCTCTAGTCTCACCGCTGCGATCTCTGTACCTTTCAGTGGTTGCAAGCGTAAAAGTTGCGACTTTGCTTCCAGCTCCGCCGCCCTGGTTTCCATCAAGGTAACGTACATTCGGGTCTCTTCCAACGTTACCGATCAGCATAACTTTATTCAAACTCATATCTCAAAAATTTAGGATTTGCAATATAGGAAATTTCCCGCCAACTTGCGCCTGCCCGCCCCGATTTTTTCTCGCCATGCCCAGTCTCCGCCCTTTTGTCATGCTCGGCCCCAAACCCCTTATTGTCATTCCGAGCGAGTGCAGCGAGCCGAGGAATCTGGTCGCTGGGCTAAGGCCGCCGGCGAGGAGGCATCCTGGCGGATGCCAGTTGTCTTGTCAGGGGCTCTGCCCCTAACATACCCCG
>JAEENZ010000172.1 GCA_016283985.1 Bacteroidales bacterium | reverse complement strand
GACAAAAAAGCAAAAAAAATTAGGTAACTTTGGGGCAAGATGATAACCGATCTTCCCTACATTTTGTCGTATCGTGAACAGCAGCAGCTGTTTTTGTTCGACTGGAACTATATTGCAGACATACTATTTCATCCCGGCGGAGCCAGTACCCTTATCGGACGTTTTCTGGTGCAGTTCTTCTATTCTCCGTCGGCTGCGGTCGTAATCACTCTGCTCTGCCTTTGCGGGATAGGATGGTTCTATCGCAGGCAACTGCCGCTCATCGTCGCACCCCTGCTTTTCCTTCTGGCGTCTCTGCCGGATTTTCATCTTCATTTCGATGTGGTGACTGCGTGTCTGTTCGCAGCGGCAGGATTCGAAATCTGGGAGCGCAGCAGCCGGAAACTGCTTGCGGGCATCTTGATACCCATCGTATTGTTTATCCTTGCCGGCAGCGGAGCATTTCTGTTTTCCGTCTGTGCATTGGCCGTTTCTGTCGGGAAAGGGAGATGGGAAGGCGCCCTGCCTGTGGCGGTGTCGTTGCTTATGGGGCTGGTGGCGTTGTCCATGAACCTGATTCCCACTTTCGCTCACGCCCTGTCGCCGGTGTTCTTCTATGACGTATCCGCGTCTATGCCGGCGTTCCATCTGGTTTTCTGGATACTTATGCCGGTTGCTGTACTGGTCTCGACCCTTTTTGGGCGTTTCGTCCGGAAAAGAGCCGCCGTCGTGGCGTCCTACCTGCTGGTGTTGGTCGCAGTGCCGTTCGCATGGAGCATTTTTGCCAGGCAGGGGAAGGATGGAGCCTACAACATATATAAATACGAGTACTACGGGGTTCGCGGCGACTGGAAACAACTTGAGAAGATTACCAAAGAGCGCCTGGCATATCCTGTTACCGCGAACTGGTTTTACCTGGCCAAGTCTTATCAGGGAACCATGATGAAGGACCTGATGAAGAACAGGCACAACAGGGAATACGACCTGATTTTCATTCCCGAAGATAAGAGCACCACTACAGTGTTGCCCCACGTGCTGTTCAGGATGGGCAATCTGGCATCTGCGCAGAATGTCTCGTATAACCTGATGTTCGCTTCCTGCGGATACAACCCGACCCTGCTTAAAATGCAGGCGGATATAGAATTGATGCGCGGAAACTATACGGTTGCAGAAAAGTATCTCAGTCTTTTGGAAAGAAGTCTGAACTATAAAAAATGGGCGAAGGACAGAAGACGTTTCCTGAACAACGACGCCTTGGTGGATGCGGATCCCGACCTGGGGCGAGGAAGATGTGACTTGCCGGCTACAGATGGATTTGTCAGCCCTTTGTATCCCATGCATGCTCTCTATTCAATACTTCGGACCAATCCTTCCGACAACGTGGCTATGGAGTATGGACTTGCATATCTGCTCCTGGCAAAAGACATTGTGAACGTGGCTAATTTCGTGGAAGAGTTCTACGGCACGCCGGGTCTTCGCGAACTCCCTCTCTGCGCCCAGGAGGCCATGTGTTTCTTCGCCGATTATCAGCAGAACATGGCCCACGAAGAAGAGTTCCGTCACATGAACATTGACTGGTGCATTCAGCACGGAGTGCAGCCTCAGACCGTGTCCCGCATGTACGAGATGCAGAACGCCACGCTTCAGTCCGGAGGCAAGGCACCTAAGGGCTTCCGTGGCACCTACTGGTATTATTTCCTCTACGACGACATGATGGTTAACGACAATGCTGCGAAGACGGAGGACAACAATGCGGTTTATTAAGATGAAAAGACTGTTACATATATTGCTGCCATTGGCACTCTGCGCCTGTTCCACCATGCCCGAGCAGGCCGTAAAATGTGATGAGGAAGCATCGGTTTGGCCTGAGTACAAGGAGGTTACCGTTCCGGAAAACATCGCTCCGCTGAATTTCTCATACACGGGGGAGGCCGAAAAAGCAGTTTTGGCCGTCAATGGCAAAATCCTGAAAGCCCGCGGGGGGCTGTTCCGTTTCGGCCGCAGGCAGTGGCGAAAACTGATGGCTGCCGATACTCTGGAATGCCGCCTTTTCGTATTGCGCAGCGGCGGATGGAGCGAGCTTATTCCCTTTAATATATATGTCTCCCGGGACCGCATGGATCCTTATGTGTCCTATCGCCTGATCCCTCCCGGATATCAGGGCTGGGACAGGCTGGGCCTCTACGAGCGAAACATAGAAAACTACAGGGAGGATGCCTTCGTGGACAATAATCTCACCGGCGGCAACTGCCTGAACTGCCACACCTTCCCGGAGAGGAACCCCGACAAGTTTGTATTCCATGCCCGCGCCGCCTTCGGAGGTACCATGTTGGTAGACGGGAACGATGTCGAGAAACTGAACACCAAGACCGACTCCACCATCAGCGCCCTGGTTTACCCGTACTGGCACCCGGACGGCAAGTTGATAGCATTCTCTACAAACAAGACCTTCCAGAATTTCTACAATCACGGTGATGACCGCATAGAAGTGTATGACGAGGCATCTGATATTGTAATCTACAATACCGAAACCCATACTATATCATGGTCTCCGCTCACAAAGGCAA
Source organism: Bacteroidales bacterium (assembly GCA_016283985.1). The sequence goes on along the minus strand of JAEENZ010000172.1, from coordinate 2,818 downwards.
AGGATGCATTCGAGACCTTCCCCGCTTTCTCTCCGGATGGCAAGTACCTGTATTTCTGCTCCGCGGATGCGGTGGAAATGCCTCAGAAATACAACGAGGTGCGCTATGCCCTCAAGCGCATAGCCTTCGATGCGGCCACCTGCACTTTCGGTGATGATCTTGAAACTGTTTTCGATGCACCGGCAATCGGAAAGAGCGTGTCTTTCCCAAGGGTGTCGCCGGACGGCCGTTTTGTCTGCATCACCCTGCATAAATTCGGCAACTTCTCCATCTGGCATCAGGATGCCGATCTTTGGCTTCTGGACCTTCAGACCGGAGAAGCCAGACCTATGGACGCTCTGAACTCCGACAGTGTGGACAGTTTCCACACCTGGAGCGGCAACAGCCGCTGGCTGGTATTCAGCAGCCGACGCGACGACAAACTCTACACGAAACTCTATTTTTCACACATAGATGCCGACGGAAATGCTTCCAAGCCTTTCCTGCTGCCTCAGAAGAACCCCGTGGATTACTACCGGGATCTGGTCATGTCGTATAATCTGCCGCAGTTTACCAGCGGCAGGATACGCGTGAACAGGCACAGTATAGTTTCGGAAATGCGTAAATCAAAAGGAACAGATATTAAGCCTGAACAATGAAAAAGACTTTGTTACTCAGTTTATTCCTGCTGTCGTCAGTTCTGATGACGGCGAATCCGGTACGGACGGTTAAACTCGACAATGGCCTCACCGTGGGCGTGGAAGTGTGCAGCGATGCTATCTTCCGCCTTTCCATATCCCCCAGGGGAACCTTTACCGAGGCCCTGCTCAACAGGTATGGGGTTGTAAAGACCGACTGGGCACCGGTGGAAAGCACGTATACCTACGATGAAGGCCAGCCTGCCGGCCTGAACGAGAGTTACATATTCCAGACTGCGAAGGGCAGCCTGACGATTGCCAAGGCCGACGGGGCCATCTGCCTCAAAGATGCCGCCGGAAACGTGGTCGTGAACGACATCCTGTTCCGCAAGCCTGGCAGCCCTGAAGTCCATAAACTTGCGGAGGCGGTCATCGACAAGTTCGGCAGCCTCGTGGTTGCAAAGAACGACGGCATCATCGGCGATGACACCAATAGCAAGAACAAGCGGGACACCGCCGAGGCCGGCGATCCTGCCAAAGCCAGCATCATCTCGCTCAGCATGGCGGACGGAGAGCGTTTCTACGGCGGTGGCAGCACCTCCCGCGAGCACATCCAGCACCGCGGAGAGATGCTCCGCATGTGGACGGCCTACCAGCACACCGAGATCCCCATGCCCTTCATGATGAGTTCGCGCGGATGGGGGATTTTCAACAACACCACCCGCAAGTGTCACTTCGACGTGGGATATACCGATCCCGCCCGCTTCAACATCTACAACACCTCCGACGAGGCTGACTTTTACCTGATGATAGGCACCGACATGCCCTCGGTGCTGGATCTTTACACCCAGATTACCGGCCGCACGTACGTCCTTCCCAAGTGGGCATACGGATTCGCATTCGGCCCCAACATGCGTGAGGACCAGTGGGCCATCCTCTCCGATGCAGCCAACTTCCGGCAGATGGGAGTGCCCGTGGACCTCTTCTGGCTGGAGCCTCAGTGGATGGAGAAGCGCTACGACTTTTCCACCCAGAAGAGGTGGAACTACGATAAGTTCTCGCCTGAGCCCTACTGGCTGCAGGACAAGATGCCCAAGAAGTTCTACCCCCGCCTGTTCGTCGGCAAACTCAAGAGCATGGGCATCCATCTCGGCCTCTGGCTCTGCGAAGAGTATGACCACAGCATCATAGAAGAAGATTTGATTGCCGAGCGCGAAGGGCGTGCCCAGTCCGGCCTCGAACACTGGCCGGACCATCTGACCAACTTCATGGACATGGGAGTGGACGGATTCAAGCTGGATCCCGCCCGCACCATCGACGAGCATCCTACGTGGAAGTATCATAACGGCCTGACCGACAAGGAGATGCACAATCTTAATCAGGTTCTGCTCGTGAAACAGGTGGCCTCGATGACCCGCAGGCACACCGGCAAGCGCAGTTGGCATCATTACTGCGGAGGATGGGCCGGCACTCAGCACTGGACAGCCGCCAACAGCGGTGACAACGGCGGCGGCCTGATCGCACTCTACGACCAGCACAACCTGGGAATGAGCGGATTCATGAATCTGAGCTGCGACGTGATGAGCGTTCCACGCGAGCAGGAGATGCAGGGTCTTCACTTCGGCATCTTCCTTCCCTGGGTGCAGGTGAACAGCTGGTTCAGTATGATGCAGCCGTTCTATTATTCCGGGGTGGAGAAAGAGATGTATAAGTTCTACGTTAAGCTTCGCTACCAGTTCATCCCTTACATCTATTCCAACGCCCTCGAAGGCGCTCTCACCGGCATGCCCATGGTGCGCTCGATGCCCCTTGAATTCCCGGACGACCGCAATTGCGACGATATGGCCCTGCAGTACATGTTCGGCCATCAGTACGCCGTAAGTGCTTACAGCAACGATATTTACCTCCCGAAAGGGGAGTGGATCAATGTGTGGACCGGCGAGCTTGTAGACAGCAGGGGAGAAACCGTAACCCGCGAGCTTCCCTACAACCGCGCCGGACAGTTCTTCGTGCGCAACGGTGCCATCGTGCCCACCCAGCCGGATGTGGAATTCATCGGCTCCAAGCCCCAGACAGACTTTATAATAAAGGTTTATCCTCACGGCGACAGCAGCTTCACCATGTATGAAGATGACGGCGAGAGCTACGAATACGAAAACGGGGCGATTTCTTCAACCCTGTTCGAGTGCCGCCAGGAAGGA
>JAEENZ010000171.1 GCA_016283985.1 Bacteroidales bacterium | reverse complement strand
TGTCTTAATAGTCTTTTCTCCATGCTTTTCCGCAGCTCCGAACCCCTTTTCAAATAAGGGGCCTTTCCTTCCGGTGCTTGAATTGAAAGACTCCGTATACCCTTTGTTAAGTTCCCGGAAAAAGGGTGAAACCTCTTTCCGGGATCCATTTTTAGTCAGGACATGTATATGGTCGAACATCGGGCATACACCCAGCACCGGTACGCTAAACCTCCTTGCCAGTGTACACAATAAGGTGAAATAAACTAAAAAGTCTATTACTGAATAAAACAGAAGACCGCGGTCTGCAGTCCTTTGGTAAATGCTTAATGCCACAGGTCGGGCATTGTTAAACGTTCCCTTCATATCTCTTTTCGGCGCCACATGGTGTTAATGCCCGCCTTCCACAAAGTTGAAAAACATCTTGGAAAAATGCAAGGCACTTTCTAGCTTTTTTAGTGGCTTGTTCCAGGATGGCTCAAAAGGCCGTGGAGCTAATTGCCAATCAGTCAGTTTATTAACCATTTTGCCTTCCCTCGATTTGGGGAAGGCAAAATGGTTAAATTATTAATAATCAGCCGATTAGCTCCACACACGCCAAGTTGACAGAATAAAAAAAACAACACCCCCGAATCATCGGAGGTGAGGTTATGTGCGAGCCGCCCGAAGCGTAACACGCCCTATTTCTTGTTGCAAATATGGAATAAAACTTTCAATATTCCAAGTTATTCAACCCTTAACCTTCAAATTTCCTGAACGCTACGCAGGCATTGTGTCCGCCGAAGCCCAGGGAATCGGAAATGCCGAGGGTGAAGGGATGCTTCTGCGCCTTGTTGGGAGTGTAATCCAGGTCGCACTCAGGATCGGGAGTATCCAGGTTGATAGTCGGAGTGACGATGCCTTCCTTAAGCGAGAGCACGGTGGCGATGGCTTCCGCAGCACCGGCAGCGCCCAGCATGTGGCCCGTCATACTCTTGATGGATGTGATGTGGGCCTTGTAGGCATCCTCGCCGAGGGCGAGCTTGTATGCCTGGGTTTCGGAAGCATCGTTCAGGTGCGTTCCGGTGCCGTGGGCGTTGATGTACAGCACATCGTCGGATGTATATCCGGCCTCATCCAGCGCAAGCTTCATAGCCTGTGACTGGGTGGTGCCGTCCGGGCGGGGTGCCGTGGAATGGTAGGCGTCGCAAGTGTTGCCATAGCCGACGACCTCAGCATATATCTTCGCGCCGCGCTCCTGTGCGTGCTCGAGGCTTTCCAGGACAAGGATTGCTCCGCCGTCTCCCATCACGAATCCGCCGCGGTTCAGGTTGAACGGAAGGGATGCGTATTTGGGATCCTCAGCACGGGAAAGGGCCTTGGCGTTGGCGAATCCCACCAATCCGAAGGGAATGGTGGCATATTCGCAACCGCCGGTGATGATGGCATCGGCATAGCCGAACTTAACCGCACGGTAGGCCTCTCCCAGATTATGGGACGAAGTGGCACACGCGGTAACTACATTGAGGCAGGGGCCCTTGGCGTTGTTCTTGATGGCGATGTGTCCTGCGGCGATATTAGAAATCATCGAAGGGATGAACATCGGGGAAATCCACTGCCCGGACGGGTCCTCGATCATCTTCTGTGTCTCACGGAATATGATATCGAAACCACCGATGCCGGAGCCTACGTAAACGCCGAAGCGGAACGGGTCGATGTTCGCATCTTCGCCTTCGCTCTTGAGGCCCGCATCCTGCACGGCCTGATATGCGGCTGCTACCCCGTACTGCGTGAACATACCCTGCTTACGTATGAACGGCTTGTCCATTCCGTAATTGAGGGGTTCGAAATCTTTTATTTTGGCGGCGATGTGCACGGGAAGCAACGAAGTGTCATACTCCGTAATGGTTTTGATTCCGCACACGCCGTTTTTCAAATTATTCCAGAATGTAGGAACATCGTTGCCTATCGGCGAGATAATTCCTAAACCTGTGACAACTACTCTGTGCTCTTTCATTATCAACGTTTTGTCCGACAAAGGTAGCAAATTATCTCCGGATTGCCAAGCGGACCAGCAGCGCCAGGGCAAGCAGCAGGAACATGAACGTGCAGATGCGTCCGACTATGTCGCCGTGGCGGACGAAGAAGGTCTGCTCCGAATTAAGATTCACCGTTCCGGCCAGAACTGCAGGCTGCCACCAGAGCGTGCGGGAAAGGACCTCTCCCCGCTGGTCGATGATGGCGGAGATGCCCGTGTTGCCGCAACGGGCTATGTCCCGGCGGGTTTCGATTGCGCGAAGGCAACTGTAGCTGAAGTGCTGCTTGTAGCCTGGTGTATCTCCCCACCAGGCATCGTTGGTGATTACGGTCATCAGCCGGGCTCCTTTGCGTATATATCCAGTGCAATACTCTCCGTAAACGGATTCATAACACACCGCGCAGCCAATGGGAATCTCATTGTAGTGGAGACAACTGATCGTCTTCTGTCCTATACAGCGGCCCATTACCCCTCCCAGCTTATTGTCAATAGGCACGAATATCTTAGGATAAGGCGTAAGTTCCGTACCAACAACCAGTTTGCTCTTGTGGAAGACTTCAGCCCGGCCAGAGGCATCGGTCATGATAGCGGAATTATGATTCTCTATCCATCCGTCACCGTATTTGCGGGCCAGGATGGAAGGGGCCTTGTGTGTGTTGGATATCTGGTAGGTCGACGCCCCGAACAGGAGGTTCGTGCCGGGGTGCTTCTGCAGGAAATCCTGGAAGTTGCGGAAGGTTCGGCTCTCAGGGATGCGGTCCAGAAAAACATCTCCCGTAAAGGTTTCGGGGGCCAGCAGCAGGCCGTTCCATTCTCCTTCAGGGATGGCTTTCGCATAGAGATCCAGAAGCACCCCTGTCTGCTCCGCCTGGCTCTTGCTGGTGAACTTCTCGTAGGGGTCGAAGTTGGGCTGGCCGATGATTACCGGCACGCTGCCCTCGGAGACCTCCTGATAGTGGTGGAAAAGATGTGCGGATGCCGCGTAGGGGAAAGCGAAAACCCCAGCCAGCCACACTGTGGCCGCAATCCTGCCTTTAACGTTCCAATGTGCCCAGTCTCCCTCGAGGAAGGATTTCAGGAGCATGAACACGGTGATGTTGCAGGCCCATACCCAGGCCGATCCGCCAAGGCTACCCGTGAACTCATACCACTGTATGCTGCGCGTGCTCTGCGCGAAGGCGTTCCCCAGCACCAGCCAGGGCCAGGAAATCTGCGCGCTCTGCAGATACCAGCGTTCCCAGGCTATCCAGGCTACCGCCAGGAAGATGTAGGGAAGGATGCCCTTGAAGCGGCGTTTGCCCAGGCGGAAAAGCCCGAAGACCAGCGACATCTGCAGCGAGTTGGCGAGGATGGCGAAGATGGCTCCTCCCACCGTGGCATTGGCCACCCACCATGTGGTGGCTGCGTTCCAAAGAACGAAGAATGAGTAGTGCCAGATGCGGAAACGGCGGATTTCGTTGATGTCGGCCATGTGGTCTGCACAGAGCAGTGGCACGAGGCCTATGAGGGCCAGGAAACCGCAGTGCGGCACCAGCCACGGAAGACTCATCAGCGCCGCGGAAAGCAGCACGCATATCCACATTGCAAGTTTTACTCTTTTCATGCTTCTTCCTCCTCTTCCGGCATGTTGCCGGCATATTTGCGCCACTTGTCGAGCAGCGCGGTCATATCTTCGGGGATGGCCGAGTCGAACTGCAGCCATTTATGCGTAACGGGATGCTCGAAGCCCAGGGTCTTGGCATGGAGGGCCTGACGCGGGCATATCTCGAAGCAGTTCCGGATAAACTGACGGTATTTCGAGTAGATGGTTCCCTTGCGGATCTCGGCTCCGCCGTAGCGCTCGTCGTTGAAGAGCGGATGGCCGATGGAAGCCATGTGAACGCGGATCTGATGGGTGCGCCCGGTCTCGAGCCGGCATTCCACCAGAGTGACGAATCCGAAGCGTTCCAGCACCTTGTAGTGTGTTACCGCGTGCTTCCCTTCATCCGGATCGTCGGTCACGCGGAAACGCAAGCGGTCGTTCGGATCCCGCGTTATGTTCTTGTCTATCGTACCCTCGGCCTCCTTGATGTCTCCCCAGACTATCGCCTGGTAGCACCTTTCCGTCGTATGGTTGAAGAACTGCTTCGCCAGCCTCAGCTGCGCCTCATCGTTCTTCGCCACCAGCAGCAGGCCGGAAGTGTCCTTGTCGATTCGGTGAACCAGGATGCCGGCTTTTTCCGGATCTGCCGAAGATGCAGAATCGCCCTCCGGAGCATTTTCCCGGAACGGGTCGCGAAGCGACGCGGAGGAGGGCGCTTTCTGCACGGAGGCAGAAGAAAGATGAAATAGCAACGCATTGACTAGGGTGCCGTCAAAATGACCGTGGCCGGGATGCACCACCATGCCGGCCGGCTTGTTCACCACCAGCACGTCATCATCTTCATATACTATGTTCAGCGGAATATCCTGCGGCACGATATCCACCCCACGCCGCCGATACGGCATTACGAAGCGGATCACATCCCCCGGACGCACCAGAAGATTCGCCTTTGCGGTCTTCTCGCCGACCTTCACATACCCTTCCTTGATGGCACACTGGATGCGGTGACGGGATGTATCTTCCAGATGGGCGGACATGAACTTGTCGATGCGAATGGGCACCTGCCCCGCATCGACGTTCAGGCGGAAATGCTCGAACATCCCCTGTTCTTCATCATCGGGGATGGCCTCGAGTTCCGGGTCCAGCCAGTCTGTCTCGGGATCCATTACTTGGAGAGTTCTTCGATTTTGCCTTCGTCGGTGGTCAGCCAGAGCGACACGGCGGCACCCATCGTCATGGGGCCTCCGGAAGTGGAAGGAGCCTGTTTGTAGACCACTGCGTTCAACGAATCGCTATAGGTCTTGACACCCTTGTCGAAATTCACCTTGCCAACGTTCAGGGAATAATCATGCACCGCATCGATGGCACGGAGATACTTGAGACCCTTCACGTCAGGGGCGTAGGTGCGGTTATCGTCTCCACTGAGGCCGACCATCAGGTCGATTACCGAGCCGCTCTCGATCTGTGTGCCCGCGGCGATCTCGCGACTGTTATGCAACTGCTTCAGCACGTTGTTGGTGGCGATGTCATTCACATAAATGAGCCGGCCTAGGTTGAGCCCGCGGGATGCGAGTTCCGCCTTGGCCTGACGCATGGAATAACCCACAAGAAGGGGCATGGTCACTTCTTTCGCGGTCTTTGCATTGGTCGTGAGGGAGATGGTTCGGCCCTTCTTGACGTTGCTCCCGCTCTTGGGGAACTGGGAGAACACGGCGCCCTTCTTCATGCGGCGAACGTACACCGAATCACCGATTTCCACCTTCAGCCCCACACGCTGCGCATTGTAAACCGCCTCCTCGTAGGTCATGTTGGTGAAATCCGGAACGGTAATCTCCTTATTGTGCTGAGTGCCTATAGAAAGGAGTATGTTGGAACCGACCAGCAGCACAACAACGAATACCACCGCCCATATCAAGTTGCGGACAATCCAATTGGAAAAGAATCCGCTTTTCTTTGCATTTTTGTTTTCTGCCATAGCATACAAATATAGTGAATCTTGTCGATATTACAATTGATTCCTTTAGGCGCGTGGAGCTAACCCTTTAACTACTAAAGGTTTGCTCGTTTTGCCTTCCCTTGTTCGCAGGAAGGCAAAACGCCTAATGCTTTGATAATTAGGCGCTTGGCCCCACGGCCCTGATTAGTTCCCTTACAAAAAAAAGGTCCCCGTCAATCGAGGACCTCTTCTTTAGCGTTCAGAAATTCATACTGCAGGATGCTGTTCGCGGTGGATTCCACCAGCTTGAGCTTGCAACGGTACTTGCGGCGCCATTTGGCAACGTAGGAGGAGCCGAAGGAGCCTCTCGAAAGGTAGGCTCCAAGGATGGGGCTGGTGCGCAGCGTCAGATTCCGGATGCCCTTCTCCTGCACGTAGTAGGCGAGGCGGCGCTCCACCTGTTCGTCGATGATGACGGTGGAAGCGATTTTGCCCGTGCCGTGGCAGAGGGGGCATTTCTCCAGCACGTTGATTTCCGTGACGGGACGGATGCGCTGGCGAGTGATCTGCATGAGGCCGAACTTGGTCAGAGGCAGCACGTTGTGCTTTGCACGGTCGTGGCTCATCAGGTCGGTCATGTACTTGAACAGCTCGTTCCGGTGCTCCTGGGACTCCATGTCGATGAAGTCGACGATAACTATACCACCCATGTCGCGCAGCCTCAGCTGGCGTGCAATCTCTTCTGCGGCGAGCTTGTTCACCTCGAAGGTGTTCTCCTCCTGGTCGGAGGTCTTGGCCCGTATGCCGCTGTTTACGTCCACGACATTCAGCGCCTCGGTCGTCTCTATCACGAGATATGCGCCCTGTTTCATAGGCACGACCTTTCCGAAGGAGCTCTTTATCTGGCGCGTCACTTCGAAATGGTCGAAGATGGGCTCCTTGCCGTCGTAGAGTTTGACTATCTTCTCCTGCTCGGGGGAAATGAGGGAGATGTACTTTCTGGTTTCCTCATAGATCTTCTCATCGTTCACGTAGATGTTGTTGAAC
>JAEENZ010000170.1 GCA_016283985.1 Bacteroidales bacterium | reverse complement strand
GCTCCGCTCAGGGACAGCCCCGTAGCAAGGGACAAGAGTCCAAGGTTCTTGATTTTCATATAAGTGAGGTTATTGGTTAATAAAATAATTTAGCATCTTTATATGGCAAATATATTCAATTTTCGGATAAATAGGATGAAAAATATGACATTATCGGGAAAAATAAATGTTTTTACCCTGACCTCCTCCCTCCACGATGCGGCAGGAGTGGACAGGATAACGGCTGAATTCCTTTCCTCGCTGGAGCTGGACTATTCCCTCAAGGGAGCTGACTTCAGTTCCTACGGAAGTGGGGGACTGGACCTTATTTACGTGCGCACGGGAGGTACGGAGGGCATTTTCAAGCAGTTGCTGCCTTCGCTCCCCAAGGACAGGCCCTTTTATCTGCTGACTTCTCCGCTTAGCAATTCGCTCGCAGCCTCGATGGAGATTATGTCATACTTGAACAATAACGGCCTGAGAGGGGAGATATTGCACGGGGAAGGGGAGAGCCTGGGCCGGAGGATACGCCTGATCGCCCGCACGACTCAGGCCCGCCAGGCCCTGGCAGGGCAGCGTCTCGGAGTTGTCGGAGCGCCTTCCGACTGGCTCATATCCAGCGCCTGCGACTACGGCAAGGTAAGGGAAAAGCTGGGGATAGAACTGGTCGATATCCCCATGCAGAGACTTCTGGATCAGATTGCCCTCACAACGGAAGGGGAGTGCGCTGAATATCAGTCAGTTAAGTGCAAAGAGGGGAGAGAAGGGCAGATCCGCTCCTCGCTCCCGATGGCGGACAGGAGTCCGAGGGTTCTTGTTTTCATATCGACGTAATTTCCGGCAATATAAGGATTATTTCTTATAAGACAAGCAGGGCGAGCCTGTACGCAAGGAACGCGACCACCCAGGCGACGGCACACTGGAACAGGACCATGAACACGGCCCATTTCCAGCCGAGTTCGCGGTTGACGGACGCGATCGCCGCGACGCAGGGAGTGTACAGCAGGCAGAAGACCAGCATCGGGACGGCAGTGGCCACCGTGAGGGACGAAAGGACATCCAGCACCTCCATCGTGGAGACCACGACTCCTCCAAGCCAGCCTATCTCCCGGTCCAGAAGGTCCTGGAGCGGGGCCCCGAGCACGTCTATAGTAAGAACACCTGACACGGCGTTAGGGCGAAGCTCTCCGTTGATGAAATTCGTATGCTCGGGGAGGATACCCTGCCGAGCGAATTGCATCGACGGCTTTCGGCCGGGTCAGTCTTTCGGCTTGAAGGCGTGCTTGATGTTGTACTCCGGGCCGTATTTGTCGAATTCGCGGCCGCGGTTCTTGCGAAGGGCCTTGCTGAGCCTTTTCACTACCTTGGCGTATTCCGGCTTTTCGGCGACGTTGTAGTTTTCTTCCGGGTCGACGTTGTGGTCGAAGAGCAGGCGGTCGGTAACGTTGTCGTCCTTGTCCCACCATTCCGTATAGAAATAATTGTCGTTCGTGACGATGGTGAACCCGTTCAGCCAGCGGCAGACGGCCCATCCCTTGCCCTTCTCCTTGGGATTGCCCACGAGCGGCAGGATGCTCTCCCCTTCCAGCTGGGCGGGTTTCGGAATCCCGGCGGCGTCGCAGATGGTCGGGAATATGGACAGGAACTCCACCACCTCGTCGCAGCGTACCCCCTTCTGAGGGGCATCCGGATCCACGATTATGAACGGCACGTGGATGGAGGTCTCGAGGATCGAGTGCTTGCACCAGCAGCCGTGCTCACCGAGGTTCCAGCCATGGTCGCCGATCAGCACGACAAAGGTGTTCTTGTCCAGTCCGAGGCTTTTCATCTCGGCTATGACCTTTCCTATCTGGGCGTCGGTGAACGAGACTGCGGCATGGTAGCCGTGGATCAGCGTGCGCGCCATGTCCTCGGGGACCGGTCCCTTCTTAGGGATGCCGGAGTAATTGCGCAGCTCTCTCCAATTGGGAAGCGCCACGGCAGGAATGTCGTTCCCTTCCTTGAGGACGTAGTTGTCGGGTATGGGCAGCGCGTCGCGGTCATAGAGGTCCCAGTATTTCTTCGGGACGTTGAAGGGCAGGTGCGGCTTGTAGAAGCCGAGTCCGTAGAAGAACGGCTTGTCCTGCTTTGCGAGCATCCGCAGGTCCCTTACTGCCTGCTCGGCTATGTAGCCGTCGCAATAATCGGATTCGGGGAGGTCGAGGCATTCGTAGGGCAGCGGTCGGCGGCCTTCCTCCTGGCCTTCGTAGCTGTGGTAGTCCTTCTGCTTGATGTTCCTCGGACGTATCACGTCCCAGCCCGCCTTGTGGTCGTCCTGATAGTGGAAGGTCTTGCCGTTGCTGACGATGGTGAAATAGCCGTTGGCCTTCATGTGCTCGTTGATGCCGATCTTGTCGGGCTTCTGCTCCTGGGAATAGAGGTGCGCCGACTGGAAGGTGTTGCGGGTCGGGCGGGTGCCGGTAAGAAGGCTGGCGCGCGTAGCCCCGGACACGGCGATGTTGCAGTAGGCACGGGTGAAAAGGGTTCCCTGCGCAGCCAGGGCGTCCATGTTCGGGGTGACCATGTCCGCATGGCCGTAGCAATTCAGTTCGGGGCGCATGTCGTCCACGATGAGAAGCAGCACGTTCTTTTTCGGGCCGGCGTTCTTGGGGGCGTCGGAGGCAGGTTCGGCCGCAGCGGCGGCATTCGCTCCGCTCAGGGACAGCCCCGTAGCAAGGGACAAGAGTCCAAGGTTCTTGATTTTCATATAAGTGAGGTTTTGGTCAGCAAGATAGTTTATGGTCTTGGGTTCGTATTCCGTCATCGGAAGCAGTGCGCTGCGGAGCCACCTGGGCGGCGGAAGGAAGCGCACACAAGGAGAGCAGGAGGGACGCAAAGGCTGAAAGCAGTATAAGAGGAAAACGTTCTTTCATAACAAGCAAAAGTAAACAAAGTCTTCGGTAAAACAACTACTATTTAAATTTTTACTACCTTTGTGGCGGTGTATTGATTACACCACGCCTTGGTGGTGGAATGGTACACACGGGGAACTTATTCTATGGTTTGAGGCTTGCGCCTCCAGTTAAACATAGGCAGGAGGAAGGAGATGATGGCCGAGCCAAGCCAGAAGATGCTCACATAGTGGAAATCGTGACCTCCGGAAGCTACATTGCTGTCCATCAACACACCGGTGATGATATTCTGCAGGCCGGCCGCAGCATAGGAGGCGATACCCACGATGCCAAGGGCGGCACCTGAAGCCTTGCGGGGCACCAGGTCGATAGCCATGAGGCCACCGAGGAAGGCAATCAGTACTCCGATGGCAATGCCGAAGAGAACCATTGCTAGAATATTTACCCATTTCGCCGGTCCGCCGTACAGGAACAGGGCCAGGGCAACAGCCTCCAGCACACCAGCCACAAAAGCGGGATACTTACGGTCCCCTTTGAACAATACATCGGAAAGCCATCCCGAAACCACGGTGCCGATTATGCCGAAAACCGGGTTGATGCCGATAACTGTGGCTGCTTCGGTCAGGCTGTAG
>JAEENZ010000169.1 GCA_016283985.1 Bacteroidales bacterium | reverse complement strand
GAACTCGTGAAGAGCTTCTTCGGCAAGGAGCCCAACAAGAGCGTCAATCCGGATGAGGTCGTCGCAATCGGCGCCTCCATCCAGGGCGGCGTGCTCGCAGGCGACGTGAAGGATGTCCTCCTTCTCGACGTTACCCCTCTGTCCCTGGGTATCGAGACCCTCGGCGGCGTGATGACCAAGCTGATCGAAAGCAATACCACCATCCCCGTGCATAAGGAGCAGGTCTTCAGCACCGCTGCAGACAACCAGCCTTCGGTTGAGATCCGCGTCCTCCAGGGCGAGCGCCCCATGGCAAAGGACAACAAGCAGATCGGAATCTTCCACCTCGACGGCATCGCACCCGCCCCTCGTGGAATCCCTCAGATCGAGGTTTCCTTCGATATCGACACCAACGGCATCCTCTCCGTCTCAGCTAAGGACAAGAGTACCGGCAAGGAGCAGCACATCCGCATCGAGGCCTCCAGCGGACTCAGCGAAGACGAGATCAAGCGCATGCGCGATGAGGCCAAGGCCAACGAAGACGCCGACAAGGCTGCAAAGGAGCGCGTAGACAAGATCAACAATGCCGACGCCCTCTGCTTCCAGGCCGAGAAGTTCCTGAAGGACAATGGCGACAAGGTCCCTGCCGATGTGAAGGCGGAGGTCGAGAGTAACCTGAATCCTCTCAAGGAAGCGGTCAAGAACCAGAACCTCGAAGACATCGACCGTTATTCAGAGGCTCTCAGCAAGGCATTCGAGAAGATGTACCAGGCTGGCCAGCAGGCCGGTCCTCAGGGGGGCGCAGGTTTCAATCCCGGCCAGGGCGACCCCGGCTTCGGTGGCCAGAGTGGTCCGCAGGGCGGTCCTCAAGGCCCCGGCCCTGACTACGGCGGCGGCAATGCTCCCGACGAACAATAGACAAATAAAACCTCGTGCGTAAAAAGAGCGTTTCTGCGCACGAGGGTATGATTTTAAGAGGTTCCGTGCGCAAAACAGCCTGTTTCGCGCACGGAAACCTATTTATAGCCGTATTACGGATTCCAAAGCAGAAATCGTATGGGCCAGAGGCTGGAGCTCGCCCGGGCCGGGTGCTGCGTCAGGAGCGGGATTGCCGGTATTGGCGGGTACGCCCGCACTTTCGCGGGAGCCGCCTGATGCTGTGGTGGTGGTTCCGCGTGTCGGCTGGCCGCTACGGCTCTGGACGGTTGGACCCTGGTTCTGAGGATTGGACTGGGGCTTTGCCTGTCCCTGCGGCTGGCCGGGCTTGCCCTGCGGCTGACCGGGACCGGCAGCCGGGCCGGGTTTGCGCCCGCGGAAAGGAGATATCAGAGCGATTCCAAGGGGCTCGAAGACAAGGATTCCGTCCTGGAAATAATCGGCCCAGGGGGCTGCTGCAAGCGTGCGGAGCCATGTCCCGTCTTCTTCGAACATGTTCAGAACGAGCATATATGAGTAACCCGTTCCGTGTGAATCATCCGCGGTATATTTTTCAGGGTTATGCGACACTGCCTCGAGGCAGAGCCTGACGGTGCGTGCGTTGTTGGGACCCCAGTAGATCACCTCCTCCCTCTCGGACATTGTATAGGAAGGATCTTCGATCTTGTCTTTATAGATGCAGGTAAGGTCGGGCATCAACTCCAGGACATCCTTGCCGTCCTTATGGCGGACCGCGCAGTTGACCACCTCTCCCATACGGAAATTATAATGGAAGATGTGTGACTTGGAAGCTGCGAACTCCGCCTGTGCATGGACGGAACTTGGCATGCGGGGAATATATGAGCATACTCCGACGTTTTCCGTTTCGTAAATGTCCTTGCATCTTGACGTGTAATTGTAGAGGCTGCTGCGTATCTTGGAGAGTTCCGCAACGCTGAATCCCAGGCCCTCGAATACATCGGCGTGTCCGAAAGGACGATAGTCGTGGATATCGATCGTGTAAGCGGGAAGCCCAAGTGCATTGGGGTTCGCCATGATGGCCCAGCGCTGCTTGCCGTCGGCATTGTAGATGGCTCCTTCGCTGAAGTCACCCTCTATCCATCCGCGGCTGCAGACCTCCTTCACGAACGTTCCGTCGGCTTCGTAGAGTATGGCCTTGAGGGTGTAGTAGCGGTTGCCGCCGCCGTAGCGCATGGCATCGGGAATGCTTCCGGATATCAGGCACGGCTCCAGGCGGATGAAACGTCCGCGTCCCCAGTCGATGTTGAGCATGTTGCAGGCTGCTTTGGTGCTGCCCATGAAGCCCGTGTGGAATTCAACCACGCGCACCATGTTGGCATAGAGCCTTCTTCCGATGGGGCCTTTCTGCCATGCCGCCACGCGGATGGGATCTCCCTGAGGGTCGTAGGGGATGATGGCTCCCGGTTGGCGAAGTTCCTGACCGTCCCTGAGGTCCGGGCTCCATACATAATGCTTCAGGTCCGTACCGAGGGCGTTGAATGCGCCGGAGGAGCGTGTGATGTTCAGGTATTGGAAGGGCTTCAGAATCGATCCGTCGCCGCCGATGATGCCATACAGGCCGGTAAGTTCGGATTTGCCTATGCCTATGCCGTCCCTGAAAGTGGGGGTATAGGACAATTGGGGTTTGAGAAGCTCCCTTCCCTGATTGTCGTAGACTCCCCACAATGCCTCAACGCCGAATTCGGGTACTTCAGTATCGTATTTGGCATACATGAACTCGCCGCTGCGGTCCACGTCCACACCGCGGGCTTCCACAGGGATGATGATGCGGCCGTTCCTGTCCGCGATTCCGCGCAGCTTGGTGCCGTTTACCTTGCGCATGAGTTCGCAGTAGCCATGCTTGTCGAATTTGCCGATGTTGTCGTAAATGGCCGGAAAGATCATATTGCCATTCAGGTCAATCAATCCCCAGTGGCCGTCCAGCTCCACTTCTGCAGTGCCGTCGACGAATTTTTTTGCATCGTCGAAACTGGGCGGAATAACCCATGCCTTATTGCCTTTCCCTTGATAACCATACTTTTTGGTGGCTTTATCCTTGGCCGGTTTGAGGTCCTGTGCGGACGCGCTCAAAGAGAAAGCAAGTACAAAACTGCAAAGAAGAAGGAGGAATTGTTGAAAACTCTTGGTGTTTTTGTTCATAAGTCGTAGGAATAATGCTTTCAAAAATACGAATAAATCTGTAATTTTGTATCCTGTTGTTGGTAGATAATCATGAATAAAGTAGCAGTAATCATGGGCAGCGCAAGCGACTGGGACGTGATGGCCCCGGCTTGTACCACCCTGGAAGAATTCGGTATCCCTTACGAGAAGAAAGTTCTCAGTGCACACCGCAACCCGGGCCCCCTGGCCGATTATGTAAAGGCGGCTGAAAGCAACGGTTTCAGCATCATCATCGCCGGAGCCGGCGGCGCTGCGCATCTCCCCGGAGTGATAGCCGCACTCACCACATTGCCAGTAATCGGAGTGCCCGTAAAGAGCAAGGCGCTTAACGGGCTGGATTCCCTCCTGTCCATCGTACAGATGCCCTCCGGAATACCGGTGGCCACCATGGCCATAGACGGAGCCAAAAATGCCGCACTCTACGCAGTCGGCATACTGGCCCTTGGGGACGAGGGCCTCTCCGCCAAACTGCAGGAATTCCGCAAACAGCAGAGCGACAAAGTACTGAATACTATAATCTGAACCTGAATGCCCACCCCCGCAACTGCGCCGGTGGGCATACAATTTAATGATATGAGCAACAAGCGTTTATTCGTAGAGAAGAAGAAAGCTTTCAGCGTGGAGGCGGAGAGCCTGCGCGCGGAACTCGCCGAGAACTTGTCCATAGACCTGGAGTCCCTGCGGCTGATCAACGTATACGACCTGTTCGGATTCTCCGACTCCCTCGTGGAGAAGTGCCGATACAGCGTATTCGGCGAAACGGTGACCGACACGGTTACGGACGGCATGGATCTCTGCGGAAAGAAATACCTGGCAGTGGAATACATCCCCGGCCAGTTCGACCAGAGGGCGTCTTCCGCAGTGGACTGTGTGCATCTGATCGACCCGAAGGCGGACATCCGCATCAAGAGCTCGCGTCTGTTGATATTCGACGATGACCTTCCCCAGGCCGACCTGGACAGGATAGCCCGCTACTACATCAACCCCGTGGAATGCCGCCGCAAGGACCTCTCCGTGCTGAGAGAGAACGAGCAGGCGGACGTGAAGCCCCTCGAGGACCTGACGGGCTTCACGCAGATGCCCGAAAGCGAATTCGCCTCCTTCTGCAAGGATCACGGGCTGGCCATGAACACGGATGATCTCCGCGAGGTGGTGCGCTATTTCAAGGCCGAAGGCCGCGACCCGTTCGAGACGGAACTCCGCATACTGGACACCTACTGGAGCGATCACTGCCGCCATACCACATTTACCTCGGAAATAGAGGAAATCACCATCGACGATTCCTTCCTTAAACCCGAACTGGAGGAGAGTCTGGGCAGGTTTGGCACCATGCGCGAGAAACTCGGCCGCGTAGGGAAGCCCTTCTGCCTGATGGAACTCGCAACCATCGGCGCCCGCTGGCTGAAGGCCAACGGCAAGCTGGACGATCAGGAGCAGAGCGAAGAGAACAACGCCTGCAGCATATTCATAAACGCCACCGTGGACGGCAAGCCCGAGAAGTGGCTGCTGCAGTTCAAGAACGAAACCCATAACCATCCTACCGAGATCGAACCTTTCGGAGGAGCTGCCACCTGTCTCGGAGGGGCTATACGCGACCCTCTGTCCGGCCGTGCCTACGTCTATCAGGCCATGCGCGTGACCGGAGCGGGGGACATCACCGCCAGCGTCGCGGATACGATTCCCGGCAAGCTTCCCCAGCGAATGATCAGCCGCAAGGCTGCCGGAGGATACTCAAGCTATGGCAACCAGATAGGCCTTGCAACCACCCACGTGCGGGAAATCTACGCCGAAGGCTACACTGCCAAACGCATGGAGATAGGCGCCGTGGTGGGAGCCGTCAAGGCATCCGATGTGCGTCGCGAGAGCCCGGCTCCCGGCGATGTGGTGCTGCTGCTCGGCGGACGCACCGGCAGGGATGGAATCGGCGGAGCCACTGGATCTTCCAAGGAACATACCGAAAGCTCGCTCGAGACCTGCGGCAGCGAGGTTCAGAAGGGTAACGCACCCGAAGAGCGCCAGCTGCAGAGGCTTTTCCGCCGTCCAGAAGTCACGCGCCTTATCAAGAAGAGCAACGATTTTGGGGCGGGGGGCGTCAGCGTTGCCATAGGCGAACTCGCCGGCGGCCTGGACATCTGGCTGGACCGCGTGCCCGCCAAGTACGCAGGCCTTAACGCCACGGAACTTGCCATCAGCGAATCTCAGGAAAGGATGGCCGTCGTAGTCGAGGCAAAGGATGTAGACACATTCTGCGCCCTCTGCGCGGCCGACAACATAGAAGTAACCCACGTGGCGGATGTCACCGACCGTGGCAGGATGCGCATGTGGAACGGCGGGGAACTGGTCTGCGACCTTTCCCGCGAGTTCATCGACAGCGCCGGTGCAAAGCATTATGCCAAGGCTGCCATCGCTGCGGTTGAGGAGAAGGATCCCTTCGTGCGCGAGCCCAAGGGTATAGGCCTGGAAGTAAAGATGCTCGCCACCATGGGCTCGCCGAACGTGGCGTCCCAGAAGGGACTGATCGAGATGTTCGACTCCACCATAGGCCGTTCCACGGTGCTGATGCCATTCGGCGGAAAGCGCCAGATGACGGAGACCCAGGTTTCCGTGCAGAAGCTGCCAGTGTCCGGCTACACCGATACTGCAAGCGTGATGGCTTTCGGTTACAACCCGGACATCGCCCTCTGGAGTCCCTATCATTCAGCGGCTTACGCTGTGGTGGAGGCCTGCACCAAGGTGGCCTGCTCGGGCGCCGACTGGAGCCGGATGCGCTTCTCGTATCAGGAATACTTCGAGCGCATGACCAAGGATCCTCACACTTGGGGCAAGCCTTTCAGCGCCCTGCTCGGTGCATTGAAGATGCAGGATGCCCTCGGCCTTCCGTCCATCGGAGGCAAGGACTCCATGTCCGGCACCTTCGAGCACATCCACGTGCCGCCCACCCTCGTGGCCTTCGGCATTACTACCGTGGATGCGGGTGAGGTTATATCTCCCGAATTCAAGACCCTGGGGAACAGGATTTACCTGATCCGCCATACGCCACTCAAAAACTGGATGCCGGATACCGATGCCCTCAAGGCCAACTGGAGTTTCATCCGCAGTCAGGTCCTCGAAGGTAAGATAGTTTCCGCCTGGTCGCTTTCCTACGGCGGCATAGCCGAGGGTCTTGTGAAGATGGCGATGGGCAATGCCTTGGGCGTGAAAGTGAATGTTTCCGAGAAGGATCTTTTCTCGCTGGGATACGGTTCGGTGCTGGTCGAGGCTGCGGGTGAGCTGGATTATCCGGCTGCCGAGCTGCTTGGCACAGTCACCGAAAACGGCATCTGCATAAATGGAGTCAGCATCGCGCTGGATGCCCTGGAAAAGGCTTACGAATCTCGCTATTGGAAATTGTATCCTCCGCGCGTCGAGACTTCTGACCAGGACGCTCCCACAAGGCCATCCGCGCCGGGCAAAGGGCCCGTCTGTGACCCACAAGGGGCCGACAGTACGGGCATTGCCCGTCCGCATGAAACCTGCGCGTCCTGGTCAGGCGGCCCTGTGGAGAATCCAATCGTATGTCTGCCGGTGTTCCCGGGTACGAACTGCGACTACGACACAGCTAAGGCATTCCGCAAGGCAGGTGCCGAAGTTCGGCCCTTCATCTTCCGCAACCTCCATCCCCAGGACGTCCTTGACTCCATCGACGGCCTGGCACGCAGGATAGACGAATGCCACATTCTGGCGTTCTGCGGCGGATTCTCGTCCGGTGACGAGCCCGACGGCAGCGGCAAGTTCATCGCAGATGTCATCAACAATGCGAAGATATCCGCGGCGATTGCGGCCCTGCAGGCCAGCGGGGGACTGATCCTGGGCATATGCAACGGTTTCCAGGCTCTGGTGAAGAGCGGCCTCCTGCCATACGGCAAGACCGGCTGCGTTACCCCGGATTCCCCGACACTGTTCCGCAACGACATCAACCGTCACATATCCCTCATCGCCACCACCGAAGTGGCATCCGTGAATTCTCCATGGCTGTCTTCCTTCAAGCTGGGAGACAGGCATTCGATAGCTTTCAGCCATGGCGAGGGCAAGTTCGTGGTGAACGAGAAACTGGCCAGGGAGCTGTTCGATAACGGCCAGGTGGCCTTCCGCTACATCGACAATCCAAACGGATCGTCCTACGGCATCGAGGGAATCCTCAGCCCGGACGGGCACATACTCGGCAAGATGGGGCACAGCGAGCGTTACGAGGGGAATTTGTTCAAGAACATAGCAGGGGAGTGCAGCCAGCCCATATTTGAAAATGCAGTCAACTATTTCAGAAACAATGGATAAAAAACAACTTCTGTTCGACGGTAACGAGAAACAAGTTTTCGCTACCGAAGATCCTGATAAGGTCATCTTCCGATACAAGGATGTGACCCTTGCCTACAACAGCATCAAGCGTGCCCGATTTGACGGGAAAGGGGTGCTGAACAACCGCATCTCGGCCATCCTGCTGGGATATCTCAACAAAAACGGTGTCCGCACCCACTTCCTGGAGCAGGTGGGTGAGCGGGACCAGCTCTGCCGCAAGATCGAAATCATCCCCATAGAGGTCTTCTGGCGCAAGCGCATCGCGGGCGATCTGGCCACGCGCCTGGGGGTGGAGGACGGCTTCTGCCCCGGCAATACCATCGTGGACCTGGTGTACAACAACGATGAGCTGGAAGATCCTATCATCAACAAGCAC
>JAEENZ010000168.1 GCA_016283985.1 Bacteroidales bacterium | reverse complement strand
GGACAAGGCCGAAGACGAGCCCGATTTCGCCAATCAGCTGAACCATGTTGCGGCAGCCAACCTGGCATCCACGGCCAAGCGCCGCGGGGCCGTGCTGATACATATCTCCACCGACTACATCTTCGGCGGCAACACCGCCACTCCTATTCCGGAAGATGCGGACCCTTCGCCTCTTGGCGTCTACGGGGCCACGAAGCTGGCTGGAGAGAGGTCCGTGAAGGCATCCGCCTGCAAGCACATAATCATCCGCACCGCCTGGCTGTATTCGAAATACGGCCGCAACTTCGCCAAGACCATGTTCACCCTCACGGCAAACCATCCTACCGTCAAGGTGGTGAACGACCAGACCGGCACGCCTACTTACGGCCCGGACCTGGCCCGCTTCATCGTGAACATAATCGATGGCGGCATGCTCGGCAAGACAGGCACTTACAACTTCACGGACGAGGGCGTGTGCAGCTGGTACGATTTCGCAAGCGAGATATGCTCGCTGGCCGGGCATCAGTGTAAAGTGACGCCCTGCCGCACTTCTGACTATCCCACCAAGGCGAAGCGCCCGCACTATTCCGTGCTGGACAAGAGCCTCGTAAAAGCCACTTTCGGGGTCACTATTCCTCACTGGACGGAGCCCCTGAAGGAATGTATAGAATTATTGAAGAATGAAAATTGAGCATACATCCATACCCGAGGTAATCATCGTCCATCCCGACATTTTCCGGGATGCGCGGGGCTATTTCTTCGAATCTTTCAACGAGAAGGCATTCGCGGAACTGGTGTGCCCCGTTCACTTCGTGCAGGATAACGAAAGCAAATCCTGCCGCGGCGTGGTGCGCGGCCTGCACTACCAGAAGGGGGATGCCGCTCAGGCAAAGTTAGTACGTGTAATCAGAGGAAGAGTCCTCGACATCGCGGTCGACATCCGGGTGGGAAGCCCCACCTTCGGCAAATGGGCGGCCGCGGAACTCTCCGGCGAAAATGCCTCCCAGCTGTTCATCCCCCGCGGCTTCGCCCACGGGTTCAGCGTGCTCAGCGACGAGGCGGTCTTCCAGTACAAGTGCGACAACTTCTACAATCCGTCTGCGGAAGGGGCGGTCGCATGGGATGATCCCGACCTCGGGATAGACTGGGGGATTCCGGCGGATGAGGTGCTGCTCAGCGAGAAGGACAAGCGCCATCCGCGCCTGAAGGACGTTCCGGCGGAGGACCTCTTCATCTACGGCAGTAGTCAATACTGATGAGAAAAGTTGCTATCCAGGGATACTCCGGCTGTTTCCACGAGGAGGCTGCGCGGAGGTTCTACTCCTCCGTAGGGGAGGATGCGCTCCGCATCGTGGAGTGCGATACCTTCGACGGCCTGTACGAGGCCATCGGCAGGGGAGAGGCGGATGCTGCGGTGATGGCCATCGAGAACACGGTTTCCGGCGGTCTCATCCCCAACTTCGACCTCCTCCGCAAGAACTCGCAGAAGATAAAGGGAGAGGTGTTCCTACGCATCGAGCAGAATCTCATGGCCCTGCCCGGGCAGAAGATGGAGGACATCCGCGAGGTGCGCACCCACTACATGGCCATCAACCAGACCCGCGAGTTCTTCAAGGGTTGGCCGCAGATCCGGCTGGTGGAGTCGGAGGATACCGCCAAATCGGCCGCGGATGTGGCCCGTGAGGGCCTGAAGGGCGTGGGCGCGGTGGCATCCCGGCTCGCCGCCGAACTCTACGGGCTCGAGATAATCGCCTCCGGCATAGAGACCTACAAGCAGAACTTCACCCGCTTCCTCATCATGGACGACTCCCTGTCGGTGCCGGAAGAAAGGATAGACAAGGCCTCCCTCTGCTTCACCCTTCCGCATACCCCCGGATCGCTCGCGCACATCCTCACCATACTCTCGTTCTACGAGATGAACCTCACCCGAATCCAGTCCCTGCCCATCCCGGGCAAGGAGTGGCAGTACTTCTTCTACGTCGACATCAAGTTCGGCTCCTATGCCAGGTACCAGCAGGCCATCTCGGCCGTGCGGCCCCTGATCGAAGAATTCCAGATACTTGGAGAATACACCGCCGCCCTATGATTATCAAGCCTGCCGACCGCACTGCGAGTGTGAAGGAATACTACTTCTCGAAGAAGAACCGCGAAATCGCCGCGATGAACGCGGACGGACGCACCGAGCCCGTAATCAACCTGGGCATCGGCTCACCGGACGGACGCCCCCCGCAGCCTGCCATCGACCGCCTCTGCGAGGTGGCCGTGCAGAACGGAGTGCACGCCTATCAGCCCTACGTGGGCATTCCGGAACTGCGCAAGGCCTATGCCGACTGGTACGCCCGCTGGTATGGGGTGACGCTGGACCCATCTTCCGAAATCCAGCCCCTGACGGGCTCGAAGGAGGGAATCCTGATAACCTCGCTGGCCTTTCTGAACAAGGGCGACAAGGTGCTGGTGCCGGATCCCGGATATCCTACCTACAGCTCTTCCGCCCGCCTGTGCGAGGCGGAGATCGTGACCTATGACCTGGTGGAGGCCCTTGGCTGGCAGCCGGATCTGGATGCGCTGGAGTCCATGGACCTGACCGGGGTGAAGATGATGTGGACGAACTACCCCAACATGCCCACCGGCGCACCGGCGGATCCCGCTTTGTATGAGAGGCTCGTGGACTTCGGGCGCAGGCATGGGATACTCATCTGCAATGACAATCCCTACAGTTTCATCATGGCTTCCGAGCATTACTCCATTTTGGAGGTGCCGGGGGCGAAGGAGTGCTGCCTGGAGCTGAATTCCCTCAGCAAGGCCCACAATATGGCCGGCTGGCGCATGGGGATGGTGGCATCTTCCGCCGATGTGATCTATGAGATACTGAAGGTGAAGAGCCAGCTGGATTCCGGCATTTTCCGGCCGCTGCAGCTGGCGGCCGTGGAAGCGTTGAGGCAGGGGCCGGAGTGGTTCGATGCGCTGAATGCCGAGTACGAACGCCGTCGGGTAGCGGCGGGGAAGCTGTTCGATGCACTTGGAGTGCGCTATAATCCTGATTCCCAAGGACTTTTCCTCTGGGGTCGCGTTCCGAATGGGGTTGACCCGGTAGCGCTTTCGGACAAGCTTCTGTATAAGGCTGGCGTGTTCATTACGCCCGGATTCATCTTTGGACATAATGGAGAAAAATACCTGCGCGTATCGCTCTGTGCCACCGTCGAGGTGTTCGGGCGGGCGCTGGAAAAGATAAAAGCTGTGATATGATTATAGGTGTTATAGGACTGGGCCTGATAGGCGGCTCGATGGCCGTGGACCTTCGCAAACGTGGTTTTGCTGAGAAGGTTCTGGGAGTCGAGAGTGAAAAGCTGAACGCGGAGGCCGCCCTCAAGATAGGCCTGGCGGACGAGATCGTTTTGCTGGAGGACTGCGTGGCCGCTTCGGACATAGTCGTGCTGGCCGTTCCGGTGGATGCCGCGACGCGGCTCCTGCCCCGTGTGCTGGACATGATGGCCGGCACAGAAAAGGTTGTCATCGACGTCTGTTCCGTAAAGGAAGCCATGTGCAAGGTCGCTTCCGGGCATCGCGCCCGCAGGCAGTACGTGGCTACCCATCCCATGGCCGGCACCGAGTATTCCGGCCCCTGGGCCGCGATGCCCGGGCTTTTCGACGGCCGCGCCTGCATCTTCTGCGACGTGGAGGAATCCTCGCCGAAGGCGGTGAAACTGATTGAGAGCCTGTACGATACGCTGAATATGAGGGCTATTTACATGCGCAGCGACGCCCACGACATGCACGTGGCGTATGTGTCCCATATCTCGCATATCACCTCCTTCGCGCTGGCACTGACCGTGCTGGACAAGGAGAAGGACGAGAAGCACATCTTCGACCTGGCGTCCGGAGGCTTTTCCTCCACCGTGCGCCTCGCCAAGAGCAGCGCAGACATGTGGGTGCCCATCCTCGCCCAGAACCGGGAGAACGTGCTGCGGGTGATAGATACCTATATAGATAAGATGAAGGAGTTCCGCGGGGCGATCGACGGTTTCGACGAGGCACGCATCCGGGAACTGATAGAGGAAGGTAACAAGATTAAAAGGATAATAAGATAATGGCTGCGAAACTGGATCTGGTGCCCCTGAACGACTGGGGATTCTTCCATCTGCCGCCCCGCCCCTGCGTGGTTGCGGGTCCGTGCAGTGCGGAGAGTGAAGAGCAGGTAATGGAAACCGCCCGCGGGCTCAAGGCTATAGGAATCAATGTGTTCCGTGCCGGAATATGGAAGCCTCGCACCCATCCGGGATGTTTCGAAGGCGTCGGAGCTCCGGGCTTGAAGTGGTTGGTTCGTGTTCAGAAAGAACTCGGCATGAAGGTTTGCACCGAGGTGGCCAGCGAGAAGCATGTTTTCGAGTGCCTGAAGCACGGCGTGGACATGGTGTGGCTTGGAGCCCGTACCACCGCGAATCCGTTTTTGGTGCAGGAGATAGCCGAGGCGCTTCGCGACACCGACATCCCCGTGCTGGTGAAGAATCCCATAAACCCCGACCTGGACCTGTGGATCGGCGCTTTCGAGCGGCTCAGTGCTCAGGGAATCAAGAAGTTGGGAGCCATTCACCGCGGCGTGTCATCCGCCTCCAAGATTAAGTATCGCAACGCTCCCCAGTGGGAGATGGCGGTAGACCTGCGCTATCGCTATCCCGACCTGCCGCTGTTTGCCGATCCCAGCCACATGGGTGGAAAGAGGGAGTATCTTTTCGAGCTTTCCCAGCGGGCGATGGACCTGGGCCTGGACGGCCTGATGGTCGAGTCGCACTGCGATCCTTCCTGCGCCCTGAGCGATGCCGCACAGCAGCTCACCCCCTCTGCCCTGATTGAATTGCTGGAGAGCCTGGTGGTGCGCGACGCCGCTACGGCCGACGAGGAATTCAATGACCGTATGCGGGAACTTCGCGCCCAGATCGATGTGTTGGACGAAAACCTGATCTTTGCCCTGGCCTCCCGCATGAAGGTCAGCCGCAAGATCGGTTCCCTGAAAAAAGAAAACAGCGTTGCCATCGTGCAGCCCAGCCGCTGGGACGAGGTTCTGGAGAAGGTCTCCGCCTCCGCCGAAGGCTACGGCCTCGACCCCGACTTCATCAAGCGCATCTTCAACCTCATCCACGACGCCTCCGTCGCCGAGCAGAACAAGTAGGCCCCGCTGCCAAGGGTTTCCGGGTAAGGTCCAATTTCATGCCAGGGACCTTACCCGCATTTCGGCTTTCCAGGCACTTCTGGCGGGTAAGGTGTCGCCCCTAAAATTGGACCTTACCCAAAAAGCCCCCTCACCTGGTTCGGAGCGTAGCGACACGGGGGAGTTCGAGGGGAACACCCCTCGTTAAAGCCGAAGGTCTGGAGCCTCTTCTCAAAGAAAAAGTCCGGCAGAACCGGACTTTTTCGTCGAGAAGAGGCGACTCGAACGCCCGACCCCTACGTCCCGAACGTAGTGCGCTACCAACTGCGCTACTTCTCGAAAAAAAAGCGCGGAATCTCACCGCGCTCAGAGTCAATTAAGAAAGCTTGCCGATATACAGCGCGATACCGCTCTTGAGGTTCGAAGCCTTGTTCTTGTGGATGACACCCTGCTTTGCAAGTTTGTCGATCATTGCGTAGACCTTCGGAGCCTCTGCTTCGGCTGCTTTCTTATCGGTTGTTGTACGGATTGCGCGGATAGCGTTCCTGGTAGTCTTTGCATAATACTTGTTATGCAATCTGCGCCTTTCGCCTTGGCGATTGGCTTTTTCTGCTGATGCGTTGTTTGCCATTACTTATACTTTTTTATATTTTTTTCGTAGTGGGTAGGAGAATCGAACTCCTATTGCAGGAATGAAAATCCTGAGTACTAACCGTTATACGAACCCACCATCATTTCAAAAGGAGTGCAAAGGTACGAATATTTTTTTATTAAGCAATTAATTTTGCGCCTTTTCTTCTTTCCACTCCCAAGAATACAGCAGGGACTCCACCTGGCGCAGGTATTGGCGCTTATCGTACTTGGGTGCATACACAAATGCATCGCACACAACCACATACAAACCGTCCGGGCTGTAGAACGAATGAGACACAAAAGGCCCTCCCATGTAATCGTTCGCAACTTCCCAATAACCACGGGTTTGCGCGAATTCGCGACCCTTGTACTTGATGAACTCCACGGTGGGCTCGGGAAGGGTGCCGGTGGTCATGTAGGTATTCTCGAACATGCCGGGCACGTTGTTCCGCAGAACCTCGTTGCGATGTGCGATTATATTTGCCCGGCTGAAGTCTGCCTTCAGGCCCAGGGCCGGATAGCGGTACACGAAAACTCCCTGTATCGTATACTGTTTCTCAT
>JAEENZ010000167.1 GCA_016283985.1 Bacteroidales bacterium | reverse complement strand
TGGTGTAGAGCCCGTACCCTGCAGCATCCCATCCCAGCAGTGTGAGGGACGGGTCGCTGAAAAGGTGCGATATGCTCGAGAACATATCGTCGAAGAAGTACGAGCCGAACATCGGCACCACCAGACAGGCGAGTGCCAGCCACGGCAACAGCTTACGGCTTTTTTCTGTCATTCAGAGCGACGCGAAGGAATCCTATTTTATGTTAGGCAGTTCCAGGCCATAGCCCTTCTTGCGGTCTTCCGCCTTGAGCAAAATGCTGATTATGAAGGCGATGACACCAAAGCTGGCGAAAATGATCATAGGCACGGTGTATCCGCCGGTTGCCTTTTCTACGTTGCCGATGAGGAGCGGAACACCCCAGAGGCCGATATTCTGCACCCAGAAGATAAGGCAGTATGCGCTGCCCAGCACCTTCTCGTCGATAATTTTCGGCACGCTCGGCCAAAGGGCGGCGGGCACCAGCGAGAAGCTCACGCCCAGCACCAGGATCAGCACCACTGCGAGGGCGGAAGACTTGACCACGGGAAGCAGGAAAGCGAAGCTCAGGTGGCATACAACCATGATGATCGCGCCAACCAGAAGCATGGATGCTCCCTTGCCTTTCTTATCGAGGAACAGGCCCAGGAACGGGGTGAGAACCATCGCAAGTATGGGGAAGACGCTGAACAGGCGCGCAGCGAAATCATTTTCTACGCCCAGGGTCACCTCCAGGTAGTTCGGGGCGAACTTCTGGAAGGGGAATATGCCGCTGTAATATAGCACGCAGAGGATGGAAACAATCCAGAACATCTTGGAACGGAAAACGATGCCAAGATCCTTGATCTGGAATTCATCGGCCTTGGAAGTATCGCTCTGGCCGACTTCCTCAAGCTGGCCGTCGAACTTCTTGTCCATGAAGGTGAAGGATGTGAAGGTGATGAGGCCGATGCAGAGCAGCAGTGCGCCTACAAGTACGGGTGCGCCCACGGTGTCAACGGCAGCCTTGGAGATGGCGGGAGACAGCCACATCGCGGCGAAGACGCCGAGGCGGGCGATACTCATCTCCACACCCATGGCCATTGCCATCTCCTTGCCCTTGAACCACTTGGCTATGGCTTTGGAGACGGTCGTGCCTCCCATCTCGCATCCACATCCGAAAATCATGAATCCGAGCGTAGCCATCTTTGCGCTGGCGGGGAATGAAGTCCACCAGCTGCCCATCCAGTTGCAGAAGTCCGTGGCCTGGAACCAGTCGCTCACGCCGATGTATTTGATGAATGCGCCGCCGACCATGAGCGCTGCCGACAGGATGCCGGTGAAACGCACTCCCATCTTGTCGAGGATGATGCCCGCGAAGATGAGGAAGAAACAGAACACGTTGAGGAAATATTCGCCTCCGGCGTATGTGCCGAAGGTGGCGCTGTCCCATCCGCGGACGCTTTCAAGGGTGGATTTGAGCGGAGAGAGGATGTCTGCGAACAGATATGCGAAGAACATCATCAACGCTATGAGAATCAGAGCGCTCCAGCGCGCCACGGCGCTGTCGTTCATCAGTTTTTGTATTTTTTCTGCCATAATTCAAATACTAGAACGGAAGATCGTCTGAAGGATCGCCACCGAAACCTGCGGGGGCTTCAGGCTGCACGGGTGCCGCGGACTGCACGGGCTCGGACTGCACGGGAGGCGCCGGCTGTCCGTACTGGGGCTGGCTGTACTGGTTGCCTCCGAACTGAGGTCCACCCTGAGGAGCGGGATAGCCGTATTGCTGGCGGGGCTGTGCGCCCTCTTCATCCGGACGGCGGCTCAGGAGCTGGATGTTGTCCGCCACGACTTCTGTGGTGTACTTCTGGACTCCGGCCTGATCCGTATACTGGCGGGTGCGAAGCCGTCCTTCTACGTAGATCATTGTTCCTTTATGTATGAACTTCTCTGCAAGGTCTGCGGAATTGCGCCATGCAACGATGTTGTGCCATTCCGTATTCTCTCTGGTCTCTCCGCTGCGATCTCTGTATCTCTCAGTGGTAGCAAGTGTGAATGTGGCTACTTTACTTCCGGGGCCACCTCCGGAATTTCCATCAAGGTAACGTACATTAGGGTCGCGTCCAACGTTACCGATCAGCATAACTTTATTCAGACTCATATCTCAAAAATTTAGGACTTGCAAGGTACAAAAAAAGAATCTAAAAACCAACGGAAACCGGGCATCCTGTCATGAGGGGATAGCCGGTCAGCGCCTGGGCGCGGTGCCATTCGGTTCCGGGGATATATCCGGGTCGGCCGGAGAGGCATGGAGTGCGATAGTTGGCTTCCAGGATGGCAGGCACTTCCAGCCCGTCGAGTTCCGGGATGGGGAAGGCGAGAGTGTAGATGAGCAGATCCGCCACTCCGGCGAGCACCGGCAGTTCTTCCAGCGGCCGTATGTCCGGGGTATGGCGCGTGCGGTTGCAGATCACCACATCGGATCCAAGGGCCTTTCCGGCCGCTGCAGCTGCCTTTCCTGCGCCCCCGAATCCGGCAACCACCACGGTGCTTCCTTCGCCGAAACCATGGTCGCGCAGAACCTTCATCACCCCCAGATAATCGGAATTGTATCCATGAATCTTGCCATCCGCCTCCTTTACGGCGATGTTGATAGCGCCTATGGCCTGCACGTCGGCATCCATCACACCATCTGAAAGCACCTCCCGGAAGGCCGGCTCCTTGAACGGAGCGGTGATGTTTATAGCCCGATACCCCTCGAGAAAACGTTTCCATGCCACGTCGAAAAGCTCCCCGTCTATGAGGTCGTACTGCCACCTGCCGCCATAAGCCTTCGTAAAAAGGGCAGGACTGGCCGAATGGGCGATAGGATGCCCTATGAGACCATATTTTTCCATGCGATTATGTTTTCTATCCCAAATATATAGAAAAATAATATATCTGAATGCAGTTTCATATGCATTGAACCTCTTGAATTTCTGATAGATATTCCGATCCTGGGCATGCATCAGGTAGAAATCAAATAATCCACCTTGCACAATTCCAGCTGCCTCTCAAAAAATGGGCGTATATCCTCCTGTGAGCGGAAAAAACTGTCCGTCAACTTGTCTGTAAGAAGAAAATCGCTTCTTTTATGCCGGGCGGAAACGCAGTCACCGATCGAACGCTCCGACCTTTTTCCCAAATAGGCATGAGCGGTGTCAAAATAGTTGAATCCTTCTGCGATAAAGGTATCTGCCATTTCGCAGAAATGCTCATAATCCACTTCCTCGCCCTTTCTTGGAAGGCGCATACATCCAAAGCCCAGGTTGCCGTGGATTTCCGGAAAAAAAACTATTGATTCTGCTCATTATTCTGTGTAATCATACTGTTCCTGCGGAAAGAACTCGGTGTCTGTCCAAATGCTTTCTTGAAGCATTTTTCGAAGTAATTCAGCGAACTGAAGCCCATCTGGAACGCAATATCGCTGACACTCAGGCCGCTTTGCTCCCGGAGCGTCTTCGCTGCATATTTCATACGGATGGTCTGGATAAAGTCCTGAGGGGACTTTCCCGTGAGCCCTTTGATTTTGTTAAACAGTTTGGTATGGCCCATGGCCATATGTTCGCATAGAGACGGCACGCTGATGGCATTGTCCATAATATTCTCCTCGATTACCGCCACTAGCTTGTCCATGAACGCTATGTCGTCTTTGTTGTCGGAGAGCAGGTTCGAGTCGGTGTTGATGTCTGTGGAGTACCGTTTCTGGAGCAGGGAACGGTTGTTTATGATACCTACGCAACGGGCGACAAGCAATCTCGCATTGAATGGTTTGGTAATATAATCGTCGGCCCCGCAGTCGTATCCGGATATGATATTGTCATCGTCTGCCATAGCGGTAAGCAGGATTACCGGTATGTGGCAGGTGGTAAAGCTGGATTTGATGGTCCGGCAGAACACATCCCCGCTCATGACGGGCATCATGATGTCGGAGATGATCAGGTCCGGCCCTATCGCTTCTGCAGCCTGAAGACCGCTCTTGCCATTGTCGGCTTCAAATACTTCGAACTGGTCTCCCAGGATATCCCTGAGCATCATGCGGATATTGCTTTCATCTTCGACTACGAGTATGCGTTTTGCTTTCGATCCGGCCTTAAGCCTGACTGGCTCGTCGTTAGGTCGGGCCTCCTGTTCGGCCTTTGGCGCTTCTTCGATAATCGGCAGGCATACGGTGAAGGTGCTTCCTTTCCCCGGCTGGCTGTCGAGTTCTATGCTCCCGCCGTGCATCCTCATGATGTGGGACGACAGATACAGGCCTATCCCTGTTCCGGTGGTCGCCGGATCTTTGTTTATGTCGTTTTCCGAACGGAAGAAACGGTTGAAGACGAGATTCTTTTCGGAAGGATCGATCCCTATCCCGTTATCCTTTACCGACACACGGACCAGGTCTTTTACCGGCTCCGATACGGAAACCGAAATAATCCCCTTCCCCTGTGAGGTGTACTTTATGGCATTCGACAGGAGATTGACAAAAACCTTTTTAAGCATGGCATGGTCGAAGGAGGTGTAGCAATTCTCTACCGCCGACTCAAAATTGAGTATGATATGCTTCTTTGCAACCAGCACCTGGAAGTCTTCGACTATGGAACGGACAAAGCTGACAAGATCCCCTTTTGTCGGGTTCACCGATAGGGCATTCTCTCCCATCTTCAGCACGTCCATCTGGGTGTTGACGAGGCCCATCATTTCCGAGGCCGCGTTATGGATCTTGTCGATTTCTGCTTTCTGCCGGGTTGTGAGGCTGTGTTTATCGCGGAACAGCTCAAGTCTGCCGATGAGAAGGGTCAGGGGAGTGCGCAGCTCGTGCGACATGTTTGTAAAGAACCGGATTTTTTGGCGGCTGTTCTTTTCGGCTTCTGCCTGACGTTCGCGTTCAATGGTCAGGGATGTCGTCAGTTTTATTTTTGTGATGAAGAAATACACCACAAAGGCCACGATTGCCAGGATAAGCACCAGATATAACAGCCAAGCATAAGCCGTCGAATAGAATGGTGGCCGCACGCTTATGTTGAGGAGCACGCTGTCGTCGTTCGGCGTGATTGTGTTCCGGATATGAAGCTGGTATTTGCCGGGCGGAAGGTCTGGATAGTGGATGGGCGGTGAGAGGGATTGTGTATGCCAGCTGTTCTCGAACCCTTCCAGCCTGTACATGTAACGCACCTGATTGGAACGGGAGGGGTAATCGCTGCCTACTATGAAGGCAAGGTCGTTCTTGTAATATGGCAATGAAATCCTGTCAGAGTAGCGGAGCCCTTTTTCAAGAATGCCGGACTTGTCCCCGGGACGTACCGGTTCGCCGTTGACAAGCAGCCTACACAGGGACAGGGAGCAGGACTTGTATATCCCTTTCAGTTGCTTTTCAGAACTGACGGCTATGCCGTTGGATCCACAAAGGAACAGTTTTTCCCCCACACGTGAAATCTGGCCGGGGAACATTGATAGAAGCGGAAAACCATTCTCGGGCTCATAATTATCAACGAAGCAGGTTACGGGGTCGTAGCAGCACAAGCCCTTTCCGGTGCCGATCAGGAGCCTTCCGTCGGAGCACTCGTGGAGGGCCCCTATATAATCGCTTGAGAAGCTTGAATTCCGTACAGTAGCCTTTGTGAATGTATTCTTGTCACGGTCGAATTGTAACAGCCCGGATCCGGCCGTCCCGACATAGATGCTCCCGTCCGTCGTTTCGATGATTGACGTGGAAGTCAGGGTGCCTCCTGCGGAGAGTGCCTCCAAAGAATGGGAATAACTTTCCACGACTCCGTTCGAAGGAGAGTATCTGCATATCGTATTGCCGACAATCCATATCGATTCGGAGTCCGAGGAAACAAGCATGCGATCCGCCTCATAGATATGCCTGTTTATTTCGGGGATGGGATTGACCACTCCTGTCCGTGGGTTCAGTTCATAGACCCCCTGAAGTGTGCCGATAAATATATTGTCGCCGAAAAACACCGATGACAGAACGCATTCCGACCTGGTGCTGTTGTCTTTGGGGTTGATGGTATAGTGCCTGGTTTTACCGTTGGAAGTATTATAATGCCAGAGCCCTCCCATGTGGGTGCTTATCCATATCGAAGAGGAGTCCTTGTCTGCAAGGAAATCTTTGATATTGTATAAAGAGAAAGGCAGTTCGCTCAGCACATGGGCATGATCGCCATCAAACCGGATAAGGCCCTTTCCTTCCGTCGCGATCCAGAGGTATTTGCCTGAAGCGAAAAAACTGGTTGCAAAGATGGATCCGGAAATCCCCAGATCCAGAAGGCTCGGTGATTCTTCTTCGAACAGGCAATAGTCAAGGCCTCCGAAATACGTCCCTATCCACATTGTGCCAGACCGGTCTTTCAGGAGGGACCAGATGGAAAGGTTGCTGAGCCCTGGATGCCCGTTCGAGGACATGCCCTGGTGTAGCACCTTGGAGGCGCCCAGATCCAAAATGTCTACCCCCCTGGAAGTGCCCAGCCAGATACGTCCCATGGAATCTTCCGCCATTGTCCGCACGTAGTCGTCGCAGATGGAAAGCGCGCCTGACGAGGAATTATAGGGGGTGAATCTCCCGTCCTCCAGGCAAAACACTCCTTGGTTGAAAGCGCTGCACCAAAGCCGGTTGCGGGA
Source organism: Bacteroidales bacterium (assembly GCA_016283985.1). Next base: position 21,194 of record JAEENZ010000167.1, on the reverse strand, counting down.
ATCTGCGAAAAGCGACAGGACTTCATTGCAGGGGAGTATGCATTCTTCGTCTCCGCCCGCAAGCCGCATCGCAATCAGGCCGTTTTTCTTCGTGCCGATGAAAAGGGTGTCCCCAAGCTCCAGCAGCGATGATATGGTTACCCCGGGAGTGTTCAGGTTCTTAATCTCCGACAACCCCTTGTCCCGGTTCCAGAGCAGTATCCTTTCGGCGCAACCAATCCATAGTCCGGAGCGCCCTGCCTGCATGGAAATTTCCGGAGGGGATGCAGTGTTGTCCTGGGTGTAGAGGACGTCGAAATGTTCGCCTGAAAGGTCGTAACGCAGGACGTTGTAATTCGCATTGATAAACAGGGACCCTCTTCCGTCGCCGCATATCGTCGGCACCCGGTTCGACATTACCCATTTGTCGTGCCCTGCCAGGGGAAGGGGATAGAACAACGATCCTTCGCAGTATTTGATGCCTTCCCTGGTGCCGACCCACAGCGTCCCGTTCTCATCCTGGTATAGACCGTTGACGGCCAGCTGGGCAAGTCCGGATTCAACACCTTTATGATGAAAGTGCAGGTCCGGAACGGCTGTCAGCAATAGTGATATAATCAGTGCAAACATATAATAACCACGAAGATAGCATAATAATATAAAAAAAGTAAAACTTAAACTAAATAAGGGCAATTATTGTTGTATTTAAAGACAATTATTATGTATCCCTCAATTTATTAAGAACTTAAATTTGCACCAAACACCACATGATATGAAATACTTGCCTCTGATCGCACTGTTGTTGTCGCCGTTGATGCTGTCTTGTATCCATGGCTCAAAGGTGTCGCCCGTCATAAAAGATACATATCCCAGGCTGATTCTCAGCAGGTCGGACATTAAAACGATGCGTCAAAATGCCCTTTCAGGAAAGGAGCCGTACAAGTCGTGCTATGAGCTTCTGGCCAAGAAAGGCGCCAAGGCCGTTGAGGGGAAATGGACCCCGTCCGCATATATCGGAGATGATGGATATGCCCTCTTCAAACATTCCCAACGCGACGGCGGTATGGCAAGGGACCTTGCAATCCTTTGGCAGATAACAAATAAACCTTCCTATGCAGAAGCTGCTGTAAAGATTCTTCAGACCTGGACAGAAACCGAAGAGTGGCCGGGAATCAGGATTAATGACTCTACCGATGGCGGCAACGGCGGCATGCTCGCGTCGCGCAGTATCTTCCCCTTTCTCTATGCATTCGACCTGCTGATGGCCGACAATCTGGTGCCGCAACAGACATGTGACCGTTTTTATGAGTGGATACGTGCGCTGGTCCCGGTAATCAAAGAGGGGGAGCACCGCTGGAAATTCAACAATTACTACGACAGGCAGTATTTCCAGAACCATCTGGCAGCTGCAACGATGGGGTTGTTCTCTATCGCAGTCATCCTTCGCGATGAGGCTCTACTTAAGTATTCATTTGACTGCAGGGACAACGAAAGGGATGTTCTGGATCTGATTCAAGGGAGTATTCTGATGGAGGGTGATGACCCTTACTACCGCGAGCCGGAGTACCATCCGGTTTGTAATGGCGAAGTGTATGACCGTTACCGTCATTTTGAATTGGGCGGTCATTACAAGGATTATGTGACAAAACCGGACAGGGGACTGCAATACTGCAACCTCACGGGTAGCTTGCTGGTGATTATTGCAGAAATATGCAGGAATAACGGTTTGGATCTATATGGCTGGACAGGGGAACATGGCGAAAGAATTCCTTTGATCTGGAGCCACTATGCCCGTTATTATGCAACCCACAACTGCTCCGGCAGTATTTATTCCGGGGAGGAGTGGTACATCAACATCAACGATGAAGCAACATCCGCTTTCTGGGAGGTTGCCAATGCACGTTTCCCCGGAAACCCCGACTATGAAAGCGTCCTGGCTGCCAACGATCGGGTCAAGTGTTGCGAGATGCATCTGTTCGGACCTGTAGTTTTAACACATGGAAGAGATATATAGTGTTATGAAACGTTTTATCATATTATTGATGCTCGGCGCAATGTTGCCGGGTTTCGCCCAGAGCAGTCTGGTAAGGGTCAGCGGAGTTGTTGTTGACTCTGATGGAAATCGTATCCCCGGTGTCGGTGTGATTGAGAAAGGCACCGACCGGGGAACCGGTTCCGGATTGAATGGCGAGTTCTCGTTAAATGTGACAAAAGGCTCTGTCATTGTCTTTTCAGCCCTTGGTTATGAAGAACAGGAGATGCCTGAAGAAAAGCTTCATGACGCGACAGTGGTGCTCTCAGAGTCGTCACAGTTCCTTGAGGAAACCGTTGTCGTCGGGTATGGTGTGCAGAAGAAAGTCAACCTTACCGGGGCTGTATCATCCGTCAATATGGATGAAATGCTTGGCGGCCGTCCGGTGACGAGCCTTTCCTCCGGTCTGGCCGGCCTGAGCGCTGGTCTGTATGTGAATCAGAATTCAGGCCGGCCCAATGCCGACGGCGCCACATTGCTGATCCGTGGGCGTGGTACCCTGAATAATTCAGCACCCCTTGTCATCATTGACGGTATTGAAGGCGATATGTCATCGGTAAATCCTCAGGATGTGCAGTCGATCTCCGTATTGAAGGATGCGTCATCCTCTTCCATATACGGTTCACGGGCAGCAGGAGGAGTCATATTGATAACTACGAAGACCGGACAGGCTGGAAAGATTTCAGTCAGCTACCATGGCTATGCATCGGTCGAAGCCCCCAGCCATCTGCTTGAGACCATCCATAACTATGCAGACTATATGGGGTACTACAACGAGGCGCTCCACAACACCGATCCCAGCGCAAAGCAGCAGTATTCCGACGATATCATAGAGCTGTGGAGGGCCAACGAGGGAAATCCTCTTTATCCCAATACCGATTGGACGAAAGAGGTTTTCCAGATGGGAATTGCAGACAGACATGACCTGTCCTTCTCCGCCGGCACCGACCGCATGTCCATCTTTGGATCCCTGGGTTACCTGCATAACCCGGGCATCGTCGAGAATTCGGCATATACAAGGTACAATGCTCGCATTAATGCGCAGGTGCGTGCGAACAAATATCTGACTCTCGGAATCAATGCAAGCGGCAAAGTGGGACAGGCTGATATAGGTTCCAGCCAGATGAAGTCCCTTTTCGGCGCTGTCGGAATGCCCGGACTTATATACCGTTATGAGGACGGCCGTTACGGCGGTATTGAGAACCCTGAGGAGAATGCCCAGTGCCAGAGCCCCCTGTACTTATTCAATCAGGTGAAGGGAGTCATAAACGACAATACGACAATGGCCCGTTTCTACGCATCTGCAAAGCTCCTGGAAGGCCTTACGCTGGATGGCTCTGTCAATTATACCCAAAGCGTCAGCAGGCAGAACTCGCACCCTGAGTTTGAAGATCTCTGGAGCTTCAGGATGAATACCATAGTGTATGCAAAAAACGGAAATGATTATGCATACAACAGTAACACGACATCCACCAGGGTGCTTACGGATGTAATTCTGCGATATAACCATGATTTTGCGGATAAACTCTCGGTAGGAGGCATCCTGGGTGCGAGCCAGGAAAAAGCGGTGACCGAGTCTTTCAACGCAAAGCGCTATTCCCTTATTGCGAGTTCCGTATCCGTGCTGAATGCTGCTACCGGAGTAATGGAAACCAATGGAAACAAGTCCGATTGGGCGATGCGTTCTTTCTTCGGCAGATTGAACCTGGCGTGGGAAGATAAATACCTGTTCGAGGCTAATGTCCGCGCTGACGGTTCTTCACGTTTCCGCATCGGAAAGCGATGGGGCATTTTCCCCTCTTTCTCGCTTGGTTGGCGTATGGATAAGGAGTCGTTCCTTGCCGGAGCCAAATGGGTTTCGCAACTCAAATTGCGCGGTTCGTGGGGATCTCTCGGTAACAACGCAGTCGGGAACTACGAATATCAGTCAGTATTCAACAAAGACAACTATGTGCTGAACAGCGGCATCGCCCAGGGAGTTGCGATCCTTTCCATCAGCAACGCGGACATTACCTGGGAGACCACTTACGTGACTGATATCGGCCTGGATTTCGCCTTCCTGAAGTCCCGTCTTTCCGGATCCTTCGACTGGTATCTGAAAGATACGCGCAATATCCTTGTGGACCTTCCCGCTCCGCTCCTTGTAGGCAACGCATCAATTCCCACTCAAAATGCCGCACGTGTAAGCAACAGGGGTTTTGATCTGGATATCCGCTGGCGTGACCGGATTGGATCCTTCAACTGGTATTTCGGTGGCAATCTTGCATATGTAAAGAACAAAGTGGAGACATATAAGGGTGACGAAGCGACGATCAGCGGATCCAATATGATAAAGGAAGGTTACCCCATCAATGTCCAGTATGTTCTGGCGGTTGACCGCATCCTTCAGACGGACGAGGACATGCTGCTGGTCAAGCAGATGCAGAAGAATGCCCCAGTCGATCCGGTGAGCGGTACCAAAAAGAATCCGTTCTCTGCTTATGGCACGCCGGCGCTTGGAGATTTCCTGTATAAGGATCTCAACGAAGACGGCATTATCGACGAGAAAGACCGCTATGCAGTAGGAAACGGCAACATTGCTCCCTGGATTTTCGGTATCCAGGCGGGATTCGACTGGAAGCGGATTGATTTCTCTTTGATGATTCAGGGTAATGCCGGTTACAAAGTACTCTGGATGGATGATTTCAATATGGGATACCTTAATTATGGCGGCCCGATAAATACCAGGCTTGCAGAAAATGCATGGCGTCCCGGCGTCACCGATGCAACTGCTCCGCGCCTTCTCACCCGAACGAATGCAATCAATAACCAGCCGAGTGATTACTGGGTCGAAAACAAATCTTACGTCCGTCTGAAAAATATCCAGATAGGATACTCCCTTCCAGAATCTTTGACAGCCGCTTTGGGCGTGAGTAAAGTTCGTTTCTACGTGTCTGCCGAGAACCTCCTCACATTTACCGGATATCATGGTATAGACCCGGAAGTCGGCGGCACCACATACCCTACACTGAAACAGTTTGTCACAGGTATTAACCTTACGTTCTGATATGAAAAAGACTATAATAATCCCGTTGATCATTATGCTTCTGCCCGGGTGCATGTCCCTGGACAAGGCTCCTTATGATTCTGTTGCGCAGGGTAATTTCTGGAAAACGGAGACGGATGCAAAACAGGCTATTATGGGGGTATATGCTCAGATGAAGCACCAGGGGGCATTTGGATATATGCCTTTGCTGGACACTTATTCCGACATTGCACATGGCCCCGGGAGCCCTTTGGAAGTAGGTACTTACACTGCAAAGGAAGACTTCCTTGTTGCAAACTGGAAAGATACATGGACCGGGGTCCACAGGGCCAATACCGTGCTGAAAAATGTGGCTGAAATGTCCATCGGAGACGATGTGAAGGGCCCCGTTTTGGGAGAAGCCCACTTTATGCGTGCCCTCTATTATTTCCACCTTGTCGATCTGTTCGGTTCCGTTCCCATCTATGATGAGAGCTGGGATATAACCAAAAAGTTCATGAAAATGCTCCTGCCCCGCTCTTCCCAGGAAGAATGCTGGAAATTCATCGAGGATGACCTTACCGAGGCAATAGCCCTATTGCCTGTAAAATGGGCAGACAGTGACCATGGTAGGGCGACGAAAGGCGCCGCCTATGCCTTGAGGGGAAAAGCTCGACTGTATCAGAAGAGATGGAGCGGTGCGATAGAGGACTTCGAAGAGATAGTCTATGACAAGAATGCCTCGTACGAATATTCCCTTTACCCGGATTTCTACGCACTTTTCCAGACTGCCGGAGTCATTCCCGGAAATCATGAGGAGGTTTTTACCGTCCAGAATATGGGTCCGGTCTTGGGGATGGAATTTCCCATGATTTATGGGACCCGCGGAACATATGGTTCCGGACGTGCCACCTGCATGCCGAGTATCAAGTTGGCTGATATGTATGAGATGAAGGACGGCAAAGCTTTCAACTGGGATAATTTCATCCCGGGCTTCACCACGAACGATGCGGTCAAGCGCACGGCTTTCGAGGCCAAACTGAACAATCAGCTGGACGGTTATGATGCAGTTCCCGATACGGCCCTGCTCGGCAGTATCTACAGGGGCAGGGATCCGCGCCTGAATTGGACCTTGATAGTTCCCTACTCATGGTATGAAGGATGGGTCACCGACGCTTCGAAATGGCAGCAGTATGCCATCGCTTCCGGATGCACCGCTGCAAATGGTTTCATCCAGTTTGACCGTGGTTGGAGAGTCTATCTCTACCGAAAATTCGTACCGTGCGGAGATATAGGCGGAACCCTTACCAACCGCAGGCACAGCCCGGTAAATTTCTCCATCATACGTTTTGCCGATGTTCTGCTTATGTTGGCAGAAGCTTACAACGAGAACAATGAAACTGCCAAAGCAGTTATCGAGGTCAATAAAGTCCGCGCGCGCGTTGGAATGCCTGGTATTGACAGTGGCCCCTCATGGCTTGCTGCAGGAGGGCAGGCAGGTATGCGTGAACGTATCCGCAATGAGCGCGCTTACGAACTTGCCGGGGAGGGTCACCGTTTTTCGGATATCAGAAGATGGGGAATTGCTGAAGCACTGTTGAATGGCCGCAAAGAGCATGAGATTACGGGTTTGACATTGTTCACCAGGTCTTTCGATTCCAGAAATAATCTCTGGCCCATTCCTTCTGAAGAAGTTACGAACAATCCTAAACTTTTACCTAATAATCCAGGATGGTGATGAAGAGAATACTTTGTATGTTGTCTTTGGCAGCTCTGCTGCTTTCTTGTGTCCAGAAAACAGGATGCGGTAAATACTCCGGAGCACTGGAGGTGGGAGCTGTAACCGAAGTCGTGAATGCCTCACTCGACTGGCAGCTGAAACACATGCCGGAAGATGGCCGCGCGTGGTATAACCCTCCATACACAGGTTGGGCGGATGGTGTGCTTCTTGGCGCTGCTGCAACCTGGCCCAATATGCCCGGCCTTCGTGAACAACTCCAGGCCATAGCCAAACAGAATCGCTATGAGCCGGCCCCGAAATGTTTCAACCCTGCCAATGGGTTGGCAGTCAGCATGTTGTATGTGAGTCTTTATCTCGATGATCCAAAGCCTCGTTTTTTAAAAGACCGCATCGCCGATTTTCAGGAAGAACTTGATGTGTTGGCAGGAGGTTGGCAGAAACTTTCTCCCACGATCGAGAGGATGGACTATCTGATGAAGCATTGGCCAGAGACTGACGATCTTGATTTTATGACCGTTGCCAATCACGAGAAATGGAGTTGGTGCGATGCGCTTTACGTGGCAGCCCCCACATTTGCCATCATTGCAAACATCACAGGCTGCGATGAGTACCGCGAGTTCATGAACAGGGAGTTCTGGCGCACGACAGAGTATCTGTACTCCCCATCAGACAGCCTTATATTCCGCGACAGCCGTTTCTTTTCCAAAAAGGAACCTAACGGGGAAAAAGTCTTCTGGGGGCGTGGAAATGGTTGGGTGCTGGCGGCTCTTGCAAGGGTGATCGACTTGCTGCCTCAGGATTATCCTGATATGGGACGGTACGAAACCATGTTCAAAGAAATGGCGGCAAAACTGATCAGGCTCCAGGGAAAAGATGGTTTCTGGAGAGCCAGTCTGCTGGATCCTGAAGATTATCCCAGCCCGGAGAGCAGTTCCACGGGGCTTATTTCCTATGGACTCTGGTGGGGGATTAACAGCGGCCTGCTGGATGAAACGATTTTCCTACCCGTCGCACAAGCCGGATGGGAAGCGTTGGTTTCAGCGGTTCAGCCATGCGGCAAGTTGGGTTGGGTGCAGCCCATAGGCGATACGCCGGAACACTTGTCTGCCGAAAAGAATGAAGTTTACGGAACAGCCTCGTTGGTACTTGTCGGCGGGGAGATATTAAAATACATTAACACAAACACTAATAATTCATCTCTATGAAAAAAATTCTTATTCTTTTGATGGCGACACTTGCCATTGCAAGCGTTTCCTGTAAAAAGGACCCTGTGGAAACAGGCCCTACTAAACTTTCAGTAGTTACTGACGACCTTGTAACCGTGCCGTATGCCGGCCAGACCGGTATTGTCGTGGAATTCATCTGCGATGGCGAATGGGAAGCAAAGATTACTACCTCCGAGCAGGGATGGATTGATTTCTCAGGGGCAAATACAGGCGAGGGTAATGGAAAGGTTACGCTCGATGTCCAGGCTAACGGCGAAAAGACGGAGAGAACCGCGACGGTGGATATTACTGCCGGAGAATTGAAGGCATCCGTGCAAATCAAGCAGGATGGGAAAAAGTTGGAGATTACCTTCAAACATCCTTCCATCGCCTTCACTGATGAACAGTTTGCCAAGATCAAGGCTGCTTATGCTGCCGGCGCTCCCACGGTGAAGGGGGCGGTGGACCTGATCTTTGCCCGCGCAGGAGGCGCTTATGATCCCGAAACCGTAACCGTTGCACAGAAGCAGGAGAATACGGATATGGGAACGCTCTACAAGTATATGAAGGGACCCTCTGCACTTGCCCTTCACCGAGCCGTGGCATACTATCTGACAGACGATGCCGATAAAAAAGCCACATATGCCGCAGGGGCGGTGGATATCCTTTACAGTTGGGCAAATGCCTGCAAGGATGTGGATTATCCCATTAACGCCACGGACTCTGATGAGCCTACAGTTGGCGCGGGCATGTATCTGTCGCGGGTGGCGTGGCCCTTCTTTGTGGTATATGACTGCCTCGGGGGGTCTGTGTATATTCCTTCCGAGAAGGATGCCGTTATCGTTGCCTGGTTCCGCAATATTGAAAAGGCTGCTAAGGCAAGCATCAACAGCTGGGACAATAACGATTACTTTGGCAAGCAGTATTGGAACAACCAGCTGGCCGCCCATATGTGGGGCCTTCTAAGCATCGGGTATGTGCTTGAGGATGCGTCCCTTGTGCAGTATGCGATAGATTCTGATGAAAACCCCCGGGATTTTTATGAACTGATACAGAACTGCATCTTCATGGAAGGGGATACTCCATGTTCCAGGGAGAGTTCCGGCGCAGCCGTTCAGACTGGTGAAATCTATGACCGCTACCGTCATGAAACCGCTCCGCTGAAGGGCTTGCAGTACACCAGCCTTACGTTGCAGATTCTTTCCTGCGCTGCCCGTACCTGCTACAACAACGGTATCGACATGTATGCATACACTGCTCCTGGCGGAGAGAACCTTCGCCTTTGCTATGAGTTCTATGCTCCTTTCTATGAGAAGCTTGATGCGGACCTCCAGGGTGGCTACTACACCGGCGAGACAGACCGCCTTAGCAAGGCGGGCGATATGCAGGGGCTGTTCGAACTCGGTCTGAATGCATATCCGGACAGCGAACCTATAAAGAAGGTCATAAACGCAATTCCCAACAGGTATCAGAACAAAGTCCAAATGCACGATCAGCTTGGATATACCCGTCTGTACAGCATTGATGCAGATTCAATAAATTGATAGACATGAAAAAGAACTATTTAAAACCTGAAATTGTTACCCAGGATATCATGCTTGAGAACAGTCTATGCACCCTGAGCGGAGTCGAGTTGCTTAGTACTCTAGATCCTTTCCTTCCCGATGAGGACGGCGTTTCATATTTTTAATCTATAGAGGCATGAAAAAGTTATTATACATAGCCACAATTGCCGTTCTGGTATCGGGATTGGTATCTTGTTCCCAGAAGGAATCCCAGGATTTCACTATTGAAGAAAAAGTAAATGAGTTTGGACTCGTAAAGAAAACGTTCAAGGTGCCAGCCACGAAGACTAATCTGGCTGGAGACGGCCTATCTTTGGTCTGGTCTTCCACGGACAAAATCAATATCTTCGATGAAACAGCTACCTGTTCCAGTTACGCATCTTTCGATGCAAACGCAGCCGGAAGTTCTACGACCTTTTCCGGATATGCCGATGTAAATGCGAGCGAGTTCTATGCATTGTATCCCTATAACGATGAAGCTACGTGGAATTATTCTACCAAGACTATCAAAACATATCTCTCCCACAAGCAGACAGGAGCCCTTTCCGGATTTGCGGACGGGACGAATCTAGCGGTTGCCAAGGCAAGCGGCAGCTCTTTGACGTTTGTCAATCTCGGGACCCTGCTTAGATTCACAATAACAGCTTCTGATATAACGGAGATTGTCATCAAGGCGAACAACTCGGAGAAACTTGCCGGAGACGTGTCCATCGTGTTCGACGGCAGCGGTAATCCTTCCATCGATACGGATGCCCTTGGTGTTGCCTGGAGTAAGGTCCAGCTTGTTCCTGAAGGCGGCGGTTCTTTTGCCCCTGGCACTTACAACATCGTGGTGCTTCCCTTCGGTCTTACCGACGGTTTGACTGTGAATGTCACCAAAACGGACAATAAAATTTACAGCAAGGCCAAGAAGACAGCGGCAACGGGTTCCGCAGGTCGCGTTTTTGAGCTTGGTGTCTTGGACAGCGGCCTGTCTTTCGACCGCGACAAATTGTCATTGACTCCCAGCGCTGCGGGAAACATGGCCTTGTTATATACGGCAGCTCAGAAAAACCTTATCAAAGGCGCTACCGGAACATCGAGCCTCATTACCGCACGCGACCTTACCAACGCCCGTGGCAAGGGAATCAATTCTTATGATATAGAAGCCGTAACAGATGTAAACAAAGCGACTACAGATCCAAGCGAATTCTATGACAATTGTGCAAATGTGGCTCTGATGACTTTGAATGCATTCATGTATGCCATGATGGGGAATGGTTCTTTGAGAACCACGACGTATGGCACTTATGCCACGCCTCTGCTTTACGACTGGGCGGACGCATGTAAAAGTGTCGAATATACAACTAAGGAAACTGCCGGTCCTTTGCTCGCAAGGGCGTGCTTCCCCTTCTTTGTGTATTATGAGTTTGTCCGTGGAACAGCATTTTCTACTTCTGCGCAGGATGCCGTGATAGATACATGGCTCCGGCATATCGCTGATGTGATTAAGGAATCCCAGGCTTATTGGCAGAGTAACGATTATCTCGATCAGCAGTACTTCCAGAATCATGCCCTGGCCTGTGACTGGGGATTGCTTTCTATCGGTTATGCCATTAAGGACATGTCACTTGTCGAATACGCGCTCGACAGCATCGACAATCCCCGCGATATTTATGACTGCCTGCAGGGTTGCATCCTGATGGCTGGTGACAGCCCCTGCGCAAGGGACCTCAACGGGGTCGCTCCTCAGACAGGCGAAATGATTGACAGATACCGTCATTACACAGCCACCAACAAGGGCTTGCAGTATTCCATGCTTTCTCTGCAGATCCTTTCCACCATCGCACGTTCATTGAAAAATGAGACGGGGGGGAGCATCAATCTCTTTAATTATACTTGCCCTACCGGGGAAAACCTGGAACTGGCATTCAACTTCTATGCTCCATTCTATGCTTCAACTCCTCCGGATGCCAGCCTGCAGGGTGGGTATTATACCGGTGAGAGTGAAAGGATCGGTTTGGCAGGTGACCTTCACGGACTCTTCGAACTTGGTTACAACGAGTATCCTTCCAATACCGCGATCCGGAGTGTGATTTCCGCTATTCCCAACAGGGCGAGTAATACCAAGGCAAGCAGCATTGCATATCCGAACAATGCACAGGTAATGCAGATGCATCAGCAATTGGGCTATACCCGCTACTTAAGTGTTGATGTGGATATTACGAATTAATTAAGTTTTTGGTTATGAAAAGAGAAGCATTCAAGATGTTCCTCAAACCCGGGTTTGAGGAAGAGTACAAGAAGCGCCACGTTGCCATTTGGGCGGAACTAAAAGAGCTGCTGAGCGAATCGGGCGTGAGTGATTATTCGATATTCTGGGATAAAGAAACCAACATCCTCTTTGCAGTGCAGAAAACTGCCGGAGAAGGCGGATCGCAGGATTTGGGGGACAATCCCATAGTTCAGAAATGGTGGGCCTATATGGCGGATATCATGGAAACCAATCCGGATAATTCGCCTGTAAGCATTCCTCTGCCGGAATGTTTCCATATGGATTAGGTTCTCTTCGTTCCACGATTTCTGTTTCCGGGAGTCTGTCGTGAGGCAGATTCCCGGTTATTGAAACAAAAAATGTCTTTAACAATGAACTATATGAAAAAAGTGTTTACTGCAGGATTGTTATTGCTTTTGTATGCTGCAGCATACGCAGAAGTGAAGCTTCCCCATGTCTTCTCAGACAATATGGTTCTTCAGCAGAACAGTTCCGTCGCCCTCTGGGGGACTGCCAGGGAGGGCGCAAGGGTATCCATATCCCCATCGTGGGCCAGGACCCGGACCGTTGTTACTGCCGACGCTGACGGGAAGTGGGAAACACGCATTCAGACGCCCGGCGCCGGCGGCCCGTATGAAATTGTTCTGAGCGACGGAGAGAAGCTGAAATTGAGCAATATCATGATAGGGGAAGTATGGTTCTGCTCCGGGCAGTCGAATATGGAGATGCCCATGAGAGGATACAGTTCACAGCCGGTCGAAGGAAGCATGGACATTATCCTTGGCGCAAATCCCCGAACTCCTATACGAGTGTGTACGGTATCCAAAGCCAAATCCGATAAAGAAGAGGAGGATTGTGCCTGCAGATGGCTGGAAAATCGTCCCGAGGTTGTGTCGGCTACAAGTGCAACCGCGTATTTTTTTGCGAAACAGCTATATGAAACATTGGGAGTGCCGGTCGGCATTATCGTCTCTAAATGGGGCGGTACCCGTATTGAGAGCTGGATGCAGGGTGGAGAACTGTTCAATGCCATGGTCGCCCCGCTTATCCCTTATACCATCAAAGGCTGGATATGGTATCAGGGGGAGTCGAACCGGGACAATGCCGACCATTACGCTTCTCTAATGGAAAGCTATGCCCGCATGATGCGGGAGCGCTGGACTGCGCCGGATATGCCGTTCTACTATGCGCAAATCGCCCCGTACATTTATGAGGGGGAAAACGGAACGTCTGCGTGCATGATACAGGAAGCTCAGGAAAAGGCGCTTGACCTTATCCCTCACAGCGGAATGGCGGTAACTGTGGATATAGGCGATCGGGATTGCATCCATCCTGCCAGGAAAAAGGAAGTGGGACAGAGACTTGCAGCGCTTGCGTTATGCCATGATTACGGCCTCAAAGGTTTCGTGGCCGATGCTCCCCGCTACAAGTCGATGAGCGTTGGAGAAGGTGTTATAAATGTACAATTCACGGATTATGGCCATGGAATGGCTCCGCTCGGTCATGATATCACAGGTTTTGAAGTTGCCGGCGAGGACATGGTTTTTTATCCGGCTGCCGCAAAAGTGGCCTCTGACCGTAAGAGCGTGGATGTAGATATCCCATCTGAAGTCAAATCTCCAAAGGCTATATGCTATGCATTTCGCAATGTTCCCGGCAGGGTTAATCTGATAAGTGCATGGGGTATTCCCGTGGGGCCATTCAGGGCAGATGTTATTGAGGGATGCCTGTAAAAGATTCCCGGTTATTGAAATAATATCAATGCATGTATTATGAAATTGATTGTGGTATTGTTGCTCCCTTTATTTGTTTTTTTGGGAAATACATCTAAAAGGATGGAGTTTAGGTCGTTGGCAAATCGTATCATTGGAGTTGCTTTCTATGATGATTTTAATTCTGACTGGCAAGATAAGTGGCATTTAGATGGTAAAAGGGCAAAAGTGGTACTAAAAAACGGTGGCTTGGAGATGTATGCAGGTACCGAAGCATATAATGATGAGGATCACGCTGTTTTATGGACAAAAAAAGAGTTTGGTGGAAATCTTATGATAGAATATGACTTTGTGAGATTGGACAGTTCTAAATATCATTTTGTCAATATCATTTATATACAAGCGACAGGAAGTGGCGCCGGGCGCTATGCCAGAGATATTATTAAATGGAATTGTTTGAGGAAGAAGCCTAAAATGAGCACATATTTTGATAATATGAATCTTTATCATTTGAGTTATGCGGTAACACCTGTTCCTTCTGAGGGTAAATTTGATTATATCAGAGCCAGAAGGTATATGCCGGATTTAAAGAATGGACTAAAGGGGACCGAAATGAAGGAAGAGTATATCAATGTCGGTTTATTCGAGGTGGGAATAAAATACCATATTCGTATTATTAAATATGGGACTGACCTTTATATGAATGTTGAAGGTGATGGAAGGGATGAGTTGTTCTATTTTGATGCTTCTGGTTTTCCTGAAGTAGATTATGGACGCATTGGGTTAAGACAAATGTATACGAGGAATTCCAGATATGAGAATTTTGTTGTTTATAATTTAAAGTAGTCCCGTTTTTTTTAACTTTGTAAAAATTACATTATTAATCTTTTTAGAGTATGGCCAATATCTTTTCCCTCGAAGGCAAGAATGCCTGGGTTACCGGCGCTGCATACGGCATAGGGTTCGCCATTGCCAAAGCATTTGTGGAAGCCGGCGTGAAGAACATAATCTTCAACACTTCCAATCAAGCGTCCATGGAGAAGGCCCTGGACAATTACAAGGAGGCGGGCATCGACAACGTGCACGGTTATGTCTGCGATGTCACCAAGGAAGACGATGTCAAGGCACTCGTTGAAACCATCCACAGGGAAGTCGGTCAGATCGACATCCTGGTAAACAACGCCGGCATCATCAAGCGCATCCCTATGCACGAGATGAAACGCGCTGAGTTCCAACAGGTTATCGATGTAGATCTGGTGGCTCCCTACATCGTTTCCAGCGCCGTCCTTCCGGAGATGATGGAGCGCCGCGAGGGGAAGATCATCAACATCTGCTCGATGATGAGCGAACTCGGACGCGAGACAGTATCCGCATATGCGGCGGCTAAGGGAGGCCTGAAGATGCTCACACGCAACATCTGCTCGGAATACGGAGAATACAACATCCAGTGCAACGGCATCGGCCCCGGCTACATCGCAACGCCCCAGACAGCACCCCTGCGCGAACGCCAGCCCGACGGCAGCCGCCATCCTTTCGACTCTTTCATCTGCGCCAAGACCCCGGCAGGCCGCTGGCTCGAACCTGATGAACTTGGAGGCCCGGCGGTCTTCCTCGCCTCGCACGCGTCCGACGCGGTGAACGGACATATACTATATGTAGATGGCGGCATCCTCGCTTATATCGGAAAACAACCCAAATAGCATGAAACTTAATTGCACAGTACGCCAGGCATCGAGCAACGTGGATGCCAAGCACTACGACACCGAACGCATCAGGAAGGAGTACCTGGTGCAGAACCTGATGGTGGCGGATGAAATCAATATGGTCTACTCCATGTTCGACCGCATCATCGCCGGAGGAGCCGTTCCCGTGAAGGAGGACCTCCTGCTGAGCGCTCCGGACATCCTCCGCGCCGATTTCTTCACCCAGCGCCGCGAGCTCGGCATCATCAACGTGGGCGGCCCAGGCACCGTGCAGGTGGGGGAAGATGAATACCATCTGGAGTACAAGGAAGCCATCTATGTCGGCCGCGGCGATCGCCACGTCACCTTCAAGAGCGACAGCGCCGACAAGCCCGCGCACTTCTACTTCTGCTCCGCCACCGCACACCGCGAGACAGGCGTGAAGAAGGTGAGCAAGAAGGATGCGGTGGTAATGCATTTGGGGAGCCTCGAGGAGAGCAACGAGCGCACCATCAACCGCCTGCTGGTCAAGGAAGTGGTGCCTTGCTGCCAACTGCAGATGGGAATGACCGAACTTGCTCCGGGCAGCACCTGGAACACCATGCCTGCCCATACCCATGACCGCCGCATGGAGGTTTACTTCTACTTCGAGGTGCCGGACGGCGCCGCGGTGTGCCACTTCATGGGCGAGCCTCAGGAGACTCGCCACATCTGGATGCACAATGAAGAGGCGGTGATTTCGCCCCAGTGGAGCATACATTCCGCCTGCGCCACCCGCAACTACACATTCATCTGGGGGATGTGCGGCGAAAATGACGATTACAACGACATGGACTGGTGCAAGACCGAAGATCTCAAATAAGATGAAGAAATTAATCCTGATAGCAAGCGTGCTTATGCTGGCCGCCTGCGCCCCGAAACCGCAGGAGCAGAAAGTGATGGCGCGTTCCGTGCCCGAACGCGCGGATGATTTCGTTTTCGAGAACAACCTTATCGCCGGCCGCTTCTACGGCAAGGCCCTGGAAGGCAATCCCACATCTCCCGGAATCGACATCTGGGTTAAACTGCCCGGGGCTCTGGTCGCCAACGACTGGTACGCCGAGGCAACCAAGCCCGGCAACGGAAACTACTATCACCAGGACCATGGCGGCAAGGACTGTTATAAAGTGGCAGTCAGCCTCGGCGGAGGTGGCTCCGTGCCTTTCGTCGACGGGAAACTATGCTATCCGGCCACAAACTGGCGCACCAGCGAGATCCTGCACGAATCTCCAGCCGAAATCTCATTCGTGCTGCACTATCCAGAGTGGCAGGCAGGCGAAACCAAGGTCAGTCTCTACAAGACCGTCACCGTTTATGCAGACAGTTATTTCTGCAAGGTCGAGGATGTCTATTGCTTTGACAAAGATTCCCTAACCATCGCCGCCGGCATCTTCCGTCATCCCGAGCAGAATACCATCGAAGCTGAAGCCTTCGGCGAGGATTACTATGCTGTCTGGGAGCAGGCCTCCGACCAGAGCGTCGAGCCCGAAGATGGCATGATAGGCGTCGCCGTCATCATGCCGGGGGCCGATTCCGTCACCATCGTGGACGGCGACAGGCACGGAGTCTGTCTGAAGAAGGTCGCATCCGGAGAGCCCCTCGAGTATTGGTTCGGCTCATGCTGGAGCAAAGGGGAAATCATAGGATTCAACCAGTGGTTCGAGCTGGCGTCATCTTTCTGAATAATATGAAAGCATTCATCAACAAAGATTTTATGCTCCGGACGGATGCTGCCCGGGAGCTCTATCACGGGCACGCCGAAGGCATGCCTATAATCGATTATCACTGCCACCTCGTGCCGCAGCAGATAGCCGAAAACATCCAGTTCCGGGACATCACCCAGCTCTGGCTGGTGGACGGCCACTACGGCGACCATTACAAATGGCGCGCGATGCGCGGAAACGGCGTGAGCGAGGAGTATCTCACCGGAGGTACCAAATCCTCCTGGGAGACCTTCGAGAAGTGGGCGGAAACCGTCCCTTACCTCATGAGGAATCCCCTTTACCACTGGACCCATCTCGAGCTCAGCCGCGTATTCGGCATCGACAAGGTGCTGAGCCCCAAGACCGCCCGCGAGATATATGAGGAGTGCAACGCCATGCTCGCTACGGAGGAATTCCGCGGCCAGGCCCTCATCCGCAAGTTCGGAGTGAAGGTAGTGTGCACCACCGATGATCCAGCCGACGACCTCCGCTGGCACAGGATGATAGCCGAGCATCCTTTCGGCACCAAGGTTCTGCCCGCGTGGAGGCCGGACAAGGCAATGGCAATCGAGGATCCCAAGTCCTACAAGGAATACCTGAAGAAGCTCGGAGAGGCCGCGGATAAGGAAATTGACTCCTATGCCGACCTCATGGAGGCCCTGAAGAAACGTCACGATTTCTTTGCCGCCAACGGTTGCAAACTCTCCGACCACGGCCTGGAGACCTTCTACGCCGCCGACTACAGGGAAATCGAGATCGAGGCCATCTTCAAGATGGTCCTCCTCGGCAAGCGCCCCTCGGAGGGCGAACTCCTGAAGTTCCGCAGCGCGTTCCTGCACGACATGGCTGTCATGGACGCCGAGGCAGGATGGGCACAGCAGTTCCACGTGGGGGCCATCCGCAACAACAATTCGAAGATGTTCAACCTGGTAGGTCCCGACACGGGCTTCGATGCCATACACGACCTGCCTACCGCGGCCGCCGGCCACAGGTTCTTCGACCGTCTCGAGTACGAAGGCAAGCTCGCCAAGACCATTCTCTACTGCCTCAATCCCAAGGACAACGAGGTGATGACGGTCATGGCCTACACCTTCAACGACGGCTCGTTCCCCGGCAAGATGCAGTTCGGCTCCGGCTGGTGGTTCCTGGATCAGGAAGACGGCATGCGCAAGCAGCTGAACGCCCTTAGCGCTCTGGGGCTCCTGAGCCGCTTCGTGGGCATGCTCACGGACAGCCGCTCGTTCATCAGCTATCCCCGCCACGAGTACTTCCGCCGCATACTCTGCGACGTGCTCGGCAAGGATATAGAGGAAGGCCGCCTGCCCGTATCCGAAATGGATTTCATCGGACAGATGGTAGAAGACATTTCTTATAACAACGCAGACCGTTACTTCGGTTTTTAGTACTATGCCAAAGATCATCACTTTCGGCGAGATAATGCTCCGGCTCTCAACTCCGGGCTATCTGCGCTTCGGCCAGGCCGATTCCCTGAACGTCAATTTCGGCGGCGGCGAGGCCAATGTCGCCGTTTCTCTCGCCAACTATGGCTTCGACGTTGAATTCGTCAGCCGTTTTCCCGACAACGACATCGCACGTGCGTGCATCGCCACACTCCGCAAGTATGGGGTCGGCACCAAATACAGCGTCACCGGCGGCGAGCGTCTCGGGATCTATTTCCTCGAGACCGGCGCTGTGGCGCGCCCCAGCAAGGTCATTTACGACCGCGCCCATTCCGCCATCTCAGAGATTGAACCCGGAATGATTGACTGGGACAAGGTATTCGAGAGTGCCGACTGGTTCCACTGGACTGGCATCACCCCTGCCATCAGCCAGGGTGCCGCAGACGTGTGCCTGGAGGCCTGCAAGGCTGCAAACCGCCTGGGCGTCACCGTCTCCTGCGACTTGAACTACCGCAAGAATCTTTGGAAATACGGCAAGAAGGCCGGCGAGGTTATGCCCGAACTGGTCGCATGCTCCGATATAATCCTCGGCAACGAAGAAGATGCCGAGAAGGTGTTCGGCATCAAGCCGGAAGGCTTCGACGCGGCCGCAACCGGTGGCACCATCGACCAGGCCCGCTTCCAGAGCGTAGGTGAGCAGCTCATGGCGCGCTTCCCCCGCGCGAAGAAGGTTATCATCACGCTTCGCGGAAGCATCAACGCCAACCACAATACCTGGGGCGGAGTGCTGTGGAACGGCAGCACCCTCTACGAATCCCCCCGCTACGACATCACCCACATCGTGGACCGCGTGGGCGGCGGAGATTCCTTCATGGGCGGGCTCATCTACGGCCTCCTCACCTATAATGACGACCAGAAGGCCCTGAACTTCGCAGTCGCGGCCTCCTGCCTCAAGCATACTATTTTCGGAGACTTCAACCTCGTCACCGTCGCCGAGGTGGAGAACCTGATGAAGGGCGACGGATCCGGAAGAGTTTCAAGATAAGCGAATATGGAACTGAAGAAAAACTGTAAATATGCCCTTCTGGTTCCCACCAGCATGGGTCTCAGGGTAACCCCCGAGAACGGACAGCCGGTGCAGTGCAGCGACGTGCTGCATCTCTATGCCACCAGCGCTGAGACCAATGTGGCCAGTATCGCATCCTATCTCGGGATGCCCGTGAAGGTGCTGACCACATTCGTTGAGGGCAGCCCCTTTGCCGCATTCATCAAGGCCAATCTCCGCTCCCGTGGGATGGATTTCGAAGGCCCGGAAGTGCCTCAGGGAGGCCCCTGGGGATACCGTCACCAGATCAACATCGCCGACAGCGGTTACGGGTCCCGCGGCCCACGCGTCTGGAACGACCGCGCAGGCGAGGTAGGCAGGCTGCTTAACGTCAAAGATTTCGACCTCGAACGCATCTTCGGCCAGGAAGGCGTGCAGATAGTGCACCTCTCCGGCCTCATCGCGGCCCTCAGTCCGGAAACCAGCCGTTTCTGTCTGGAGATCGCACGCGCTGCCAAGCGCTATGGCAGCCGCATCAGCTTCGACCTCAACTACCGCGCATCCTTCTGGGCAGGCCGTGAGCAGGAGCTCCACGAAGTCTTCTCCGAGATATGCTCGGTGGCGGACATCCTCATAGGCAACGAGGAGGACTTCCAGCTCTGCCTGGGCATCGAAGGCCCCGAGGCCGGCGGCAAGGACATCGCAGCCAAGATAGACGGTTTCAAGGAGATGATTCGCCGCGTGAAGGCGCAGTATCCGAACGCGCAGGTGTTTGCAACCACCCTGCGCCAGGTCAACAATACCAACAGCCACAACTGGGGCGCCATCATGCTCGAAGGCGACACCTGGCACGTGGTCGAACCCCGCGAAATCCACGTCCTGGACCGCATCGGCGGCGGTGACGGCTTCGTGGGAGGCCTGCTCTATTCCGTCCTCAAGGGCTGGGAGAGCGAGAAATGGATTCAGTTCGGATGGGCCACCGGCGCGCTGGCCACAACCTTCCTCACCGACTACGCGCAGCCTGCCGACGAAGAGCAGGTCTGGAGCGTTTGGAAGGGCAATGCAAGAGTAAAAAGATAAACAGACATACAATGAAAGAATTATCGGATATCGGTCTCGTGGGTCTTGCCGTGATGGGCGAGAACCTGGTCCTGAACATGGAAAGCAAGGGCTTCCGCGTCAGCGTTTTCAACCGCACGGTCGAGAAGGTGGACAAGTTCATGGAAGGCCGAGGGAAGGGCAAGAACATCTACGGAGCCCATTCCCTCGAGGATTTCGTGGGCTCGCTCAAGGCTCCCCGCAAGGTTTTCCTCATGGTGAAGGCTGGGCAGGCGGTGGATGATTTCATCGAGAAGCTCATCCCCATCCTCAGCCCTGGAGACATCATCATCGACGGCGGCAACACCCACTTCCCGGATACCGCACGCCGCACGGCGTACGTAGAGAGCAAGGGCCTGCTTTACATCGGCACCGGAGTCTCCGGCGGCGAGGAAGGCGCCCTCAAGGGCCCCTCGATGATGCCCGGCGGCTCTCCCGCTGCCTGGCCCCACGTCAAGCCCATCTTCCAGGGCATCTGCGCCAAGGTCGCGGACGGCTCTCCCTGCTGCGACTGGGTAGGCGAGGGCGGTGCCGGCCACTTCGTGAAGATGGTGCACAACGGCATCGAGTACGGCGACATCCAACTCATCTGCGAGTGCTACCAGATAATGAAGGACATCCTCGGCATGACCAACGAGGAGATGCACGCCACCTTCGCCGAATGGAACAAGGGCGACCTCGACAGCTACCTCGTGGAGATCACCCGGGACATCCTCGCACCGAAGGATGAGGACG
>JAEENZ010000166.1 GCA_016283985.1 Bacteroidales bacterium | reverse complement strand
TTCAGCAAAAGCCCTTCCGGTGGGGTGGGTGAGTGGCTGAAACCAGCAGTTTGCTAAACTGCCGTACGGGTAACCGTACCACGAGTTCGAATCTCGTCCCCACCGCCCAGAGCAATCAAATGCAGGTGCCGCACGCAAGTGCGGCATTTTTGTATGCAACAGAGACCGCGTAAGCTCGCTTACTGGCGGTCTCTGTTGCATACAAAGGCGTTCCTCCGAACGCACCTGCATCTTGATTGCCGGCGGTGGATCCGAGATAGCGCGACCACAGGGAGCGGAATCTCGCACGATTCCCTCGGCAAGCCCCTGCATGGCAGGCTTAATCCCTGCCTTATAGTTACCGAGTTTTGTATAAATTTCCGGAATCTTTCAGGACCTGTAGAGAAATACCGCTTTTTTCTATACAGGTACCCCCTTTTTACCCCCTACCTGTAGAGAAAACCCACCCAAACTTATACAAGTCGGCCTTTTTTCGGCCTACCTGTACAGAAATAGGCCGAAAAACTCTACAGGTCTTCAACTAAAAGCCAGCACCTGCCTCCCGGCCGACGGTTTTTCAAATGAAAATATTGCAGGAATCAAGGATACCGTACGTTTTATCTCGGTGGGGGTTTACCTAGAACCGATATACAAACCCTATCGAAAGATCGTCTCCTATCTTCAGGGCATTATCTCCACCGAAAGCGCCAGCCAAAATATAGTTGCCGTCAAAATCGGTCGAGGCCAGCAATCCCGCAAAACCAAGTCCGGTTTTCAACAGAAAGTGATGGCTCAGGCTATATGTCAGGACAGGAATTGCATATATGGTAACGGTCGTCTTGCCAACTCCTTCCTGCTCAGGAATAAGCTGGAAACCACCTTCTACCCACGCAGCGAAACATCCAAAACGGACAAGTCCCCAACCGACATATGGATTTAATGTAAATGCACGCGTTTCTGCATTGGAATACTCCAGACCAGGACTGGAGATGGCTGCATTGGACTTCCCCCAGGAGATACGGCCTCCGACCGCAAGCCTGTTCCGGAAGATGTATCCGGTTTCCGGGCTCAAATTGAAGGCCTGGATTTCTGCGCCATTGGTTTTAACATACGCCCCTGCTACAGAACCTCCGGCATACCACTGCGCCGAAGCAGAAAAAGCTCCGGCAACCATGCATAAAAAAGCAATTATCAACTTTTTCATTACATCAGAAGTTTAGCGCGAAACCGACACCATTACTGGTAGGACCGAAATCCAAACTTGAAGCATAAGGACTGTGAGCGCAGCGTTCCGCATAATCATCCAACATCAAGTCCATCTCCTTCCGACCTTTAGACCAAAGGGAAATACCGCCCCAGAGACTGGCGGCAACGGCCACAACCCCTGTTGGAATCATCACTGCCGCAGCGGTCTTGTCCCAATAGATATTATTTATCCCGGCAACTGTCCACAATCCCGCGGCAGGGACCCCAAGAAAAGAGATTGCCATGCCCCAACCCAGATTTGCCCGCGCTTTGCGATAACGGCTTCCATACAATACCAGTCCGAGGTCTCTATCTAGAGGGCGTATGGCAAAACTGTTTTCTGTCTGGTCTACATTTATTTCCGTAGATGACGAGGCATCCGGCCAACCCCAATCTTTGTTTTGTGCAAAAAGGCTCGTGGACAAGGCCAACGCAGCTAAAATCATTACAATTTTTTTCATAATTCTCATTATTTAGGGGGCGCAAAGATAGTATTTTTTTTAATTTTACAGCGTTTTTTACAAGAGTATTATGCAAGGAATCTGGACCATACTGATGCTGGTGCTGTCGAACGTCTTCATGACCTTCGCCTGGTACGGGCATCTTAAATTGCAGGAAATGAAGATCTCTACCGGATGGCCGCTGATCCTCATTATCCTGTTTTCGTGGGGAATCGCATTTTTCGAATACTGCCTTACGGTTCCGGCAAACCGCATAGGATTCGCCGGCAACGGAGGGCCTTTCACCCTCGTTCAACTCAAAGTAATCCAGGAAGTTATCTCGCTGACGGTCTTCACCGTCATCATTTCCTTCATGTTCCACGGACAACATCTGCAGTGGAACCACATCGCCGCCTTCGCATGCCTGGTGCTGGCGGTGTTCTTCGCCTTCTTGAAATAGCTACTTGATATAATTCATCAGCAGCAGATGCGCGGGGGCGGCCATCCCGCCGTGGTCGAAACCATCTTCCTCGTAAAAGGTGATGTTCTTGTGGCCGACCAGTTTCATCATCTCGACGAAATATGCATTCTCCTCGTAGCGACGGTAGAGTTCCGCATCGCGCCCGCCGGTAATCACCAGGAAGGGCGGGGCATCCGGGCGGATGTGGTACAGGGGCGCCAGCTCGTCGATGAGGGGCTGGGTGGCAGACATCCCCCTCGCGGCCCGTTCGGTGAAGTGGGTTATCATCTGTCCGCTGTATGGCACGATGGCCGCCATCTTGTCGGCATCCACCCCGTATTTGGCGAGCCAGTGCCTGTCCAGGCCCAGCATTGCGCAGAGGTATCCCCCAGCGGAGTGGCCAGCAAGGTAGATTTTTTCCGGCGAACCACCATAGCGGGAGATGTTCTTCACTACCCAGGCAACTGCCGCGGCGGCATCATCTATTATCTCTGAAACCTGCGCCTCCGGATAAAGGCGGTATCCGGCCGCCACCACCACAAAATCCTTGGTCAGAAGCTCCTGAGGAGTGTGTTTCTGGCCCCCGGTAAGGCCTCCGCCGTGGAACCAGACGATCACCGGACGGTCCGCCGATTTCTTCACATAGCTCACGTCCAACTTGCAGCGGGGGTGTGAGTCCGCGTCGCGGTAGGCGATGCCGCGGTCCTGTTTGTATTTTTCGGCCGATGCCGGCAGCATGCAGAGCAGCATCAGCACAATTGTCAGAATCCGTTTCATTGGTCGTCGATGTTATGGGTGGCCTCGTATTGGTTCCGCGTGGCTTCCGAAAGGATGCGCTTGCGGGTGAACTTGAACAATTTGATGCAGAAGTAGATAAGAAGGAT
This sequence comes from Bacteroidales bacterium, assembly GCA_016283985.1. The sequence goes on along the minus strand of JAEENZ010000166.1, from coordinate 10,539 downwards.
GGTGATCAGGCCCGAGTATTCCGGGGCTATGCCGGAAGAGAAGGCCAGGGTGTCGTAGATGCCGTGCAGCAGCACCGGGAAGAGCCAGACTTTGAGCCGGTCGGCATCGGTGGTCTCGCGCCAGTCGAAATGGTTGCGGGAGTAGTAATATCCCATCACGATGGCGAATGCGAAGTGCCCCGGCACTGCGAAGATGGCCCGCGTGACACTCACGTAGAACCATCCAGCACCGGCCGACAGCACATACATCAGGTTCTCCAGGCAGGCGAACCCCAGACCCACAGAGGCAGCGTACACCATGCCGTCGTAGCGCTCGTCGAACTCCGGACTGTTGCGCAGCAGCAGCCACAGCATCAGCAACTTTGCGCTTTCTTCGGGGATGGCTGCGCCGAAGAAGGATGTCTTGACGGCTTCGAGAAGGCTCGAAGGCTCGTTCGTGAAGAATCCCAGCGACATGAGCGGACCGGAAATCGCGAACGATGCCAGCACGGACAGGCCTCCGTACAGGAAGCCTTTGTAAACCATCCTCTTGGGTTCGGGGTTGAAATCCTTGCTGTACACATAGTACATCAGCAGGATTCCCGGCACGATAGCCGCCGCAAGTATCATCCACATATACTACAAAGATAATGTATTATTTCGGTTTTCGAGCGAGGTCTTGAACCGATGCTTTCCGCCAACGACGACCTTGGGTTCGGTGGCCCCGGGAAGCCATATCTCGGCACGGATGCCTTTCGGGACCTCGACGGTCCACTTGAACACGCCGTCCTTCACTTTCCATGAACTGACGATGCGCCCATGCACGGACTCGAAACTGCAATCAACGTAATCCAGGCCGGCGATCGGGGTGGGCCGGAGTTCGATTTCTTCGTAGCCAGGCTTGAGCGGCCGTATTCCGGCCAGATACTCATATTCCCAGACGATAAGGTCGCCGAGCAGCATCACGTGGTTGCCGGAATTCATCGCGGGGTTCGCCGTGTCGCCGTTCCAGAGCTCCCAGATGGTGGTCGCGCCGTGTTCAACCATGTATCCCCACGAAGGATAGGTGGTGTCGGACGCTATCTTGAATGCGAGGTCCGGACGGCCGTATTCGGTGAGCGTGCGCATGAGTATCTGGATTCCGATAACCCCGCAACTCACGTGTCCACCCAATTCGTTCTCGGTCTTGTCCACGATGGACGCGAACACTTTCTGCTCGTCACCGGCTGGCACGAGCCCGTTCCAGAGGGCCAGGAGGTTGGCGGTGACGGTGTTGTTGTCGTAGTATCCGCCTTCAGCGTTGTAATATTTGAGGTTGAAGGCTTCGGTGCTCGCCGCGGCCTCGGCGGCGAAGAATTCGAAATCTTCCGGAAATCCGGCCACCGGCGCGAGTTCCTGCAGCATCTTGCAGTAGCGGACATAGTAAGCAGTGGATATCACCGCCGCCGCGGTGATGCGGGACGGATCCTTGGAATTGATGACTTCGGGGGATTCCGGCGGCATGCACCAATCACCGTAGGTATCCTTCGTCATGATGCCATCCTCCATCCATTTTCCCTTCATGTAGGCCATCCACTTCTTCATGCCGGGATAGTGTTTTATTATCACGTCCTTATCCCCGAAACGGCGGTAGAGCATGTCCGCGGCCTCGATGAAGGTGCCGGGCCAGGTCATGTTGTCGGAGCGGATGGTGTAGAAGTTGGGGGCAATGTCCGGCACCTGCCCCTCCTCGTTCTGTTCGGTGGCGATGTCGTCCAACCACTTGCGGTAGAGGGCGTGGTTGTCGAAGATGTAGCTCTCGCCACGGCAGCCGGTGGAGCGGTCGCCCAGCCAGCCCATGCGCTCGTCGCGCTGCGGGCAGTCGGTGGGCATGCCCCGATAGTTGCCGCGGATGCCCCAGTAGGCGTTTTTATAGATCTGGTTCATCACCGGGTCCGAGCAGGAGAAATGGCCGGTCGTGGCCATCTTGTCGTAGAAGACCTGGCCTTCGAAGTCGCTGAGTTTCGGAGCGTTGCGCAGGCCGCTTATCTCTACGAAGCGGAAGCCGTGATAGGTAAAGGTCGGATGCCAGACTACAGGTTTGCTGTCTTTCGCTATGTAGATATCCCTGGCCTTGGCGCCGCGGAGGTTGTCGGTGTAGAGTTCGCCGTCGGGCTGCAACGTTTCAGCGAAGCGGAGGCGCAGGGTGTCACCCTCGGTGAGGCGGGCGCGGATCTGCAGCCATCCTACCATGTTCTGGCCCATGTCCAGGATGTATCTGCCGTCAGGCTTGGAGGTGATGGAGATGGGTTTTACGATGTCCCGGATTTCGATGTTGGGGTTGGGCTGAGGCTTGAGTTCTCCCCAGGGTTTGTCGGCAGGTTCGGCCTGCGGCCAGGATGAGTCATCGTAATCCGGCCCGGTCCATCCGTCCAGTTCCATGCGAGCGTCGTATATCTCGCCGTCGAACTCGTTGTTGCTGCGGATGGGGCCGTCGGCCGTGGCCTTCCAGCTTTCATCGCTGAGAACACGCTGCACTTCGCCGTCGGCGTAGCTTATCTCCAGCTGGCAGAGGAGACAGGGCAGCATCTTGTCGTAGTGCTTGTAGGCGTTGATGGAATCCCACTTTACGCGCAGACCGGGGACCCGGCCGGTGCCCACCGCAAAGGCGATTGCGTTTGTGCCTTTGCGCAGTAGGGAGGTAACGTCGAAGCTGTTGTAGTACACCGTCTTGTCGTAGTTGGAGACGGTGGGAGAAAGCACCTGCGCGCCGCCGATCCTATGGCCGTTGACATAGGCCTCGTAGAGTCCGAGGCCGCAGATGTGGAGTTTGGCTTCCTTGATCGTTTTGCCTCCTTCGAAGGTGGTGCGGAAGTATCTCGCCGGCAGGGAGACTTCTCCCGTGCGGACATCTTCCGGAGAGGGTTTTCCTATCCACGTGGCGTCCCAGGTGACGGTCGGGTCGGTCAGGAGGCTTGCCGAAGGGTCATTGTTGCAGCAGGCGGACAGAATGGCTATGGATAGGATGGCCGTTCCCAGCAAATGTTTGATATTTAGGCTGTTATTCATATTACAGAGAACGCACGAATTCGCGCAGCAGGTCAGCGTGGTGGCCTGGGATGATTATGTGGTGGTTGCCGATGGGGTCGGTGAGGAAATAGCGCGCGTCGGCCGGGGTCAGGCGCAGCCAGACCTGCGTGCGGCAGAGGTTGGCTTCGTACTGATTGCGGAAGAGTTCGCCCTCGGCGATGAATGCGCGGTCCAGGGCTCCGGAGAGCTTGAACACGGTGACGGGGCCTTCAGGGAAGTGCCCGTGGATGCCTACGCCTATGCCGGATTCGAAGTGGGTGTCGTAGTTGAACTCGTCCACCAGGTCGAAGGGGATGGTGCAGTGGGCGAAGAGCATCTCACCGCTTTCTACGTCGATACGGGCGGGATTGGCCTGGAACCCGGTGCGGCCGGTGAGGGCGCGGGCGACCATCATGCTGAGCAGGGCAGGTACATCGCCTTCGCAGCTGGAGGGGATGCCTTCGGAATTCAGTTTCGCGAGGGCGTAGCAGCCGGTGTTGCGGACTGCGGTGAGGAGGTCGAAGCAGCGGATGGTAAGGGCGCCCAGCCCGCGGTCGTCAACCAGCGCTTTCAGCGCCTGGTAGATGCGGACCGCGTCCGGCAGGGCCGCTCGAACTTTGGGGGCGCAGGGAAAGGGCTTGTCCGTGGCCCGGAAAAAGGGCCCCGGTACAAGCATTCCCTGCGCCTTTCCAAACTCAGCCAGCAGGTCATCCATAGGAATATCCACTAGTGAGAGGCCGAGCTTTCCCAATACGGCATCGGCATCCCAGGTGCTGGAGATCAACCAGTCGGAGGGCTTGCCGATGATGCCGACGGTAGAGCCGAAGAGGGATGCGCGGGCAGTCGCGACTTTCTCCAGGATGGATATGCGGCGGGAGATGTATTGCGGCGAGCCGTGCAGGACTTCGCCCTTGAGGCCGTTCTGTTTCAGGTAGGAAAGGATCTCCAGCGAAGCGGCCAGGGAGTTGCTTTTTCCGGAGGTCAGTAGGGTGAAATAACCGACTCCCGCTTCCAGCATGTCCGGAAGGAGTTCCTTGAAGATGCCTTCCGCGCCGCCGGTACGGATATATATTATGTTAAGGTCGGCTTCGAGGCCGAAGGAAGAAAAGTCGGATCCCCTCATTTCGTATCCTCCCTCGGGGAAGACCGATTGAAGGAACTCGTCCGAGACCGCCTTGACCACCGCTTCGTCGTGCAGGGCGGATGTTATCGTGTAGATTGCTATCATATCCGTTTCTTTTGCAGCAATGTAGCAATTATTTGCTAATTTTGTAGCAAACGATGACCAAAAATATGATCAGACCACATCTACTTCTGGCGGCTTTGTTCATCTCCGCCGCCGCAATGGCTCAGCCATATCCGTTCCGGAATCAGGCACTTTCCCCCGAAGAAAGGGCGGACGACCTCATCTCCAGGCTTACTCTTGAAGAGAAAACCGCGCTCACCCTCAACGCTTCCGAAGCCATACCGCGCCTTGGCATAAAGGCCTACGACTGGTGGAACGAGGCCCTGCACGGGGTGGGGCGCAACGGTTCCGCCACCACTTTCCCTATGCCTATAGCCATGGCGGCATCCTTCGACGATGCCATGGTTTACGACGTGTTTACCACCGTCAGCGACGAGGCGCGCGTGAAGCACCGCATTGCCGACGAAGCAGGACCAATCGCCCGCTATCAGGGCCTTACCTTCTGGACACCGAACATCAATATCTTCCGTGATCCCCGCTGGGGCCGCGGGATGGAGACTTACGGCGAGGACCCGTACCTGATGGGGCAGATGGGAATGGCCGTAGTGCGCGGCCTGCAGGGGCCGGATGACAGCCCTGTGCGCAAGCTCTTTGCCTGCGCCAAGCACTTCGCGGTGCACTCCGGACCGGAACCGGACCGCCACCGTTTCGATGCCAGGCCTACCAGGCGCGACCTTTATGAAACCTATCTCCCCGCATTCAAGGACCTCGTGACCAAGGCCGGTGTGGAGCAGGTGATGACCGCCTACAACCGCTTCGAGGGCCAGCCCTGCAGCGCGAACGACTACCTGATCGATACCGTCCTGCGCGGCAAATGGGGTTACAAGGGCGTGATAGTCTCCGACTGCTGGGCGGTCGCCGACTTCTACATCAAGGGCCGCCACGAGTACGTGGAGACCAAGGCCGAAGCCGCTGCGCTGGCAGTCAAATACGGCGTGGACGTGGAGTGCGGACATGCCTATCAGGCCATCCCCGAAGCCGTCAAGGCCGGATTGCTGACCGAGGAGGAACTCGACCGCAACCTCAAGCGGGTCATCATCGCCCGAATCCGCCTCGGCGAGATGGATGGCATCGACCCCTGGGCCGACATCCCGGAGGAGACTGTGGAAGGGCCTGACCATCAGGCGCTTGCGCTGAAGATGGCGGAAGAGACTATGGTGCTGTTGCAGAATCGGGGAGGGATACTCCCGCTGTCCCCGGAGGAGCCGGTGGCGGTCGTAGGCCCGAACGCCGACGATACGACCATGCAGTGGGGTAACTACAGCCCTGTTCCCAAAGAAACCGTCACTTTGCTCGCTGCGCTGAAGGAACGGCAGAAGGACGTGAAATACGTGAAAGGCTGCGGGCATATCGATGCCGCGGAAGATTTCGACGCGGTGCTGAAGGCCCTGGAAGGGGTTGAAACCGTCATCTTCGCATCTGGCATAACCCCGTTCATGGAAGGAGAGCAGGGCGATGCTGGCGGATTCCCCGGATTCGAGGGAGGCGACCGCACGAGCATCGAACTGCCTCAGGTCCAGAGGGATCTGATCGCCGCCCTGCATGACGCGGGCAAGAAGATAATCCTTGTGAATTTCAGCGGTTCCGCCATGGCCCTCGAACCGGAAACCCGGAACTGCGAGGCCATCCTGCAGGCATGGTATCCCGGACAGATGGGCGGAACGGCGATCGCAAACGTGCTTTACGGGGACTGCAATCCTTCCGGGAAGCTTCCGCTCACTTTCTATGCTTCCACTGAACAGCTTCCGGACTTCTCGGATTACGGCATGAAGGAGCGTACCTACCGATTCTTCACCGGCAAGCCCCTGTGGGTTTTCGGATACGGCCAGAGTTATACCTCCTTCAAAGTTGGGCGCGTGCGCGTAAAAGACGGCAAGGTGGTGGTGAAGGTCCGCAACACCGGCAAATGCAACGGGGACGAGGTCATCCAGCTCTACATCCGGCGTCCGTCCGACAAGGAAGGACCCATCCGCACCCTGCGTGCCTTCAAGCGCGTTTCAGTTCCTGCCGGCGAGACGGTTAAGGTGGAGATTCCTCTCACAGAAGAAACCTTCCTCTGGTGGGATGAGGCCGCCCAGGATATGGTTCCCACGCACGGCCGCTATGTGCTCCAGGTAGGCACCAGTTCAGCAAAAGAAGATCTCCGCTGCCGGAGGTACCGCTTCTAGATCAAGCTGATTACCAGGAAGGTAAAGTGGGCGATGATGCCTGCGCAGAGGCCGGCGATGGTGTGGGCGCCGAGGGCCTTGGGGATGGCCTTGCGCCAGCCGAGGGAGTCGAGCATTGCGGTATGGGTGGAGAGATAGCCGCTCCAGCACATGCCGATGGCGGTGCAGACAGCGATGGCGTTTCCGTCCAGGAAGCCGGCATTCTGGAAGCTGGGAAGAAGCCCGAGAGATGCACCTACCGAGCCGAGGGCGGTCATCGGGAATGCGATAAGTTCCATGGCCTTGAATCCGAACAGCCATTCGAATATCCAGTGTATCTTCCCTGCAAGCCAAGGCAGGATGGGAACACCTTGCGAGGCCGCGCCGGTATAGCCATCCGCTCCAGGGCCAAAGGTGATCATTATGACTGCGGTGGTGATGATGAGCACGCCGGGGATTATCTGCAGGCCGAGTTCCACGCCGTTCTTGCCACCGTCCAGAAGGGCGTTAAGGAAGCGCATGAAGATGCCGTCCTTCTTGCCGGTCTCAATCCTCTCTTCCGCCAGGTCCTCCTGGCTGGCCTTCAGGACCATCTCCTCCATCTCGTCAGGCCATGCCTTGCGGCAGGAGCGCTGCATCAGGCGGGTGGAGATGATGGATCCGCACACAGCTCCGAACAGGCCAACGAATGCGGCCGACACGTTGCCGTAGCCGAACATCGTGATCATCACCACGAACCCCATTCCGAAGGCGGTGCCGAAATTGGTGAGGGAAATAAGCTGATATTTCTTGAAGTAGGATGCGAACGAACGGTCCTTGCTGAGGGCGATGATTGCCGGGTTGTCCGACAGGAAGGTCATCACGGCTCCAAGGGCGGCCACGCCGGGCAGGTTGAAGAGGGGTTTCATCAGCGGACGCAGTATCTTCTCGAGCAGCGTGACCACGCCGAACTCCGCCATGAGCTTTGACAGGGCTCCGGTGAGGACGGTGATGCCCATCAGGTAGAACACCGTGTTCAGGAGAAGGTCGTGGGCCGTGTTCATCATGGTCTTGAGCATGTTGCCCCCGCCCATGCGGGCGCCGAGTGCCCAGAAAACGGCTATCAGAACTACCAGGAATATAATCGCCTCAACGGTCGATCGTTTGGATGCTTTCATTTCAGTGTCTCAACAAATGTGGCTGCAAATGTAGTAATTATCTTGTTTCTATGGCAATGCCGGCAGAAGATATCGTTCCTGCAAGATCTTGATATCGGCATCGGTCAGGCCGATGGGGCCTTTAAGATATGCCTCCATCGAGCCGTAGCGGCGGTCGATCTCTTCCAGGGTCTTGACGAAATTCCCGGTATTGGCACCGAGGAAGGCCTTTACAACCTCGATCTCCTCTTCTTTTCCGCCCCAGAATCGCACGCGGCGGGAATACTTTCGAACATCGGCCGCATAAACCAGGTTGGTGGCATCGAAATCCTCCACTATCGTCTCCCTGTCTGCGCCAAGAGCAGCCAGAAGGAGGGCTGATGCGATGCCGGTGCGGTCTTTACCCTGTGTGCAGTGGTAGAGCACCGCCCCCTTTTCGGTGGCGAGGACCTCCTGGAAAAAGCTAGCGAACTGCTGCTGGCATTCTGGATTGAATATGAGAGTGGGATACATTTCGCGGGCCACCTTCTTCGCCTTCTCGTTAAAAGCGGCCATCACGATTATCTTCTTGGCGTCGAACTTCTTGCGGCCGGTGAACTTTTTTCTTTCCTCTTCGGAGGCCTGCGCGGCCACGTTCCCGCTGGCATCCACCGGGATACGCACGAATTCCGCGCCGGGCACGGGACGGTCCGCTTTCCCCTGCAATTCCTCTTCCTTCCTGAAGTCCACGACCTTGGTTACGGGGATGGAGGATAGATGGTCCAGGTCCGCATCGGAGGCTTCGGCCAGATGCGCGGCGCGAATCAGCACCCCGGCGCGCAGGGAACGTCCGTCCCTCATCCTGTAGCCTCCAAGATCCCGGGCGTTCACTATGCCCTTCACCGGGAGGAACTGTTGAGCGAAAAGGGAGGAGGAAACAATCATGGCCGACAGTAAGAAGATGAAACGGATATTCATCAAGAATAATACTGTTTAATGAGACGCCTTATGTGGAAAGCGAAGAACAGCTTTTCCGCCAGGCCGGATTTCTGGAATTCGTAGCGAAGGACAATGTCCAGACAGGAGAACTTCCCGGCAAGATGATCGAAGGCCGAATGGTCGTCCTCTCCGGTGTAAGCGCAGGCAAAGGCCTCCCAGAAGGAACGCAGCTGAGCCTCTCCCATATGGAAGATATCCTGCACCTGTTTCATTTTAGAATAAACATTGCATATCAGGAAGAGGTGCCCTATGTCGAACATCGGATCCCCATAGCCGAAGCGGTCCAGATCGATCCAGAAATAGCCTTCGCCGGAACGGATGATGTTGCCCGTCTGGAAATCTCCATGAACGCAGGTGGTCCTGTCTTCTATGGTGCGGGCGAAATCCGAGAGGATGCTGCGGTTCTTTTCCCCTATGAACTGCACCTTATCCAGGGCGCGCATCAGCTGCTCCCTTCTGTTGGGGAACATTTCCGTATTGCACTGGGTGCCGAAAAGCTTCTTTCCGTGTTCGCATAGGACGCTGGCCATGGCTTCGGTAAGGGCGGGCTCGTCGCAGCAGATGCGGGAGAGGGATTTCTTGCTCTTGACGCGCTCGGAAATCGTGGCGAAGGCATCTCCAACACGGACTATTTCGTACACCTTGGGGATGGGAATACCCAGGGCCTCGACCGCCTTGGACACGTCGAATTCGTGCTTCACGAATTCCAATGTGCTGAGCGCCGGCTTGTTGACCTTGAGTATGACGTCCGGCTCTTCCAGGCAGACGTAAGTGACACCATTGCCCCCTTCCCCGAACTTGGTCCAGGCGGCCAGATCGATTTGTTTGTAGTTTTCCATAATATATCAGAATCCTCTGCCGAATTCCACCCAATACTTGGCTTCCAGTTCGGCCCAGCGGGCGGCGGCGTAGTTATAAAACCTGCGGGTGTAGGTATCGAGCTCTTCGGGAGTGGCGTCCGCGCCGGGGAGATCCGCAAATGCGGCATCCTCAACCTCTTTCAGCACCTTGTTGAAACCCTCCTTGGTGGTCTGCCAGCTGAGGGTGGCAAGTTTGTTGGCCTTGCGGAACTGCCAGACGAAAAGCCCCGGATCGTAGTTCTTCTGGCCGCAGGCCGACATGGGCCCGGGAAGGGACGTGCCTCCGGCAAAGATGGGGATGTGGGGGCTCTGCGCGGGGTTATCTACCGCAAGCCAGCAGATGCCGCCCACCGCGTCCGGGAGCCAGTCGCGGAGCTGGATGACGGTGGAGTAGGCGCACCAGGCCACGGCCACCGTGCGGCGGAAGGTAATGGTGCCGGGGGCAATGGTGTTGATGGTTTTCTGGTAATTGGTTGTGGGCCAGGGGTTTGCAAGCGGGCTGATCTTATCGTCTATCTTGATGTTGGCGCACATGTCGAAGCCCTCCACCCCTTCGTAGGTGGAGCGGAGCAACTGCATCACGTCCCGCACGCTGACGGGCTTCTCGGGCTTGACGCTGAAGGGCATCTCGTCGTCCTCATATTTGAGGCCGAGCGAGGGGGCCAGCTCGTTCAATATCCACCATTCGCGCTCCCGGAAATTCTTGCCGGCACCGTATGCAGCGTGGTAGGCCTTGTAGAAGTAAAATTCGCCCTGGCCGTCCCAGAGGCCGTATTTCAGGGCCACCTCCTCCACGTTGTCGGAGGCCATGAAATTCTTTTTATCCTTGCGGTCGATGCGCCCGATGCGGGGGATATTGGCGGAGACCGCCACCTCATCGTCCGGCACGCGCTGGGCGGCCCAGACGGCACCTTTCTCCCCCTTTCCGGGGCCGAGGACCTCGAAGAACCAGACCTCTTTCTTGTCGGCGACCGTGAGGCATTCGCCTCCGTCGATGTAGCCGTATTTTTCCGAGAGTTCGCCCATCAGCTTCACCGCGTCGCGAGCATTGTCGCAGCGCTGCATGGCCAGGCGGCAGAGTTCCTCGACAAGGAAGATACCGTTGCCGCTGCGCAGGGTGTCGGGGCCGCTGAAAGTGGTTTCAC
>JAEENZ010000165.1 GCA_016283985.1 Bacteroidales bacterium | reverse complement strand
CGTATGGTCAAAGGTTCGATGAACACCGGCCGCGCCCTCGCCATCATTGGAGCAGGCCTCGTCGGGTCCCTCGCATACTGCTTCTCAGACACATTCTGGTTCTCCGCGGTGGAGGGCGAAGTGTACGCCATGAGTTCGCTCGTCACGGCCCTCGTCTTCTGGGTCATGACCAAGTGGTACGACCGGGCGGACGAGCCTCATGCCAACCGCTGGATAGTGCTGATAGCCTTCCTGATGGGCCTCAGCATAGGAATCCATCTGCTCAATCTGCTCATGATTCCTGCGCTGGTGTTCATGTACTATTACCGTAAGCGCGAAGACGAACCCTTCACTTTCAAGGAACTGTTCAAGATTTTGGTCATAGGCGGAGCCATACTCGGAATCCTGGTATTCATGGTCATCCCCTGGCTGCCCAAGATGGCCGCCTACGTGGACCTTTTCTTCGTGAATGTGCTGGGACTGCCATACAACAGCGGCGCGGCCTTCTTCCTGGCCGCCATCCTGGGCCTCTGCTTCTGGGGACTGTTCCGCACCCTCGACAAGGGAAAGGTCTTCTGGAACACCGCCCTCCTGTGCCTCACCACCATCATCATCGGTTTCTCCATCTTCAGCATAGACATCATCCGCTCCTGCGCGAAGACTCCCACCAACGAGTATCAGCCGGACAACGCCTTCACCCTCGTACGGTATCTCACACGCGAGCAGTACGGCAGCACACCTCTGATCTACGGTCAGTACTACGACGCGCCTTTCGACGTCAAGGAGACCAAGTACTGGACGCCGCTGGATGGAAAATATAAAAAGGTGGACGGTCCCGGCGAGGCCAAATACGATGCCTCCGGCAAGATGCTGTTCCCCCGCATGTGGAGCGGCGTGGATGCCCAGAGCAAGGATGTCTACAAGATCTACACGCACGGCAGGGGCAGGAAGATCAAGGGGGCGGCATCTCCCAAACCCACCATGGGCGCCAATCTCGCCTATTTCTTCGATTTCCAGCTGGGATGGATGTACTGGCGCTATTTCATGTGGAACTTCGTCGGCCGCCAGAATGACGTTCACAGCCCCACCCCCGGGGAGATATTCCTCGGCAACTGGGAAAGTGGGGTCAAGTTCATCGACGACTGGCGTCTGGGAGACCAGAGCGACGCACCATCGGTCCTGGCGGACAACAAGGGCAAGAACCACTACTACTTCCTTCCGTTCATCCTGGGTCTAATAGGTCTCTTCTTCCAGTACGGGCGCGACAAGCGCGGATGCTGGCTGAACTTCCTCATGTTCTTCATGACAGGCATCGCCGTGGTCATCTACCTCAACATGCCGCCGTTCCAGGTGCGCGAAAGGGACTATGCCTTCGCGGGATCCTTCTATTTCTTCACGGTGTGGATAGGCCTCGGCATGCTCGGGTTGTATGAGCTGCTGGACGAAACCCTGCATGGCAGGTTCAGCGCCCCTCTGGGAGCATTCCTCACCGCAGTCTGCCTGTGCGTACCCGCACTGATGGCCGCGGAGAACTGGGACGACCACGACCGCAGCAACCGCCGCACCGCCCCTGAACTCGGATCCAACTATCTCAAGTCCGTAGGGCCTCAGGGCATCCTCGTGACCCACGGCGACAACGACACATTCCCCCTCTGGTATGCCCAGGAGGTGGAGGATGTCCGCACGGACGTGCGCATCGCCAACACGTCGCTTCTCGGCACCGACTGGCACATCGACCAGATGAAGTGGGCCTGCAACGAAAGCAAGCCCCTGCCACTTACGATAGGCCCGGAGCAGTACCTCTACGGCACCAACGAATATATTCCCATCTACGACCAGCGGAACCGCGTGATGAGCATCGACGACGTGATGAAACTCTTCAAGCATCCCCAGGTGAAGGTGCAGATGAGTTCCGGAAGGCGCTACGATTATATTGCCTCGCGGAAGATATCCGTGCCGGTGAACAAGAAGAACGCCCTGGCGAGCGGGATAGTATCGGAGGCGATGGCCGACAGGATGCTGGACACCATCATCCTTGAGATTCCCGCCAGCAAGGATTTCCTCACAAAACCCGAGCTGTTCGTGCTGGACTTCCTTTCCAACTACCAGTGGGACCGCCCGCTCAACATGCTGAGCAACGGCGGCGACTTGAACATAGGCATCAAGGAGTATCTGATGAGTGACGGATTCTCCTCCAAGCTGGTTCCTTTCAAGAACAGGCCGTCTTCCAGTTCCTTCGGCATCGTGGATCCCGACGAGCTGTATCACTACATGACGGAGGTTTATTCCTTCGATGCCCTGAAGACGCCCGGATGGTTCGTGGACTATCAGAACTGCTATACCTTCCTGGCCGTGATGGGAATCCGCAACCTCCACGTGAACTGCGCGAATGCCTTCATCGCCAACGGGCAGCCCGAACGCGCGCTGGAGATGCTGGACCAGAGCGAAGCAGCCATGGTCAACTTCCCAATCTGCGCCATCCCCATTGGGTTCAGCGGCAACGATTACATGGTAGTCAAGACCGTGGAACTCTATTATAAACTGGGGCAGCAGGAAAAGGCACGCGCACTGGCAGTGAGGTATGCAGATGAAGTGCTTTCCTCCGCGGCTTTCTATCTGGAGTTCTATTCCTTCGCCCAGGATGAATTCGAGCTTTGCGGCAACTACATCTACTATCTCGCAGACGTGCTGAAAGCCGCAGGCGATAAGGAACTTGGCGAGCAGGTCGAGAAGGGTCTGACCGACATGGTCAGCAGCGCGACCGAGAAGTGATGCCTTAGAGGCAACTGATCTCCAGCCGGCTTTCTATTGTGTAGTCGTAATCATCGTCATAGATGGTTGCGACTGCATCTTTTGATACAGTATACTTTTTGTTTTCTCCCCTGCGGACGGTGTCGCTAATCTCCGTGGACCCTGGAATGAACTGCGGCTTGACCTTGTAGCTGACTCTGTCCGGGCCGACCTCCGTTATCTCGATCCCGGCATCCTGCATGTCGAAAGAGGAATCCCTCCGGAGGGTGGCGGCGTTTTCGTACAGGTTCATCCCCTGCTCGGGAATCAGCAGGAACTTGCCGGTGTAGTTGTAGTCTAAGCCCTGATGGTGCTCGGTAACCAGCAGGATCGGGGTGTCGGCCTCGGATTTGATGCTTTCTGCGACCAGACTGTCGTCTTTCCATTCGCCCTCGAACTTCTGGCCCTTCGCGAAGGTGTAGATGCCATGGCCGTTCCTGTTGCAGTAGTCGCTGAATTCGCCCTCGAACCGGTCTCCGTTGGCATATTTCCAGACTCCGTGACCAACCGTTTTCCCATCCTCGAACTCGCCCTCGAAACGGTCCTTGCCATCGGCGAATCTTCCGTCGAAACTGTCCCGGACGATGACGCCGTGCCCATGGCGCTTGCCCTCACGGAAGCCGCCGGTGTATGTTTCGGATACTGTGCTGAGATGGACGCCTGTTTCGTCGCTCTGCACCGACGTGCCCTGGCCGTGCTCTTTGTCATCCAGCCACTCACCTTTATAATCGTAGCTGTGGCTCGCACCGCCGCCCTTGCTGAATTTATGGTAATGACCTTTGCCACAGCGCTTTCCGTGCTGCCACAGGCCATCATATGAAGCATAGTAGCCGTTGAGTTCGTAATCCATGTGGCCGCTTCCATGCGGCAGGCCATTCCCGTCAATATCTCCCATATAGCTGTCGCCTTTCTCGAACTCTATCTCCTGCGGGTCGAGCATCTCCTCATCCTTGTGCTGTTCGAACAGATTCTTGCATTCGGCATCGCCCATATCCATCCCTGTCTCCCATAAGTCAAGCGCTCCATTGACATCGGACTTGTAGTCAGGGGTCCAATCCCCGTCGTAAAGCATCTTTCCCATGTATGCGTAAGCGCCGGCTTCTCCTTCATCCGCTGCTTTCGAAAATGCAATCCAGGCATCGGCCATGTTATATTCGTCGTAGTGGTATTTCCCCTGTTCGATAAGGGGGAGGGCGCTTAATTGTTTTTTGGTCATATGCTTTAATGTATGGGGGTTCTAGCGGGTAAGGCGGACGTAGATGCTGAGGGGGAGGGTTTTGCCGAAGGGGTCGGGGAGGGCCAGCTCGCCGCTGGACAGGCCAGCCGCGACGGGCAAAGGGCCCGTCAGTGACCCACAAGGGGCCGACTGTACGGGCATTGCCCGTCCGTTTGACCCCAACCCAAACGCTTCCCGGACAAGAGTTTCTCCAAGGGCGGCGGAATAGCCGTTGGAGTAGAGGTTCAGGACCATGAAGGAATCCTTCGGTTTCAGGATATGCGCCACGCTCTTCAGAAGGCCAAAGAGACTTTCATCCAGTTTCCATTTCTCTCCGTTCGGACCGTGCCCATAGGCCGGAGGATCGAGGATGATGCCATCGTAAAGGTTGCCACGGCGTTCTTCGCGCTGCACGAACTTCATCGCATCCTCCACAATCCAGCGTATGCCGTCCATGCCGCTGGCTTCCATATTCCCGCGGGCCCATGTGACTACCTGTTTGATGCTGTCGAGATGGGTGACATCCGCGCCGGCCGCCTTTGCCGCCAACGATGCGCCGCCGGTGTATGCGAAGAGGTTGAGTACCTTCGGCCGATTGATATCACTTGCCAGCCTGCGGACCTGTGAGAAGATAAATTCCCAGTTAGGGGCCTGTTCGGGGAAGACTCCAACGTGTTTGAAGGCGGTGAGGCCCAGACGCAGGCGGAACTTGAGTCCATCCTGCAGGCCCGGATAGGAGATATACCACTGATCGTCAATCTTTTTATGACGTTCCCAGGTGCCCCGGTCCTCAATGGCGCCGGATTTCGCAGCAGATCCTGCGAGTTTGAAGGCGACATGTGAAAGATGTTTCCATTCCGCCTCAGGGAGACTCTTGTTCCACAGTGCCTTGGGCTCGGGACGAGCCATCACCACGGAGCCGAAACGCTCAAGTTTCTCGCCACAGCCGCTGTCCAGCAGCTCATAATCTTTCCATTGTTTATCCGGAAATTCTACCATGGCAATCAGTTTATATGCAAATATAAAAAAACCTCCCGAAAAGGAGGTTAATTTTAATCTTAGTCTCGGACCGCGGCGATGCCGGGGAGGTCTTTGCCTTCGATGGCCTCGAGCATCGCGCCGCCGCCGGTGGAGACGTAGCTGACCTTATCGGCATAGCCCATCTGGGTAACTGCTGCAACGGAATCGCCGCCGCCGACCAGGGTGTATGCGCCGTTGGCGGTCGCCTCGGCAAGATACTCTGCGATCTGCAGGGTGCCCTTCGCGAAGGTTTCCATCTCGAACACGCCGACGGGGCCGTTCCAGAGGATGGTCTTGGAACCGAGGATGATATCCTTCCACTTCTTAAGAGAAGCGGCACCGGCATCCATGCCTTCCCATCCTTCAGGAATCTCCATGGAAGGAACGGTCTTGTGTGCTGCATCGTTGCTGAATTCCTGGGCAACTACGGTCTCAACGGAAACGGAAAGGTTCACGCCGAGTTCTTTAGCGCGGGTCATGATGTCCTGGGCCTGAGGGATGAGGTCGTCTTCGTGGAGGGAGTTGCCGATGGTTCCGCCCATGGCCTTGATGAAGGTGTAACCCATGCCGCCGCCGATAATCAGGTTGTCAACCTTGGGAAGCAGGTTCTCCAGCACTGCGAGCTTGGAAGACACCTTGCTGCCGCCGATGATTGCGGTGAAGGGGCGCTTGGCGTTCTTGAGAACATTGTCGATAGCCTTGATCTCGCCTTCCATCAGGTAGCCGAACATCTTGTCGTTCGGGAAGTAGGCGGCGATAAGAGCGGTGGATGCGTGAGCACGGTGTGCGGTGCCGAATGCATCGTTGATGTAGCAGTCGGCGTAGGAAGCGAGCTTCTTGGTGAACTCCTTCTGGGAGGCCTTTACGGCCTTCTTGGCCTCGGCTTTCTCCTCGTCGGTCGCATCCTCCGCGAGTCCGCGGGGCTTGCCTTCCTCTTCTGCATAGAAGCGGAGGTTTTCGAGAAGCAGGGCCTCGCCCGGTTTCAGGGCGGCGGCCTGTGCGTCAGCGGTCTGGCAGTCAGGGGCGAACTGCACGGGCACTCCAAGGCACTCGCTCACATGGGCGACGATGTGCTTGAGGGAGAACTTGGCATCCACCTTCTTGGGACGGCCGAGGTGGCTCATGATGATGAGGGAGCCACCGCCTGCGAGCACCTTCTTCAGCGTAGGGATGGCCCTGCGGATGCGGGTGTCGTCGGTAATTTCGAAGTTTTCGTTAAGGGGTACATTGAAATCAACACGGACAATAGCTTTTTTGCCGGTGAAATCGTAAGAATCAATGTGTTGCATAATATTTTGATGTGTCGTTTTTTCCGAGCGCAAATTTAGTAAAAAAATCCTTACTATCTTTGTAAATATGAGAATCAAGCACATCCTTTCAGTTGCGCTCGCATGCGTCCTTGCCGCGTGCACGCACACCAAATATGCCGACACCTTCGGCTTCCTGCCCGAGAACACTCCCGAGGCCAACTCCGAGGCCTTCCAGCGCTGCCTGGACGGCGGCGGGCGCATCCGAGTACGCAAGCCGGGCGAATACAGGCTTTGCCGCACCATCTTCCTGGATTCCGATACCGACCTGAAGTTCGCGCCCGGGGCAATTCTGAGCAGGGCGGAAGACTCCCTGGGCGTGGCCGCGCGCTTCGTGCTGCTGAACCGGGGCGCACTCTCCCGCGAATTCAACGAAAACATCTGCATAAGGGGCCTGCAGCTCAAGGCCAACGGCATCGACGCTGGCAGGAACCGCCCCGTGGATATCCCTACCATCGTTGGCATGTGCTGCCACACCGGATTCTTCTATGTGCGGAACCTTGTCCTGGACGGATACACCTTCCTCGACCTGCCCCCGAACGACTTCGCAATCCAGATATGCACTTTCGAGAACGCGACGGTGGAGAATGTGCACATCGAGGGTCTTAAAGATGCCGTACACTTCGGCCCCGGCCGGAACTTCGTCGTCCGCCACGGCGTATTCCGCACCTATGACGACCCCATCGCCCTCAACGCCCACGACTACACCACCTCCAACCCCGAGCTCGGCTGGATAGAGAACGGCCTCATCGAGGACTGCACCGACCTGGACGATCCTGCCAACGGCACCACCGGCTTCTTCGCCCGCATCCTCGCAGGCGGTTGGCGCGACTGGGAGCCCGGCATGGACATCCAGTCTTCAGGAGATGCGGTGGTCTGCGGCGGGCGCATCTACCGTTCCAACGGCCCCAAAGTGAAGGTGAACTACATTTCCACCTGCCGGCCGGAACACACCGAGGGAACCGTGACCTACCCCGACGGCATCACCTGGACGATGAGCCAGGATCGGGGCATCTGCCACAGTTGCGGCGTGCGGAACGTGGTCTTCCGGGACATCCGGCTGGAGAAGAAGCGCAAGGTGGCCCTCTGCCTGCACTTCGACCACGACCAGTACTCGCGCAGCTTCTACCCCTATGCGGAGATCCCGGTGCAGAGCAACATAGTGTTCGAGAGGGTGCAGGTGCTGAATGAGATACCCGCGCTCATCCAGAGCCGTACCCCGGTGGACAGCATCATCCTCCGTGACTCCAGCATCGGCAGCAGCGAGATCCGCATGCTGCATGCGCTGGATACGGAGGGGATGGTGTATGATACTACCGTGGTGAGGATGGTCGGCGTGGAGGCGGATGACCTTTCGCGCGTTGTGTGCACCGCTGGCCGGCCGGTCAAGGTGCTCGGTGTCCCCGAAGCTACCGTGCGGCTGATAGACAACCGCTAGTCTCGCATTCCATTTCAATCAGCCAGCCGGGGCGGCAGACGCGCGCCTCCAGGATGATGCGTGGCGTGTGCGGGAAGCGGGTCTGCATGTAGGCGTCCACCTTGGCGTAGTCTGCGATGTCCCGGAGGTAGATTATAAAGTACGGAATGCCGGCCTGACCGGTTTGCCGTCCGCGGCGGGCAAAGGGCAGGTCCGTGTCCCGCAAGGGGAGCCCGGTACCTGCATTGCCCGACCGTATGACGCCATCACGCCCGGTCAGGCAGCCTTCATCCAATAAATAACCGATATTTTCCAGCAGGCGGTCGGCCTGGGCGAGCACGTCCCCTTCGTGGAGGATGCGGCCCTTGTGGTCTATGCTGGCGGTGCCGCTGATGAAGATATGATCCTTCACGCGGACGCCGCGTTCGAACGCCACTCCATAATCATGGGTTGGACTCAAGTGGCTTAGGGCCTTGAGGTAAGTCTTGTCTTCTTCCACAATGCCAGGAGCCGTCAGGAAATCAATCGCCACCACGGCCGAGCGCACTTCGTTGGCGCCACCGATGCCGGTGCTGGCGATGTAGTGGGTGTCGTGGCTTAGGCCTTCTTCCGCAAAAACATCGTTGCGGGCCTTCACCAGGCCGGCGTAATTGGAATCTATGTCCCGGACGTAAATCCAGGTGCGGATGCAGTGGGTCTTGAGGTCGAGGCCTAGGGGCCTGATGATGCCGAGATATTTGTCGAAGAGGAGGCGGCTCTGCTCGTAGCTGGTCTTGCCGGCGGCCTCTTCTTCGGTGAGGCGGAGGCTGTGGAAGAGGTATCGGACTGCGTCGGGCGATGTCCAGACCAGCGCCGCGATCCGGCTGCCGTCCAGCGGTGGCTGCTCGACGATGGAATAAGGCCCTCCGCAACGGGCAAAGGGCTGGCCTGTGGCCCGCAAGGGGCCGCCAGTGCCAGCATTGCCCGTCCGATAGTCATCCCCCTCCAAGGCCTGACGCAATGCAGGGGCCTGGTTCTGGGCGTCGCTGAGGAAGAAGCGCACGAACACCAGATCGCGGCCCTTGGCCTTTTCTTCGGCCAGATGGTCAGAGAGGCTGGAAAGAACGCTCGCCATGGCATCGGCGAACGATTCGTTTGAAGCTGGTCTGATTATCTTGTAGCTGTCCACGTCACAAATTTAGCCAAACGCACCTGCTTTGGCAATCCCAATTAATAATGATTAAATGTATAGCCTATGGCCTTTAACTCACATAATATCAACTTATCCTTTTATTCGTTCCTTAATATGATTGGGGAAGGTGGCTTTTTAGATGGCAGACCTTCCCCAGCAATATTGCATCCCAGGGCCCTGCAAGGCCATAATCGTGGGGAAGGTCCCGGCCATAAAATTCCACCTTCCCCACCAAGCTATTCGAACAAAGCTGAATAGCCGGGAATCAGGCGGCCCGTGGACTTCAGGACACCTTCCTTCTTGTAGTCCATCGCAACGACTTCGACCGCAGGGGTGATGGACACGTACATGTCGTCGATGGTGACGGTTCCCTTATAATTGCGGGCGCGGCCGGAGAACTTGTAGATATACACTTCCACAACATTCAGCGAATCATGTTCCGCCAGACGCTGCTCCAGGGCGGCCAGGCCTTCAAGGCGCTTCTGGTCATTGGCGGCATCTTCCCGCTTCTTCATTTCATTCTTGATTTTCCCCGCAGCCTCATAGTCCCGGGCAAGTTTCAGGTTCTGCTGATGCCTGGCTTCCAGCGTGTTACGACGCCGGGCAAGCTCTTCTCCAAACGTGGTGGAATCCACCAGGGCCAAAGAACTGAAATACATATTGTCCAGGTCCCCAAGTTGTTCGGCGACCTTTTCCGTGATGGCAGCCTCCACCGGGCTGATCTGTTTAACAGAGCAAGCGGTCGCAAGCAGGATTGCTGCTGCGACCGCTGGAATGAGCTGCAGTTTCATAAAAACTACTTGTTCTTCAGGTACTCGTCGATGGCGGCGGCGGCTTTGCGGCCGGCACCCATCGCCAAAATGACCGTAGCGGCACCGGTGACAGCATCACCGCCGGCGAAGACGCCGGGACGGGTGGTTGCACCGGCCTCGTCGGCCACCAGGCATCCGCGCTTGTTGCTCTCCACACCGGGAGTGGTGCGGGCGATCAGCGGGTTGGGAGAGGTACCCAGAGCCATGATCACGGTCTCGGTAGGAATCTCGAACTCGGAGCCGGGGATGACCACGGGGCTGCGGCGGCCGCTTTCGTCAGGCTCGCCGAGCTCCATGCGAACGCACTTGAGAGCGCGTACCCAGCCTTTCTCATCACCCATGATCTCCACGGGATTGGTGAGCATCTGGAAGTCGATTCCTTCTTCCTTTGCGTGATGGACTTCCTCCTTACGGGCGGGAAGCTCGACCTCCGTACGGCGATAGACGATGGTGGTCTCCGCACCGAGGCGCAGGGCCGTGCGGGCGGCATCCATCGCAACGTTACCACCACCAACGACGCAGACCTTCTGGCCGGCGTGGATAGGAGTGCGGTAGTCGTCGCGGAAAGCCTTCATCAGGTTGTTGCGGGTGAGGAACTCGTTGGCGGAGAAGACTCCGTTGAAGTTCTCTCCGGGGATGCCCATGAACTTGGGAAGTCCCGCTCCGGTGCCCACGAATACGGCCTCGAAGCCTTCCTGCTCCATCAGGGTGTCGATCGTGACGGTGCGGCCGATGATGACGTCGGTCTCGATCTTCACACCGGCTGCGATCACGTCCTGGAGTTCGCGCTTGAGGACCTTCTCCTTCGGGAGACGGAACTCGGGAATACCATACTCGAGCACGCCGCCAGCCTTATGCAGGGCCTCGAAGATGGTCACATCATAACCCATCTTGGCAAGGTCGTACGCGCAAGCGAGACCTGCAGGGCCGGAGCCGATGATGGCAACCTTCTTGCCGCCCTTCTTGGGAGCCTCGACGGCCTTCTCGCCCTGGGCAAACGTCCAGTCGGCCACGAACCTCTCGAGCTTGCCGATGGAAACGGGCTCGAACTTGACGCCGAGCACACAGCTTCCCTCGCACTGGGTCTCCTGAGGGCAGACGCGTCCGCAGACTGCAGGAAGCGATGAATCTTCCGCGATCTTGGCAGCGGCACCGGCGAAATCTCCGGCAGCGACCAGCTCGATGAAATCGGGAATCTTCACGCCCACGGGGCAGGATGCCACGCAGCGGGGGTTCTTGCAATGCAGGCAGCGGGATGCCTCCAGCATCGCTTCTTCCTTATTATATCCGTAGCACACCTCTTCGAAGTTGTGTGCACGCACTTTGGGGTCCTGCTCACGCACAGGAACACGGGGGATTCTATTTGCTGCCATTTGCCAGGCCCTCCTCGGCCTTATACTGGGCTGAACGCCTCATAGCTTCGTCAAAATCAACAAGATAACCGTCGAACTCGGGACCGTCCACGCATGCGAACTTGGTCACGCCACCGACACTGAGGCGGCAGGCGCCGCACATGCCGGTTCCGTCCACCATCAGGGTGTTCATGCTGACCCAGATGGGGATGTTCAGCTTCTTGCAGGTGAGAACCGAGAACTTCATCATGATCATGGGGCCGATGGCTACCGCCTGAGTGTAGGTCTTGCCCTCGGCTACCAGGGCCTCGAGGCGGGCTGTGCCCACTCCCTTGAAGCCGTATGAGCCGTCGTCGGTGCACATGTAGAGATTGTCCACCACGGGCTTGAACTCCTCTTCATAGATGAGGAGGTCCTTGGTGCGGGCGCCGATGATGACATCCACGCTCACGCCATGCTCGTGCAGCCACTTGGCCTGGGGATAGACGGGTGCCGTGCCGAGACCGCCGGCGATGAAGACCACCTTCTGCTTTGCGAGTTCCTCGGGGCTCATCTTCACGAACTCGGAAGGATTGCCCAGAGGGCCTGCCACGTCGGCGAAGGAGTCGCCTGCCTCGAAGTCGTTCACCATGCTGCGCGTGGATGCGCCGATGGGCTGGATGACGATGGTCACGGTTCCCTTTTCACGGTCGTAATCACTGATAGTAAGGGGGATACGCTCCCCGGGCTCGTCTGCGCGCACGATGAGGAACTGCCCGGGAAGGGCGGCCTTGGCGATGCGCGGAGCTTCTACCACCATCTTGCAGATGGTCGGGTTCAGCATCTTCTTCTCAAGAATCTTGAACATAGGTTATCAATTTGTGGACACAAAGTTACTCATTTTTTTCGTTCTTTTGTCATATCCTTCACGCTATCATGCGTTTGCTTTTTTCTTTTTTTTACTATATTTGTGTCAGTTCTTAAACACTAGTATTTATGAAAAAAGTTTTAGCAGCTATCGTTGCAGTATTTGCATTCGTAGCAGTGGCCAATGCCACCAACTACACAGTTGACGAAGCTTCCATCGACAATCTCTTCACCGAGGCCGTCTTCGAAGTTTCTGCATCAGCAGCCACATCCATGGCCGCTTCCGTCGGAGGCGATCCCGCCATCACCAACGTAGTCGCCCTCGTGGTTGACTATATCGGTCTCGGCGCTATCGGTATCCACAGGCTCATCCTCGGAACCAAGCCCATCAACTGCCTCTGGTATTTCCTGACCTTTGGTGGAATCTTCGGAATCATCCCTCTCGTAGACGGTGTTCTGCTGATCATCGACCTCATCCAGGGCAGCGCATCCTATCTGGACAATCCCGCATTCATCATGTGGATTTAACATATGCTGAATAAAAGCAACAGGGCGGTCGGTACCGGCCGCCTTTTTATTATCCTTTCGGCGCTCTGCCTCCTGTGCGCCGTTCCGTCCCATGCCCAACGATTCTTCCATGTGGATGCTGAATCCAAGACGGTCAAGGACGGGAAAATGAAGGCCGTGGAGAAAAAGATATACTATTCCAAAGGAGGCGACCTGAACATACTGTGGAAAACCGGAGGACTCTCATACTATTCGACGTCCTCACCCTTCGGCTTTTCGAAATTCTACTTCCCTGCCACAAACGAGACCGTGTCGCTGGACCCGGACATGATGAAGGCTTCCGATGAACTTCTGTACCTGTTCGCGGAAGGCGGAACCGAAGACCTGGGCCTATCCCGCGAGGGCTTTTTCCTGAAGTCTTCGAAAAAAGACGAGGGCTTCCTGGTACGCCGTTTCGAACCGCGGAAAAGCGGAGGGATGTGCGCATGGGTCGAGATAGCCTACAACAAGGATTATCTCCCCATTTACTGCGCATATTTCGACAAGAAGGGGAATGTTATCACCAAATCCTACTTCTCGAACTATAAAAGCGAAAAAGGTTTCGTCTTCCCCATGAGGGTGACCGAAATCTCTTACTTCAAAGAAAAGGCGGATTCCACCGTCCGTCTCGACCTCTACAAGAACCTGGAAATCGACGTCCGCTCGGACACCCATTCTTTCCACATTCCCCAGGGCGCGGTTTCCGTAGACCTGAAGGACGGGCTGAAAGCCTTCCTGAAACAAAGGAAATGAAAATCCTGGTATTTCTGCTTCTGTTCACCGGCGGACCTCTTTCGTTTGCCGACAAGGTAATGAACTCGACCGTCATAGCCCGGTCCGGCGGCCTGTATGAACTCCAGCACAAGACCGAGGCGCTGTACACGCCCCTGTTCGAGATACAAGCCTGCGAAGCATCGGTCCCCCAGCTCAAGATGGACGGAAACCGTCTCGAATTCTTCTCCTACGCCCTCAACTCCAAGTTGTATGAAGATGCCGCCGCCCTGCTTTTCGCCGACGGCCTCTTCCCGGAATCAGATACCCTCAGCTACCTGAAAGGTCTCCTTTGCTACGACATCCATGATTTCGCGCGGGCGGCGAAGCAGTTCTCCGACATACAGCCAGCAAGCCCCTTCTACACCAACGCCAAGGCATTTTCGGACATCTGGACATCCACTCCGACCTTGCCGGATTATAAGGAGAAGAGCCCCCTGCTTGCCGGAGCCATGTCGGCCGTCATCCCCGGATCCGGAAAGATTTATGCGGGAGATTTGAGGAGCGGCGTGTCCACCTTCCTGGTAGTGGGAGCCCTTGGGGCGATCGCGGCCGAATCCTGGGCCAAGCTCGGAATCAAGGACTGGCGCACCATCACCCTCTCATCCATTTTCGCTCTTTTCTACACTGCCAACATCTACGGCAGCGCCGTTTCAGTTTCAGTAATCAAACAGACCTATGAAGATGCCCAAAAAGCGACTCTTATGTTCGATCTGCGCGTTCCTCTCCATCAGTTTTAGCCTGGAAGCGCAGCCGAGCCTGCAGGCGGCGCTGTGCGAAATGGCATCATGGGAGAGCACGGACAGGGCGGAACGCGATTCCCTGCTGCTGCAGAAGGCTGAACTGCTCGAAGCGGCAGGAGAAAGCGAACGCGCATATCAGACACTTTGCCGCATCCCTTCTTTCGGCCTGACGGAAACCGAACGCGAAGGGCTCATCTACCGCAAGATGGTCGCCGCCTATGATGCCGGCATGATGGATGAATTCACCACCCTGCTTAATGAGACTTCCCTGCCGCTTCCGGACGGCAAACCAAAGCACAAAAGCGAGGATGCTGCAATGTTGCTCAGCATTATCCCCGGAGCCGGCCTCGCGTATGCGGGAGACTGGGGCCAGGCAGGGAAATACTTCCTGGCCAACGGTTCCATAATCGCACTCGGTGTGGGGGCTTTCGTCTCCAAACTGTATCTGGCGACATTCCTCGGCGGGGGAATGCTTCTGCACGCCACGCTCCCAAAAAGCACCGACGCTGCGGTAGCTGCAACGGCCGCCCGCAACGTCGGATACCTGAAGGAGTATTACGCTCCTTTATACGAGAATCTTAAACAATCCCTGAAAAACCAAGGAAAGCCAGAGCCATGATGCCGACCGAAATCAGCGCGATCGGCAGGCCGCGGAAAGCCTTGGGCACTTCGTTCAAGGCCAGATGCTCGCGTATGCCCGCGAAAAGTATCATGGCCAGGCCATAGCCGAGGGAAGTTGCAAAGGCATACACGGTAGCCTCTCCAAGCCCCAGCATGTGGGCCTCACCCCCGAAGGTAAACTGCTTGGTAACCACGTTGATGGCCACGCCGAGCACGGCGCAGTTGGTGGTTATCAGGGGCAGGAAGATACCCAGGGCCTGATAGAGCGAAGGCGACACCTTCTTGAGCACTATCTCCACGGTCTGCACCAGCGCAGCGATCACGAGGATGAAGGCGATGGTCTGCAGGAAGGTGAGCCCGAAGGGCACCAGCAGGAACTTATTAATAAGATAGGTAACTACCGTGGCAAGCGTGATGACGAAACACACCGCCAGGCTCATGCCCGATGCGGTGGACAGTTTGTTCGACACGCCCAGGAAGGGGCAGATGCCTAGGAACTGCGCCAGGACGATATTGTTGACGAAGATCGCCGAAATGATGATGAGCAGATATTCCATAGCGTCCTACTTTTTAGCGAGTTTATTGAACAGAACCATCAGGTATCCAAGCACGATGAATGCGCCAGGAGCCATCACGAAAGCCAGCATGCCGTCGCCGGCGATGAACTTCCATCCGAAGACGGAGCCGCTGCCGAGGATTTCGCGCACGATGCCGATTACGGTGAGCGACAGGGTGAAGCCTATGCCTATCCCGATGCCGTCCAGAGCGGAATCCCACACGCCGTTCTTGTTGGCGAAGGCCTCTGCGCGGCCTAGGATGATGCAGTTCACCACGATCAGCGGGATGAACAGGCCGAGGGTCTTGTAGACATCAGGCACATACGCCTGCATCAGCAGCTGCAGCACCGTCACGAAGGTGGCTATCACCACGATATACACGGGGATGTGCACCTTGTCCGGCACGATGGGGGCTATCAAGGAGATTACTATGTTGGAGAGGATGAGCACGAACATGGTCGCAAGGCCCATCTCCAGGCCGTTCATTGCCGAAGTGGTCGTGGCCAGCGTGGGGCACATGCCCAGCACCAGCACGAAGGTAGGATTCTCCTTCAGCAGGCCTTTGGTGATCAATGAAAACTTACTCATGGCCCAAAGATTTTACTAATTCAACCGCCTGGGCGACAGCCTTGGTATAGGCGCGGGAAGTGATGGTAGAAGCCGTGATGGCATCCACGTCACCCCCGTCCTTCTTCACGGACAGGACGCCGTTGAAACCCTTCCACTGCTCGCGGAACGCCGACTTCTCCTCGGTGCACTTGGCCCCGAGGCCCGGAGTCTCGCTGTGCGAAAGCACGGATGTATTGAACACGGTGCCGTCGGGAAGCACGCCCACCATCAGGGTGACGGGGCCCCCGAAGCCACCGGTAGTAGTCTTCACCGCATAAGCGGTAATCGCACCCTCGCCGTCGGTCTGCACATAATAGCAGTCGATGCCTTCGGCCTCCGAGGAAATCTCTTCCGAGATCTCCCCTCCGGAAGGCAGCACCTTGGCGATGGAAGCCTGGGCTTCGGCAGCGGCGGCTGCCTTGATAGGCTCATCCGTCACCACATAGACGAAACCCAGCAGCGCGGCGCAGACGAGGCAAACCCCCGTCAGGCACGCAGCCATGTTGATAAGAGATGATTTAGCCGCCATATCTACTTCCTCCCGTATTTACGATGGTGGAACTTCATGTCCAGCAGCGGCACCGCCGTGTTCATCAGCAGGATGGCGAAGGACATGCCCTCGGGATAGGACCCGAAGTAGCGTATCATCATCACGATGAAACCTATGCCTATGCCGTAGATGACGCCGCCCCATGTGCCCATGGGCGAGGTGACATAGTCGGTGGCCATGAAACAGGCTCCGAGGATGACGCCGCCGGTGAGCAGGTTGAAGAGGGGCCCGGTGTACTGGGCGGGATCGACTGCATGGAACACCAGAGCGACCAGAGCCACGGTGGCGAAGATGCTGAGAGTGATCCAAGGCTTGATGACCTTGCGCACCAGCAGGTACACCCAGCCGGCGAGCAGCGCGAGCGCGGATATCTCACCAGCGGACCCGCCCACATTGTGGAAGAGGGTCTGCAGGTTTACCAGTTTATCGGCCTCCAGGGCACCCAGGACGGACAACTGACCCAGCAGGGTAGCTCCGCTGAAGGCATCCACGTTGGAGATGAATCCGGCGGGAACCGTCCAGTCGGTCATGAAGGTCGGGAAGGACACGAGCAGGAACACGCGGCCCACCAGGGCGGGATTCCAGATGTTCTGCCCTATGCCTCCGAAGGTCATCTTTGCTATCGCGATGGCCACGACCGCACCGATGAACACCACCCACAGGGGGCAGGTCGGAGGGAGGTTCATGGCCAGCAGCATGCCGGTGACTATGGCGGAAAGGTCTCCGGTGGAGGAAGGCCTTTTGAGCATATACTTGGTGATGGCCCATTCGAGCACCACGCAGGATGCCACGCTGAACGCCATGATGGCGATTTCGCTCAGCCCGTAGAACAGAAACGACACGATGGCCGCCGGGCACAGGGCGATTATCACATCCAGCATCAGCTTCTTAGTGCTGACCGCTGCATGTATATGGGGGTTGGGGGATACTATATATGCCATGGCTAGTTCTCTTTAGGTTTGGCAGCTTCTGCGGCGGCCTTTGCAGCCGCGGCGCGGGCCCGGATCGCAGCCATCGCCATACCCTTGGCCTGGCGCACATGGTCCAGCAGAGGGATGTAGGCGGGGCAGCTGAACAGGCAGCATCCGCATTCTATGCAATCCTGCGCGGCGTTGGCCTCCAGGCCGTCCACATCTCCCGCAAAATATAGCTTGCGGAGGAGGAAGGGCTCCAGCCCCATGGGGCAGGCATCGGCGCAGCGGCCGCAGCGGATGCAGAGGGATTCCTGTCCGCGCCTGGTGGATTCTGCGGTGAGATAGAGGATGGACGACGAACCTTTGACGGTCGCGGCGTCGAGATTGGCGATGGCGCGTCCCATCATAGGGCCGCCGCTGATGAGCTTGGCGGCACCCTCGGGCACTCCGCCCGCGTACTCGGCGATGTAGCTGAGCGGCATGCCGATGCGGAAGAGGTAGTTGTGCATCTTCTCCACGGGCAGGCAGTTGCCGGTGATGGTCAGGGTGTTGGTAATCAGGGGCTTATTCTTCTGCACGGCCTCGTAGACGGCGAGCGAAGTGGCCACGTTCTGCACGACCGCGCCCACACTGATGGGCAGGCCGCCGGAACCGACCTCGCGGTGCATCACAGCCTGGATGAGCTGCTTCTCACCACCCTGCGGATACTTCTTCCTGAGAGGCAGCACCTCGATGTTGTAGGGCAGTTCGGATAGGGCTTTGCGCATAGCCTCGATGGCCTCCGGCTTGTTCTCCTCTATGCCGATGACGGTGCGGCATCCGCCCAGCACCATCTGCATGATGGCCGCGCCGACGATTATTTCGTTGGTGCGCTCCAGCATGATGCGGTAGTCGCTGGTGAGGTAGGGTTCGCACTCCGCTCCGTTCAGGATGAGGCACTCGGCCACGCTCCCGGGGGCGGGATTCAGTTTCACATGTGTGGGGAAGGTGGCTCCGCCGAGGCCGACCACGCCGCAGGCCTTGATCTTGTCGAGGATGGCCGCGCGGTCTTCGGGGATCTCGGTCACGAGGGTGTCGGAAAGGTCCACGCCCTCAACCCACTCGTCACCTTCCACGGCTATCTCGATGTGGGTGACGGGATTGCCGGCCAGGTCCTTGCGGGGACCTATGGACTTGACGGTACCGGATGCAGGCGAGTGCACGAATGCGGATATGAATCCGCCCGGCTCGGCGATCACCTGCCCGGTCTTCACCTTGTCTCCCACTTCCACTATCGGCTTTGCGGGAGCACCAAGGTGCTGTGCCATAGACACATACAGCGTCTCCGGCAGGGGCAGCACCTCGATGGCGCATCCACGCGCCAGCTTCGCATCATCCGGATGGACTCCGCCGATTGCAAACGTTATCTTACTCATTGGGAACCTCCTTTTTACGTGCAGCAACACGTGCCTTAATGCCTTCGCGGTCAAGTTCCTTCGGGAAATTCACTCCGTGGATGGCCCCTGTCGGGCACATCGCCTCGCACTCGCGGCAGAGCTTGCACTTCGCGGGATCGATATACGCCAGATTGTTTTCCAGAGTAATCGCCTCATGCGTGCAGGTTTTGACGCATATGCCGCAGCCT
>JAEENZ010000164.1 GCA_016283985.1 Bacteroidales bacterium | reverse complement strand
GATCTTGTCGATGCGGAAGGCGTCGGCGCTGCGGAAGACACTGCCAACATTGTGGGCGCTGCGGATGTTGTCGAGGATGACTTCCACCCCCGACGGCTCCGCGGCGCGGTACTCTTCCGCGCTGATACGTCCAAGTTCTATATTCAGCAGTTTGCGGTCTTTCATTTCAACTGCAAATTTACTATATTTGTAAGACATGAAAAAATACTTGATTCTTTTAGCCTTTATCACGCTTGCAGCAGCATGCTCGCCTAAGGCTCCTGATATCGAGAGGCAGATTGACGGGATCCTCTCCCAGCTTACTCTGGAAGAGAAAATCGCCATGACACATGCGCAGTCCAAATTCAGTTCTCCGGGCGTTCCACGCCTGGGAATCCCTGAAATCTGGTGCACCGACGGCCCTCACGGCATACGTGCCGAGGTGCTTTGGGACAAATGGAGCCAGGCCCGCTGGACCAATGACTCCTGCACGGCATATCCGGCACTGACCTGTCTTGCCGCTTCATGGAATCCGGAGATGAGCCGACTTTATGGCGAGAGCATAGGGGAAGAGGCGCTCTATAGGAAGAAAACCATACTGCTCGGCCCCGGCGTCAACATCTACCGTCATCCTTTCGGCGGGCGCAACTTCGAGTACATGGGCGAGGATCCATATCTTGCCGGCAGAATGGTGGTTCCATACGTGCAGGGCGTGCAGAGCAAGGATGTGGCAGTGTGCGTGAAGCATTTCTGCCTGAACAACGACGAAATCAACCGTCACACGGTGAACGTGAACGTGGATGACCGCACGCTTTACGAGATATATCTTCCTGCATTCAAGGCGGCTGTCACAGAAGGCGGAGCCTGGAGTGTCATGGGCGCGTATAATTTATATAAGGATGAGCACCTTTGCCACAACAGGCCCATACTGATGGACATACTGAAGGGTGAGTGGGGCTTCGACGGCGTTGTTGTGAGCGACTGGGGCGGATGCCACGACACCGACCAGGCCGTGCACAACGGGCTGGATCTGGAATATGGAACCTGGACCGACGGTCTCTTCACCGGTCCGTCCAATGTGTATAACCAGTATCATCTGGCTCAGCCATATCTGGATGGCATCAAGTCCGGAAAGTACGGCACCGACGAGCTGGACGACAAAGTCCGCCGCATCCTCCGCCTGCAGTTCCGCACGAATCTGGCCGAAGGCCGCGGCCACGGGCGTTTCGTATGCCCTGAGCATTCCGCTGCTGCCCGCAGGATTGCGGGAGAGGGGATAGTGCTATTGAAAAATGACGGTGGCGTGCTGCCCGTCCGCGATGCGAAGAAGATATTGGTGGTTGGCGAGAACGCCGTAAAGATGCTGACCATAGGCGGAGGCTCGTCATCACTGAAGGCGAAGTATGAGATATCTCCTCTGGATGGCCTAAAAGCCCGTTTCCAGGATGCTGAGATTGCCTTCGAGCGCGGCTATTCCAGCGGCGCGGCACGTGAGCAGGATGGCATCTCCGCAAAATTCGACCTGACCGAGAGCCGTTCTCCGGAGCAGATGGTAGCCGATGCTGTGGCTGCTGCGAAAGATGCGGATTACGTTATAGTCTTCGGCGGTCTCAACAAGAACGGTCACCAGGACAGCGAAGGCGGAGACCGCGAGGATTACGGCCTGCCATACGGGCAGGATGCCCTGATGGAGGCCCTCGCCGCAACCGGCAGGAAACTCGTGTTTGTAAACATCTCCGGCAACGCAGTGTCTATGCCTTGGGTGGACAAGGTGCCTGCCATCGTGCAGGGATGGTATCTTGGCAGCGAAGCCGGCCCCGCCCTGGCTGATGTGCTGAGCGGCGACGTGAACCCTTCCGGCAAACTTCCTTTCACCTTCCCTTACGAATTCAAGGACGGTCCCGTGTTCAACGAGGAGCAATATCCTGGCATACCCCGTGAAGGCGAGGATATTATAGACGAATACTACACCGAGGGAGTTTTCGTGGGTTACCGCTGGTACGATACCAGGGAGGTCAAGCCCATGTTTGCATTCGGACATGGCTTGAGCTATACCACATTTGAGTACGGAGAAGCAAAGATCAAGGGACGCAGATTGAGCGTTGCGGTGAAGAATACCGGTGACGTTGCCGGCGCCGAGGTGGTGCAGCTCTACATAAGCGATCCCGAGTGCTCCGTGGAGCGCCCTGCGAAGGAGCTGAAGGGATTCAAGAAAGTCTTCCTGCAGCCGGGCGAAAGAAAAACCGTCACCTTCGACATTCCGGACGAGGCGCTTAGCTTCTTCGATGCTGATGCTCACAAGTGGGTTGCGGAACCGGGCGAATTCATCGCCCATGTCGGCTCTGCCTCAGATGATATCCGCAGTTCCGTCAACTTCAAACTCTGAAATAAAAACCACAATTATATATGAAACAGGATTTACAAATTTTCGATCTTATCCGTAAGGAAAAGAACCGTCAGGAAAGCGGTCTGGAATTGATTGCCTCCGAGAACTACGTTACCGACGAGGTGCTCCAGGCAATGGGCAGCATCTGCACCAACAAATACGCGGAAGGCTATCCCGCCAAGCGCTATTACGGCGGATGCGGAGTGGTGGACCAGATAGAGAACCTGGCCATCGACCGCCTGAAGCAGATTTATGGCGCCTGCTGGGCGAACGTGCAGCCGCATTCCGGCGCACAGGCCAACATGGCCGTCACCATGGCTATCCTCAAGCCCGGCGACACCTTCATGGGCCTGGACCTTTCCATGGGCGGACACCTTACCCACGGTTCTCCCGTAAACGCCAGCGGCATCCTCTATCATCCCGTGGCCTACGGCCTCAATCCCGAAACCGGCCGCGTGGATTACGACGAGATGGAGCGCAAGGCCCTCGAATGCAAGCCCAAACTCATCATCGGCGGAGCATCCGCATATTCCCGCGAGTGGGATTACGAGCGCATGCGCGCGATAGCAGATAAGGTAGGGGCAATCCTCTGGATAGACATGGCCCACACCGCCGGCCTCATCGCCGCAGGGCTCCTGAAGAACCCCGTCAAGTATGCCCACATCGTCACATCCACCACCCACAAGACCCTCCGTGGGCCGCGCGG
>JAEENZ010000163.1 GCA_016283985.1 Bacteroidales bacterium | reverse complement strand
CTATCTTTGCCCCTGTTATGGAAGAAAACTTTGACGCACTCGAAGTGATAGCCCGTACCAGGGGCAAAGTGGAAATGGACAGCACCCCCACAGGAAACTATCTGTTCATTCTGTGGGGCTCGCTGACCGCGTTTTTCTATCTGCTCGAATTCTTTCTTTTGAAAGCAGGGCAGACGTGGGCCGGCTGGCTTTGGGTTGGTATTCCGGTTATCGGTCTGCCTTTGATGTACATCATGCTCCGCAGGGGGCATGAGAGGGACCATAGGCGCACCCGCGGATCGAAGCTCGTGCTGGATTACTGGATATTTGCGGCCTGCGCTATAGGCATAGGGGGAACCCTGTTCGGATTCCTGGACATTTATGAAATTGTAGAGAATCCATTGATTTGCCTTCTGGTAGGCATAGGGAGTTTCATTACTGGGGAAGTGTTGCGTTTCCGCACCATGATTATCTGTGGCCTGGCGGGTGCTGCCATTAGCATCGGGGCTTTCTGCTTGCAGGGAGACCTGTGGATTTGGCAGACACTTGCTATCGTAGTGGTGGCGCTGGTGGCACTGGTGCTCCCTGGAGTTTTATTCAATAAAAGCGTAAAAAGTGGAGTTTAAAGACTTGGATCCCATACTTCACAACGAGTTGAGGCTGAAGATTATGGCAGCCCTGGATTCGCTGGACGATGCGGACTTCGTGTACCTGAAGGAACTTACGAAGGCCACGTCGGGGAATCTCAGTGTACAGCTTTCCAATCTGGAGGAAGCGGGTTACATAAAGGTCTCCCGCAGCGGTGAAGGCCGCGGATCCCATACGGTCTGCCGCATAACATCCAAGGGAACCCGGGCGCTGGGGGATTATCAGCGCGCCCTCTTGTCTTATTTTTCGAAATAGGTTATTGTTTTTTTCACTATCTTTGAAAAAACTATTAACCAATGGGCAGAATCATAGAATGCGTTCCGAATTTCAGTGAGGGGCGCAACAAATCCATCATAGACGCCATCGTGGCTGCAATCGCCTCTGTAAAGGGCGTTAAGGTGCTTAACGTAGATCCGGGGGAGGCTACCAACCGCACGGTAATCACCTTCGTTGGGTCGCCGGAAGATGTGGTCGAGGCTGCGTTCCAGGGTGCCGCCATGGCAAAGGAAAAGATAGACATGCGGCAGCATCACGGGGCCCATCCCCGCAGCGGCGCCCTCGACGTGCTGCCTCTAATCCCCATCGCAGGAATCACTCTCGAGGAATGTGCCGAACTTGCCCGTAAACTGGCAGAACGTCTCTACAAGGATCTTGGCATCCCGTGCTACTGCTATGAGGCGGCGGCATTCAAGCCCGAACGCAAGAATCTGGCGGTGTGCCGTGCAGGAGAGTACGAGGCCCTGCCGGAGAAGATGGCGGATCCGGAGCGCAAGCCGGATTTCGGCAACGGATACAACGACACCGTTGCCCGGACCGGAGCCACCAACGTGGGCGCCCGCAACTTCCTCGTGGCGGTGAACTACAACCTGAATACCACCTCCACCCGCCGAGCTATGGCAATAGCCTTCGACGTGCGCGAGAAAGGCCGTAAGGCCAGAGAAGGTGGGAAGCTCACCGGCAAGCTGCTGAAAGATGAAAACGGCAACCAGATATGGACGCCCGGCACTCTGAAGGGCTGCAAGGCAATAGGCTGGTATATAGATGAATACGGCATCGCACAGGTGTCCATGAACATCACCGATATTGATGCCACGCCGCTCCACGTCGCGTTCGAGGAAGTGTCCCGCGCCGCGGCTGCGAGAGGTTTACGGGTTACCGGTGCCGAGATAGTCGGCCTGGTGCCTAAGAAGGTGCTGGTAGATGCCGGCAAGTTCTACCTCGAACGCCAGCAGCGTTCCCTCGGCATCCCCGAAGAAGAGATAATTAAAATAGCCGTCAAGAGCATGTCGCTGGACGACCTCAAGCCCTTCGATCCGCGCGAGAAGGTTATCGAATATCTGATGGAAGATCCTGCCGAGATGGCCAAAAAGGAGCATCTGGTACGCCTGAGCGTGAAGGATTTCGCAAAGGAGACAGCCTCGGAATCTCCCGCTCCCGGCGGCGGATCGGTATCCGCCTGCATGGGCGCTTTCGGCGCGGCCCTCGCCACCATGGTGGCCAATTTGTCCGCGCACAAGCGCGGATGGGACGAGCGCTGGAAGGAGTTCTCGGACGTTGCTGAAAAGGGCCAGGCCATCATGAAGGAACTTATCGGCCTTGTAGATGAAGACACTGCCGCGTTTAACAGGATAATGGACGTGTTCGCCATGCCCAAGGGCACTCCGGAAGAGAAGGCCGCCCGCGACAAGGCGATGGAGGAGGCTACCCTCTATGCCGCATCCGTGCCGCTGAAGACCATGGAAGCTTCGCTGAAGGCTCTTCCGCTGGCGCTGGAGATGGCCGAGAAGGGGAATCCCGCTTCCGCCTCCGATGCCGGAGTGGCTGCCCTGGCCGCGACCGCGGCCATCCGCGGAGCTGCGCTGAACGTGCGAATCAACGCCGCCGGCCTCACGGACAAAGCTCCTGCCGAGCCGCTGCTGAAGCGGGCGGAAGAGATCATCGCAGAAGCCGAAAAGTTGCAGGACAAAGTGTTGGAAGCCGTAAACAATAACATAGGATGACCTTTCAAGAAGAAATACTGGCCGGCATTCCGGCGGGACTGCCGGAGCCTAAACCATACGACAAAGAAATAAACCACGCGCCCAAGCGCAAGGACATACTTACGGAAGAACAGAAGGTGCTGGCGCTGAAGAACGCCCTGCGCTACTTCCCGGAGGCGCTTCACGCAACGCTCGCACCCGAGTTCGCCGCGGAACTGAAGGCCTACGGCCGCATCTACATGTACCGCTACCGTCCTTCCTATAAAATATATGCGCGCCCGATAGACGAGTATCCGGCAAAGAGCAGGCAGGCCGCGGCCATCATGGCCATGATCCAGAACAACCTGGACGAACGCGTGGCCCAGCATCCCCACGAACTCATAATCTACGGCGGCAACGGGGCCATCTTCCAGAACTGGGCTCAGTACCGCCTGGTGATGCAGTACTTGGCCACGATGAGCGACGAGCAGACGCTGGTGATGTATTCCGGGCATCCGCTCGGGCTCTTCCCCAGCCACAAGGATGCGCCCAGGGTCATCGTCACCAATGGCATGGTCATCCCCAACTACTCCAAACCGGACGACTGGGAACGTTTCAACGCCATGGGAGTGAGCCAGTACGGGCAGATGACGGCGGGGTCCTACATGTACATCGGCCCGCAGGGCATTGTGCACGGCACCACCATAACCGTCATGAATGCGGCGCGCAAACAAGGCGGAAGCCCGGCCGGCAAACTCTTCGTTACCGCCGGCCTCGGCGGCATGTCCGGCGCACAGCCCAAGGCAGGCAATATCGCCGGGGTGGTGAGCGTTACCGCGGAAATCAACCCCAAGGCGGCCGAAAAGCGCTTCCAGCAGGGCTGGGTGGACGAACTCCACGGCGATCTGGACGAACTCATCCCGCGCATCCGCGAGGCAGTGGCCGCCCGCAAACCGGTGTCCCTGGCCTACGTTGGCAACGTGGTGGATCTTTGGGAACGCCTGGCCAAAGAGGATATGCACGTGGATCTCGGATCCGACCAGACCTCCCTCCACAATCCATGGGCGGGGGGATACTATCCCGTGGGCTACAGCCTGGAGGAATCCAAGCGCATGATGGCGGAGGAACCCGCCAGGTTCAAAGAGGCCGTTCAGGCATCTCTCCGCAGACACGTGGCGGCCATCAACAAGTTGGCTGCCAAGGGGATGTACTTTTTCGACTACGGCAATGCCTTCCTGCTGGAAAGCTCCCGCGCCGGCGCGGACATCCTCAAGAAAGACGGCAGCTTCCGCTATCCGTCCTACGTGCAGGACATCATGGGCCCCATGTACTTCGACTATGGGTTCGGCCCGTTCCGCTGGGTGTGCATGAGCGAGGATCCTGCCGACCTGGCCAAGAGCGATGCCCTCGCGGTGAAGGTGCTGGGTGAGATAGCCGCCACCGCTCCCGCGGAGATAGCCGGGCAGATGCGGGACAACATCCACTGGATAGAAGAGGCCGGCCGCAACCACCTCGTGGTGGGTTCCCAGGCCCGCATCCTCTATGCCGACTGCGAGGGCCGCACCAAGATAGCCCTCGCTTTCAACGAGGCCATCCGCAAGGGTGAAATCACCGCCCCGATAGTGCTCGGACGCGATCATCACGACGTTTCCGGCACCGACAGCCCCTTCCGCGAAACCTCCAATATATACGATGGGTCGCAGTTTACGGCCGACATGGCAGTGCAGAACGTGATAGGCGACGGTTTCCGCGGCGCCACCTGGGTGAGCATCCACAACGGAGGCGGCGTGGGCTGGGGAGAGGTGATCAACGGCGGATTCGGAATGGTGATAGACGGCTCCGAAGACTCTGCCCGCCATATCCGGGAGATGCTTTTCTGGGATGTGAACAACGGCATAGCCCGCCGCAGCTGGGCCCGGAACGAGGGCGCCCGCTTCGCCATCGAACGCGAGATGGACCGCACGCCCGGACTGAAGGTCACGCTCCCGAATCTTGCAGACGACGCGCTGGTGCGAAATGCTTTGAAATAACCAATAACCATGAACCACATAATTTCCAACGAACGACTCACACTCGAACGCCTTAAGGCGATTATCGACAATAACGAAAAGCTTGTTTTATCGGAGGCATCCGAAGGTGCCATCATCAAGTGCCGGGAGTACCTCGACCGCAAGATGGAAGACATCGACCGTCCCCTTTACGGTATCACCACCGGATTCGGATCCCTCTACAACGTGACCATCCCGAAGGACGAACTTTCGCAGTTACAGTACAATCTGGTAGTATCCCACGCCTGTGGCGCCGGGGAGCCGGTACGCCCGGAGATAGTCAAGCTCATGCTTTTCCTTAAGGTGCAGAATCTTGCCTACGGCCATTCCGGCGTACAGCTCATCACGGTTCAGAGGCTGATGGACATGTTCAACGAGGATATCCTCCCCGTGGTCTATCAGCAGGGCTCCCTCGGTGCGTCCGGCGACCTCGCCCCTCTCGCGCACCTGAGCCTTCCGCTCATCGGTTTGGGAGAAGTCATGTACAAAGGCGAGATTCGCCCTTCGGCCGAAGTGTGGAAAGAAAAGGGCTGGGAGCCCATCAAACTGCAGTCCAAGGAAGGCCTTGCGCTGCTGAACGGCACCCAGTTCATGAGCGCGCACGCTGTCTGGTCCATCCTGAAGAGCATGCGCCTCTCGCGCTGGGCAGACCTCATCGGTGCCATGTCGCTCGATGCTTTCGACGGGCGAATAGAGCCCTTCCTTCCGCTGACGCATCAGCTGCGCCCGCATA
>JAEENZ010000162.1 GCA_016283985.1 Bacteroidales bacterium | reverse complement strand
CTCCGTCGCGGTTCTCACGGCGCTCGCCACGGTCCTGGCGGTCGCCATCGCGACGCTCACGGCGCTCTCCGTCACGACCTTCGCGACGGTCACCACCGCGGCGCTCGCCACCTTCGCGGCGGGGTCCACGGTCGTTTCCGCCTTCACGGCGAGGTCCGCGACCACCCTTAGGCTCTACATAGCCTTCGGGCTTCTCGGTAAGAGCGCGCATGGAAAGGCGCATCTTGCCGGTCTTGGCATCGATCTCGAGAAGCTTCACATCCACTTCCTGTCCGACCGAAAGCACGTCCTCGACCTTCTCGGTCTTGGTCCAGGCAATCTCGCTCACGTGGAGCAGGCCTTCCTTGCCGGGAAGGATTTCCACGAATGCACCGAAATCGAGGATGCTGACCACCTTTCCGTGATAGACCTGTCCTGCCTCTGGAACAGCGCAGATGCCCTTGATCCACTCGAGAGCCTTCTGCATGGCTTCCTTATCGGCGGAGGCGACATCAACCACACCTTCGGTAATGTTGGTGCCGGGGATGGGAACTTCCTCGATGTTGATGGTGGCACCGGTTTCCTTCTGGATCTTCTGGATGGTCTCGCCGCCCTTTCCGATCACTGCTCCGATGAACTCTGCAGGGATGCGGATCTGCTCGATGCGGGGCACGAAGGGTTTGTAGTCTTCGCGGGGCTCGGAGATGGTCTTCAGCATCTCGCCCATGATGTGGATACGTCCCTGGCGTGCCTGCTCGAGTGCCTTTGCGAGCACTTCGTAGCTGAGGCCGTCGACCTTGATATCCATCTGGGTGGCGGTGATGCCGTCGGCTGTGCCGGTGACCTTGAAGTCCATGTCGCCGAGGTGATCCTCGTCGCCGAGGATGTCGGTAAGGATGGCGTAACGGTCGTTAGGGCGCTCGGCGTCGGTGATCAGACCCATGGCAACACCTGCGACGGGCTTCTTGATCTTAACGCCGGCATCCATCAGTGCAAGGCAGCCGCCGCAGACGGATGCCATCGAGGACGAACCGTTGGATTCGAGGATATCGGAAACTACGCGAACTGCGTAGGGATTCTCGGGTGCGAGCGGAACCACGGGCTTGAGGGCACGCATGGCCAGGTTGCCGTGGCCGATCTCGCGGCGTCCGGTAGCGCGGATGGGCTTTGCCTCACCGGTAGCGAACGGAGGGAAGTTGTAGTGCAGCACGAACTGCTGGTCTTCCTGGATCAGGACTTCGTCCATCTCCTTCATGTCCATCTTGGTGCCGAGGGTGACGGTCGCGAGGGACTGGGTCTCACCGCGGGTGAAGATGGCGGATCCGTGGGCGCAGGGGAGATAATCCACCTCGCACCAGATAGGACGGACCTCATTGCAGGCACGGCCGTCGAGACGCTTGCCTTCGTCGAGGATAAGGTTGCGCATGGCTTCCTTCTCCACCTCGTGGTAGTAGCGCTCCACGATGGGAGTCTTCTCCTCGAGTTCCTCTTCGGGGATGGTTGCAAGGAATTCTTCCTTGATGGCCTTGAAGCCGGCCTCACGCTCCTGCTTGGGCTTCGCGGACTTGGCAAGCTCGTAGCAGCGGTCGTAGCAGGACTTCTGCACGGCAGCCTTCAGCTCTTCGTCCTCCACGTCGTGGGGATACTCGCGCTTGGGGCCGTCGGTGCCGAGCTCGTGCATGAGCTCCTTCTGCACGCGGCAGTGCTTCTTGATCTCTTCGTGGGCGACCTTGATAGCCTCGAGCATGTCAGCCTCGGAGACTTCTTTCATTTCTCCCTCGACCATCATGATATTCTCCTCGGTTGCAGCCACCATCAGTTCGATGTCGGCGTCGATCATCTGGGAGAAGTTGGGGTTGATTACCCATTCGCCGTTGATGCGGCTCACGCGGACCTCGGAGATAGGACCGCCGAAAGGCAGGTCGGAGGTTGCGAGGGCGCAGGAGGCTGCCAGGCCTGCAAGGGCATCGGGCTGCACATCCTTCTCGGCGGAAATCAGGTTTACATAGACAAATATCTCATTGTGGAAGTCCTCAGGCCACAGAGGGCGGATGGGACGGTCTACCAGACGGGCGATGAGCACCTCATAGTCGGAGGGCTTGCTCTCTCTTTTCAAAAAACCTCCGGGGAAACGCCCTGCGGAGTAATACTTCTCACGGTAGTCTACCGAAAGGGGAAGGAAATCCGTTCCTTCTTTCACTTCATCAGCTGCGGTCACGGTGGCGAGCAACATGGTGCCACCCATCTTCACGACCGCGGATCCGGCCGCCTGCTTGGCGAGTTTGCCGGTCTCAATCTCGATTACCCGACCATCGGGCAATACAATCTGTTTGTTAATTACGTTCATTCTTCTACTATTGCGTCTTGTGTGCCGCGGCCCTGTGCCGGGGCAACTTGTTTTCAAAAAAAAGGGTGGGCTCCGAAGAACCCATCCCCTTTAGCATCGTGTTTATCGACGGAGACCGAGCTCCTTCACGATATTACGGTACCTTTCGATGTCAACTTCCTTGAGGTAGTCGAGGAGCTGACGGCGCTTGCCGACCAGACGGAGAAGGCTGCGACGGGTAACCACGTCCTTCTTGTTTGCCTTCACGTGTTCGGTAAGGTGTGCGATACGGTAGGAGAACAGTGCGATCTGGCTCTCTGCGGAACCTGTGTCGGTGTTGGACTTCCCGTACTTTGCGAAAACTTCCTGCTTTTTCGCCGGCTGTAAATACTCTGCCATGTTTTGCGTTTTTAATATGTTAATAATCAGGAATCTCCCGGAAAAACCGGAAGGCTTGTTGCCGATGTGGTAAAATCGCTGTTCGCCACTTCGAACAAAAGCGCGCAAAGATAGGAATTATTTTGTTAATAACAAAAATAACTTTCAGTTACCAGCGTCCGCCGGGGCCGTCGCCGCTGTTGGTGTAACTGCTGAGGGTTACTGCAGATCCGCCGCTCACGGTGCCGTTCACCACTCCATATCCTCCGAATATCTCGGTACCGCCACTCACAGTAACACTGGACTTGACCTCGGGTTTGGACGCTCCGGATACCACCAGCTTGGTGCCGCCGCTGGACGGAGTCTTGAACACGTAAGTATCCTCTCCAACAGTTATGGAATAGTACTTATTTGTGCTCCAGGACGATGCCTGATAGCAGGCTTGGGTGAGGCTGGCTCCGGATTCCAGGCCGCCGAGGGCGAAGATGGTGCCGCCTGTGACATAAAGTTTGAATCCTCCCTCCGTATTGGCATCTATTGCCAGTTCGGGATTGCCCGCTCCGGAAGCGAACACCACTCCCCCTTTGACATAGAAATTGCCGTTCGCATCCAGGGCATCGTTTCCGAGGGAGATGCCGCACACGTGCCCGCCGCTGATGGTAAAGGTGCTGGCGGAATTGATGGCATCTTCAGTCTGGCTCCAGGCGAAAACCTCGCCTCCCTGTATCTCCAGCGTCTTTTTGACCTCAATGGCCTCTGCATTGGTGCTGCGGACGGCAATCTTTCCTCCGGTCACCACGAAATCTCCGGAAAAATCGGAGAACGTGTGCTCGTTTTTCTTCACGGCCCAACCTATCTTGATCCCCTTGGGGGATTTGGTGTCGGAAGTGCCGTTCAGGGTGTAAGGATAGGCTGCGCCGGTGGTGGTGATGTCGATAGCGCCGCCGCTAACATAGCTGGTGCCGAGGGTCTCCATGACCGTGCTGCTGCCCACGCGTATGCCCTTTCCACCCTTTCCGGAATTGGTGATGGTGAGGCTTCCGCCGCTCATCTCAAAGGTCTTGTCGGCCTTGATGCCGGCCGAGGAAGAGTAGTCCTGATCCTCATCGTCGAAGGCCGTGCCTCCCGTGACCTTGATAACCGACACACCACCGGTTATGCGCACCAGCGAGTCGGAACTGAAGCCCTTTTTCATATCGGCGGAAACCGATACGTTGATTGTGCCGTCATCC
Organism: Bacteroidales bacterium; assembly: GCA_016283985.1. The sequence continues at coordinate 2,754 of JAEENZ010000162.1, read as the reverse complement.
ACCAGGATATAGTCTTTTCCCCGGATGCCGTGGCCGGCGGATGAACTGACATTGACCGTCTGTTTGCCAAGGAAGCGGATGTAGTCGTCCGAGGCAATGCCGTTCTTGCCTGTGGCTGTCACGTCCAGGGTGCCGTCTCCGCTGAAGATCAGCTGGGCTTCGCTGAAGAAAGCAGCTTTCTGGTCTTCGGTGCCGGACATTGTGTAGGTCGCGCCGTCGGCCAGCTTGTTGGTGCCTTCCAGAACCACGAAAGTGCGTTTCTTGCTTTGGTTGTTGATGGCTGCGCCGGACGGGTTGGTCAGGTTCAGGTCCTTGAGCACCAGCGCCTGTTTCTTGCCGCTGTACAGTTTGAAAAAGCCATTGTCGGAAGTGCCGGTAAGCACATACTTGATGGCATCGGATCCGGTATTGGTTGCGGTAACCTGGTTGCCGTTTATCTTCACGATCCCGGCATCGTCCCCCGCGACTGAGGCGCCGGAGGCGGCGAAAGTGATGGTTATCGTGCTCTTGAAAGAAGTATTGGCGATGTTGTCATCGCTATCGTTGGTGAGATCACCGACCGTGGGGATTTCTATTATTTCTTCAACACCGGGCTGTTTTTCCGGTGTGCAACCCCACGCTGTCACAGCGAATGAGAGAAGCAATAAAATGGAACGTTTCATAAGAATTTAACTCAAATCGCCTTCCCTTCCAGATAGACCGAGCGGATGTAGGGAGTATGGTGGAGATAAGGCAGTTTGGTGAGCGTCCAGCCGGGCCGGGTCAGGATGAAATCCGCCCGCTTGCCGCGGGTGATGGATCCAGTGATATCGCTTACTCCCATAGCATACGCGCCGTTCAAGGTGACGGCGTTCAGAGCCTCCGCAGGCGTCAGACGCATGTGGATGCAGGCGAGGGCCATCACGAAACGCATATCTCCCGAAGGGGATGAACCCGGATTGTAGTCCGATGCCAGGGCCAGACCGAGGCCGGCCTTGATGTAATCTTTCGCACGGCCGTAAGGGATGCCGAGGAAGAAGGATGTGCCGGGAAGCATCACGGGCATGGTCTCAGTTCCGCGCAGAGCCTCGATCTCGGCGTCGGTGGTGCGTTCGAGATGGTCCACCGACAGGGCGTTGTGCCTGACTCCAGCCTGCACTCCCCCGCTCACCGCAAGCTCGTTCGCATGGATTTTACCCCTCAGGCCATGCTTAGCCCCGGCTTCCAGGATGCGCTCCGTTTCTTCCGGCGTAAAGAACCCTTCATCGCAGAAAACATCCACATAATCAGCGAGTTCCGCAGCTTCCGGCATCATATCGATCACCTCCTGCACATACTCCGCCTGAGTGTATCCGCGGCCCACCGCATGGGCGCCGAGGAAGGTAACCCGTACGCTTGCAGGCACGCTCTCGCGGATACGGCGGACGACGCGCAGCATCTTCATCTCCCCTTCCGGATTCAGGCCGTAACCGCTCTTAATTTCGAGGGCGCCCGTGCCCATGGCGAGCACCTCGCGGACACGCTCCATCGACTGTGCCAGCAACTCATCTTCCGGCGTGGCATTCAGCAGGTCGGAAGAATTCAGGATTCCCCCGCCCCGGGCGGCTATCTGCTCGTAGCTCAGGCCGTTGATCTTGTCGAGGAACTCCCCGTCGCGGCTTCCGGCATACACCAGATGGGTGTGGCTGTCGCAGAAGGTGGGGAGAATCATGCCGCCACAGGCGTCGATGGTCTCATCGGCCTCCGGCGCCTGGCCGGTCCCGAAATCCACTATCTTTCCACCCTCGACCGCCAGCCAGGCATCGTAAAGGATGCCGGCATCCGCCATTTCAGCCCCCTGCCTGCGCAGAAGGCCTTCCGGAACTATTCCCGCGAGCTCGCCTATGTTCTTGAAAACTATCATATGGGGAGGTTTTCCTTACGGATGAACTCGATGGACTTCTCGATGAAGGGATGCATATAGCTGTCTTCAGTGATGAACGGGACTTCCTTGCGATAGTGCTTCAGCACCCTTTCAAGCAGTGGCGAGGTCTTGGCCGGGCGGCGGAATTCCATTGCCTGGGCGGCGTTGAACAACTCGATAGCGAGCACGGTTTCGGCATTGTCCACCACGCGCACAAGCTTGGTCGCGGAATTGGAACCCATCGAAACATGGTCTTCTTGACCCTGGGACGAAGGGATGGAATCGCAGGATGCTGGCCAGCAGAGTCCCTTGTTCTGGCTTACGATCGATGCAGCCGTATACTGCGGAATCATGAATCCGCTGTTCAGTCCGGGGTTGACCACCAGATATTTTGGAAGGCCACGGAGGCCGTGGATCAGCTGATATGTGCGCCTTTCGGAGATGGATGCCAGCTCCGACATCGCAATCGCCAGGGCGTCCATCGGGATGGCGATGGGCTCGCCGTGGAAGTTGCCCGCGGAGATTATCATATCCTCATCCGGGAAGATGTTGGGGTTGTCGGTGGCGGAGTTTATCTCGTTCTCTATCACCGACTTGACATACATGATATTGTCTTTCACCGCACCATGCACCTGAGGGATGCAGCGGAAACTGTAGGGATCCTGCACATGCTCCTTGGCACGGCTTATCAGCTGGCTGCCGGCAAGGATGGACATGAAGCGCTTGCCCGTGGATATCTGCCCGGTATGCGGGCGCAGCTGATGCGTCAGCGGAAGGAAGGGCTCTATTCGCCCGTCGAAAGCATCGAGCGACATGGCACCGATGAGGTCTGCCCAGCGCGAGAGGCGCATGCTCTTCAGGATGGACCAGAC
>JAEENZ010000161.1 GCA_016283985.1 Bacteroidales bacterium | reverse complement strand
GGGGACGGAGGAGACCTTCTCCCGCCGGGAGGATAATTATTCGGTGGACGGGATTGACATCCCGGCATCCGAAGCCACGGTGAGGGAAGACAATATCGCCGGATTTGTCTCTTATGGTTGCTATTTGCCGAAAGTAGGGCAGTTCAGCGCAGGGGCGCGCTACGAGAGGGTGCATTACGTCTATAAGGATGCAATTACGCCTGCAAACGACCTGTCGCGCGACTACGGCAACTTGTTCCCCAATATTTCCTACGCCGGGGTCATCGGTGCTCAGTCGCAGAACCCGGTCCAGGTAATGATGAATTACAGCACCAAAACCAGCAGACCTCATTATGGGAATCTGTCGAGTGCAATACGCTATAACAGCCGATATATCTGGCAGAGCGGCAATTCCCAGCTGCAGCCGGAGCTGTCCCATAATATCGGCCTTACCGCAGTGTGGCAGTTCGTCACGGTAATGGTAAACTATTCCCGTACGGATAATGCCATCGTCACCTGGTCGGCTCCTTACGGTGCCGATGGCGTAGTGCTGGTGAAGCCCCGTAACATAGAAACGCCCTTCCGAATGATGGCCGCCTATGTCAATCTGACTCCTGCCGTGGGACCCTGGAATATGAATTATACAGTTGGAGTCCTGCCTCAGTGGTTCACGATAAATGCTCCGGATCCCCGTGAAGAATCCGGCGTCCGGGTGACCACGTTCAACAATAAGCCCATCCTCTTCGCCCAACTTTTCAATACCGTCACAGTGAAGGGGGGATGGCAGTTCGAACTGGGAGGTGTGTTTATGAGTCCCGGCTACTCCCGAAACCTTTATATGAGCAACTGGAACATTAACCTCTCGGCCGCCGTGCAGAAAACCCTGCTTCCTGACGGTTCGCTTGTACTGCGCCTTGAAGGAGAGGACCTTACCCGTACGGCACATTTCAATACTGCGTCCGACTTCGGCAGCCATACCATCGTGCAGACAAACCTGATGGATACTCAGAGAGTAAAGCTTTCAGTCCGTTACAGCTTCAACACCGTCCAAAGCAAGTACCGCGGCAGCGGAGCCGGCGCTGACAACAAGGCCAGGATGTAAAAAAGTTCCTATATTTGAAACACAAATAAAGTATAGTATCATATGGAGCAGATGTTTTGTCAGAGCTGCGGAATGCCGCTCACGGAAGAAGTCCTTGGCACCAATGCCGACGGGTGCAAAAACGAAGATTATTGCATGTACTGCTACAAGGATGGTAAATTCCTGCAAGAATGCACGATGGAAGAGATGATCGAGCATTGTGCGCAGTTTGTCAACGAGGTGAACAAAGGCCTGCCGCAGCCCATCACGAAGGAAGAATACATCGGTCGGATGAAGATGTATTTCCCCCACCTGAAACGATGGCGCAAGGAGCTGACACTTACGGATTCCATGCCGGAGAATCCCGCTCTGGCCGGCGTGAAGGAACTCATCGGCCAAATGGCCGATACGCTCCCGATTGCCTTCATTTCATCCGTGGATGAGAAAGGTTATCCATGCACAAAGGCGATGCTGGCACCTCGTAAGCGCGAAGGCATCAAAACGTTCTATTTTACGACCAACACATTCTCACTCCGTGTGGCTCACTACAAGGCGAATCCCAAGGCCTGCATCTACTTCTGCGATGCCGAGGGCTTCAAAGGGATGATGCTGCGCGGTACGATGGAAGTGCTGACGGACGCCGCCTCGAAGGAGATGATCTGGCGCGACGGTGACGAGCAATATTACCCCGGTGGCGTCACCGACACCAATTACTGTGTCCTCAAATTCACCGCCTCCGACGGCCGTTTCTACAGTGATTACTATCCGCGCAGTTTTGTGATTGAATAACCTATGAGAAAGTTGCTGATAATCCTGTTTTCATTGGTCGCCCTTGAACTGAATGCGCAGGACCTGCCGCATTTCAAGCGGGTAGTCAAAGAGCTCAGCAGTTCCAGGTACCAGGGGCGCGGCTATGCCCGCGGCGGTGCCAACAAGGCTGGGAGATATCTGGAAAAGGAATTCCGGAAAGCCGGGGTGGATGCAGTGACGCTCCAACCCTTTACCATCGATATCAATACTTTTCCCGGCGCTATGGAAATGTGGGCCGATGGGAAGAAACTCCGTGCCGGGGTGGATTTCTCCATGCGGGAGTATTCGCCTGGCGTCAAAGGAGAATTTCCTGTGTATTATATAGATACGCTAAACTTCGACGGGAATGTACTGCTGGCCGATTTAGCCAAACCGGAGAATGCCGGCTGCCTGGTGTGCTGCGATTTCTGGTTCACCTACAAGCATCGCGAAGTGTTTTCAAAGCTTCAGAAAACAGGAGAGTGCCCTAATGCCGGCCTTCTGTTCACCTGGGCGGCTCCCATCAAGTTCTTCAAGGCATACGGAGAGAAAGTGGTGGACAAGCCCATCATCTGGGTAACGCCCGAAGCCATAGAGAACGTGAAGAGCGTAAAGGTAAACGTCGAGAATGAGTTTCTCAATGATTATGAACTTTTTAACGTGATTGCCAAGGTGGAGGGAAGCAGACACGACTCCTGTTACGTCTTTACGGCACATTATGATCATCTGGGCAATCTGGGCCGAAAAGTGTATTATCCCGGAGCCAATGACAACGCTTCCGGTACGGCTACAGTTGTAACGTTGGCACAGCACTATGCCAGGAATCGGCCAGAATTCGATATGTATTTCGTGGCTTTTTCCGGAGAGGATGCCAACCTGAGGGGCTCTACTTTCTTTGCGGAGCATCCCCTTGTGCCGCTGAGTCAAATCAAATACCTTTTCAATATTGATATGATCGGAGACGACAATCCGGTCCTGTACTGTGAGGTAAGCGATGCCGGTATGGGCCAGTATCCCAGGTTCGAGAAGGTGAACCGGGAGCAGCACCTTTTCGAGGCGCTCAAACGAGGGGATCTGGCCGCCAACAGCGACCACTATCCCTTTGCCGTACGCGGGGTTCCCTGCATCTTCCTGGAAAACGAGGAAGGAAGTGCCTTCCCGCATTATCACACCCCAGCTGACAACAGCAAGACTGTCCGCTGGGACAGCTATGAACCCGTCTTTAAACTGATCTCCGGCTTTATTGGAAATCGGGATTTATAAATTCCTCAATAATCTGTTTTTATGCGCTAC
>JAEENZ010000160.1 GCA_016283985.1 Bacteroidales bacterium | reverse complement strand
TTTTCGAAATCAAATAGGTGGAAGATATCCATGAGGATTGCAACGGACGGATATGGCTCGGTTCCAGCGAAGGTCTGTATTGTTATAACCGCAAAGACGGGTCCGTCCGCTCATATACCGTCCAGGATGGTATGCCGGACAATGTCATCCACGGCATTGAAGAAGACTCCGATGGCATACTGTGGGTAAGCACAAACAACGGACTTTGCCGGCTGGATCCGACAAGCGGGGAGAAATGCATTTTCACGGTGGCGGACGGCCTGCCGGACAATCGTTTTACCACATATGCCCATTGCAGGACAAGCAATGGCGAAATGTACTTCGGCGGGCTCACCGGCTTGGTCCGCTTCAACCCTTCGGCGATCAGCATCACTCATAAAGCCGTCTCGCCTATTATTACAGGAATAGAAGTGAATGGTGTAAGGAGATATCCTGAAGGGAATACCATCGTCCTTAAACCCAAAGAGCGCGACATCTGCATACTGTTTTCCGCTCCGGACTTCATCTCCGGAGAGAACGGGCGTTTCTTCTACCAGTTGAATGGTGTCAACAATTCCTGGCGTGAAGCCGGAAAGGACAGGCGCGCGGTCTACTACGGTCTGGCGCACGGCTCATATACCTTCCTCCTGGCATATCGGAACAGTTCCGGCATTCGTAATCCGGAGAACCTGGAGTTCCACTTCAAGATTCTCCCCTATTGGTACGAAACCACACTGGCCAGGATGATTGCCGTGCTGCTGCTGGCGGCTCTGCTCACATTCTTTATTATGCGCTTGCTTGCCAAGAAAAAGCAGGAATACCAGACCGAAATGGAAAAGGTGCGCAACAAGCTCCTAAGCGATTTCTCCCTGGAATTCATCAGCATAGGTGCAGGCAAGTCGCCCGCCAACGAGACCAGTGTTGCTAAAGTGTTCCACAAAGGGGATGAAGATTTCATGCGTACGGCGATGCAGGTAGTGAAAGAGAATATTGACAATCCGGATTTCTCCGTGGAGGCTCTGGCGAGCGCTATGAATATGAGCCGTTCTAACTTACACCTGCGGGTGAAGGCCCTCTTCGGCGTATCCTCGCTGGAATTCATCAAGACCGTGCGCCTCAACGAAGCCTGCCGGCTGCTGCTGGAACGCAAACAATCCATCTCGGAGATTGCCTACGCCACCGGCTTTGCCACGCCCTCTTACTTCGCCGCCACCTTCCGCCACGTCATCGGCTGCACCCCAACCGAGTACATCAAACGCAACACTCCTGCGTAAAAATTATTATATTTGTAGATATGAACACTAAAGCTAAACTGGTCGAGAAAAAGTATCTCGTTCCCTTCATATTGATTACCAGCCTGTTCGCGCTGTGGGGCTTTGCAAACGATATTACCAACCCTATGGTGGCGGCGTTTCAGACGGTGATGGAACTCAGCGCGGCGAAGGCATCACTCATCCAATTCGCATTCTACGGCGGCTATGCCACGATGGCCATCCCGGCGGCGCTTTTCATCCGCAGGTATTCCTATAAGAGCGCCATCCTGCTGGGCCTCGGCCTCTATGCGGTGGGCGCCTTCCTGTTCATCCCCGCGGCGGCGTACCAGCAGTTCAGTTTCTTCTGTATCAGCCTCTACATCCTCACCTTCGGCCTCGCTTTCCTCGAGACCACGGCGAACCCCTTCATCCTCTCGCTGGGCAGCAAGGAGACGTCTACCCGCCGCCTCAACCTCGCGCAGACCTTCAACCCCATGGGCTCGCTCTGCGGGATGGCGGTGGCATCCTTCGTGGTGCTCCCCCAGCTGCTGTCGGACAAGAGGGATGCGGCCGGCAACATCATCTTCCCTGCCCTATCGGAGGCCGAAAAGGCCGACATCCGCCTGCACGACCTGGCAGTCATCCGCAACCCCTACGTGATCATCGGGCTGGTGGTGCTGGTGGTGCTGGCAGTCATCGCGCTCACGCGGATGCCCAAGACTCAGGGCGAGGAGGAGAAAGCCGCCGGCAACACTCATACCGCCCGCCAGACCCTGCACAACCTTTGGCACAACCGCGTCTACCGCGGGGGCGTGCTCACCCAGGTCTTCTACGTGGCCGCCCAGATCATGGTGTGGACCTTCATCATCCAGTATGCCGACAACCTGGGCATCAACAAGGCTACCGCCCAGACCTACAATATAATAGCCATGGTGCTGTTCCTCTCGAGCAGGTTCATCTCCACCATGCTGATGAAATACCTCAACTCCCGCAAGATGCTGGGAATCTTCGGCGTGTGCGCCGCCCTCTGCACCCTGGGCACCATCTGCATAGTGGGCAAGGCGGGGCTCTTCTGCCTCGTGGGCATCAGCTTCTTCATGAGCCTGATGTTCCCCACCATCTACGGCATAGCGCTGGAAGATGTGGACGCCCGCGACACTTCGCTCGGCGCCGCGTTCCTGGTGATGGCCATAGTGGGCGGTGCCCTGATGCCCCCGCTCCAGGGCATGCTGATCGACCTCGGCACAGTGGCAGGCCATCCGGCGGTGAACTTCTCGTTCGTGCTGCCGCTGTTCTGCTTCGCGGTGGTGGCCACCTACGGCTGGAGAATGTATAGAATCCAAAAACAAAACCTATAAATTATGAAGTATCCCAAAATAGGCATACGCCCCACCATTGACGGACGTCAGGGCGGCGTACGCGAGAATCTCGAAGAAAAGACAATGGCCCTCGCGAAAGCGGTGGCAGACCTCATTTCCAGCAACCTGCGCAACGGAGACGGCTCCCCCGTGGAGTGCGTGATAGCCGACAGCACCATCGGCCGCGTGGCGGAAAGCGCCGCCTGCGCCGAGAAGTTCGAGCGCGAGGGAGTTGGCAGCACCATCACGGTTACATCCTGCTGGTGCTACGGATCCGAAACCATGGATATGAACCCCCATTATCCCAAGGCGGTATGGGGCTTCAACGGCACCGAGCGCCCGGGCGCTGTGTATCTCGCCGCCGTTCTGGCCGCCCATGCGCAGAAGGGCCTGCCTGCCTTCGGCATCTACGGACACGACGTGCAGGACCTCGCCGACAACACCATCCCTGCCGACGTGGCGGAAAAGATCCTGCGCTTTGCACGCGCCGCACAGGCCGTGGCAACCATGCGCGGGAAGAGCTATCTCTCCATGGGCAACACCTGCATGGGCATCGCCGGCTCCATCGTGAACGCCGACTTCCTGCAGAAATACCTCGGCATGCGCGCCGAATACGTCTCGCTGGTGGAGATCCTCCGCCGCGTGGACTTCGGCATCTACGACCACGAAGAGTTCAAGAAGGCCATGGAGTGGGTGGATAAGTACTGCAAGCCGCAGGAAGGCCACGACTACAACGAAGACCGCGCCCTCTTCCCCGGCACGCCCATGACATCATTCAACGGAAAGGGCAAGGGCAAGACCCGCGAGGAGAAGGACGCCGACTGGGAGTTCACGGTGAAGAACATGATGATCATCCGCGACCTGATGTTCGGCAATCCCAAGCTCCTGGAGATGGGATATAAAGAAGAAGCCCTCGGCCACAACGCCATCGCAGGCGGCGTGCAGGGCCAGCGCCAGTGGACGGACTACAAGCCCAACTTTGACTTCCCGGAGAGCCTGATGTGCTCCTCCTTCGACTGGAACGGCATCCGCGAAGCCTACACCCTCGCAACCGAAAATGATGCCCTGAACGGCCTTTCGATGATGTTCGGGCACCTGCTCACCAACCGCGGCGTGATGTTCAGCGACGTGCGCACCTACTGGAGCCCCGAGGCCGTGAAGCGCGTCACCGGCAAGGCCCCCGAAGGGCTCGCCGCCGGCGGATTCATCCACCTGATCAACTCCGGAGCCACCACCCTGGACGCCACCGGTGCCATGAGCGATGCCAACGGCAAACCCACCATCAAGGAGCCTTGGAACATGACGGATGAGGATGTGAAGGCCTGCCTGAAGGCCACCAACTGGATGCCGGCAGACCGCGACTACTTCCGCGGCGGCGGCTACAGCGCACACTTCGTAACCCGCGGCGGAATGCCCATGACCATGATGCGCCTGAACCTCGTGGACGGCCTCGGCCCCGTGCTGCAGATCGCCGAAGGATGGACCGCCGAGCTCCCGAAGGAGCAGCACGACATCCTCGACAAGCGCACCGACCCGACCTGGCCCACCACCTGGTTCGTGCCTCGCCTGGATCCCACCAAGGATTGCTTCAAGGACGTTTTCAGCGTGATGAACAACTGGGGTGCCAACCACGGTGCCATCGCCTACGGCCACATCGGAGCCGACCTCATCACCCTTGCATCCATCCTCCGCATCCCCGTGTGCATGCACAACGTGGCAGAAGACAAGATCTTCCGCCCGGCAGCCTGGAATGCCTTCGGAATGGACAAGGAAGGCGCCGACTACCGCGCCTGCGCCAACGTCGGTCCGATATACAAATAGCGCGCTGGCGGGCAAC
>JAEENZ010000159.1 GCA_016283985.1 Bacteroidales bacterium | reverse complement strand
GGAAGGTCGTAGAGGGTGGAGGAATTGAACACCACGCGGGCGTTCTCTTCGAAGGGGAAGATGTTGCGGGTCTCTCCCCTGCGGACGCTGGGCCAGCGGAGGATGTTCTCCTCGGGGCTGATGCCGCGGACGCGGTTGTCGCGCACGATGCGGCGGAGCAGCCTCTTGTCGGTGGTGGAACCGTGCTCCTTATGGCCTCCGGGCAGGGCGGTCAGAGCGGAGATGTACACGTTGTAGATGCGGTTGCGGTCCACGTCGGGCGTGAGTGCCGGGTTCAGTGCATGGATGCCTTCCATGAAGAGCATATCGTTCTCTTCCAGCGTCATGCGGCGGGATTCGTCGAAGATGGTCCTGCCTTCCTTGAAGTCGAACTTGGGGATGACCACTTCCTTCCCGGCGAGCAGGTCGTTCAGGTTCTCGTTCAGGAGCTCCACGTTCATGGCTCCAAGACTCTCGAAGTCATATTCCCCATTTTCGTCTTTGGGGGTGTGCTCGCGGTCCACGAAATAATTGTCCAGCTCTATCACCTTGGGGTTCAGGCCCAGCACCTGGCACTGCTGTGCGATTCGCAGCGAGCTGCTGGTCTTTCCGCTGGAGGACGGCCCGGACATCATCACTATCTTGGTCTTCTTCTTGTGCCAGAAAATCTGGTTGGCGATCTCGGCATACTTGCGCTCCTGCCGCGCCTCGCAGAGGTTGATGAGGCGTATGGCCTGCCCGTCTGCAAGCACGCTGTTCAGCTTCTCGATGGTGTCGATACCCACTGCCGAACACCAGTCGGCATACTCGCGGCGGGCCGCTTCGATCTTGGTAATCTCTTCGCTCATATGTTTACTTTTTCAATATTTGCTTCAGATACGGTCCGGTGACCGAATTCTTGTCTTTTGCAACCTCCTCCGGCGTGCCCGCGGCCACTATGCGGCCGCCCTTGCGTCCGCCTTCCGGGCCCATGTCGATGAGGTAGTCCACACTCTTCAGCACGTCGAGGTTGTGTTCTATTATTATTATCGTATTCCCCTGGTCTGCAAGCTGTTGCAGCACACCCAAAAGGGTTTTTATGTCTGCGAAATGGAGGCCCGTGGTGGGCTCGTCGAGTATATACAGGGTGTTGCCCGTACTCTTGCGGAACAACTCCGCCGCCAGCTTCATTCGCTGGCTCTCACCACCCGACAGCGTTACCGAGCTCTGCCCCAGGCGGACGTATCCCAGACCCACATCCTCCAGAGCCTTCAGCTTAGGCGCAATGCGTGAGTTCTTGCCGAAGAATTCGTACGCCTCGCTGATGCTCATCTCCAGCACGTCGTTGATATTCTTGCCCTTGTAATGTACCGCGAGGGTGTCTTCCTTGTAACGCTTGCCGCCGCAGACTTCGCAGGGCACGTTCACGCTCGGAAGGAAGTTCATCTCTATCTGCTTGATGCCCGCGCCCTTGCATTCCTCGCAGCGGCCTCCCGGCACATTGAACGAGAATCGGCCTGCCTTGAAACCGCGGACCTTGGCATCGGGGGTATCCTCGAAGAGGGCGCGGATGTCGTCGAAGACTCCGGTGAAGGTGGCGGGGTTGCTTCGGGGCGTGCGCCCGATGGGACTCTGGTCAACTTCTATCACCTTGTCGATGAAGCGGTAGCCGACGAGGTCACGGTATGGCAGAGGTTTGTCGGTGGAGCGGTAGAACTGTTTCTTCAGTATCGGCACCAGTGTTTCGTTAATGAGACTGCTCTTGCCGCTGCCGCTCACTCCGGCTACGCCGATGATGCATCCCAGCGGAAATTCCACGGTCAGGTCCTTCAGGTTATTCCCGCTCGCACCCCTCAGCTCCAGCACCTTACCGTTCCCCCTCCGCCTCTTCTTCGGCACTTCGATTCTCTCTTCCTGACGAAGATATCGCAGTGTTTCAGTTTCTCCGTTTTCAATGGCTGCCGCCGGGCCGCTGAAGATAACCTTTCCCCCGTCGTCACCCGCACCGGGACCTACGTCCACCAGCCAGTCGGCAGCACGCATCGTCGCCTCGTCATGCTCTACGACGATCACCGTATTCCCCTCATCGCGCAGTTCCTTCAGGGAGTTTATCAACTTATAATTATCCCTCTGGTGCAGCCCGATGGAGGGCTCATCGAGGATGTAGATCACGTTAACCAGTCGCGAGCCTATCTGCGTGGCGAGACGGATGCGCTGGCCTTCTCCGCCGGACAGCGAACCGGTGGCACGGTCCAGAGACAGGTACTCCAGCCCCACGTCCATCAGGAATGAAACGCGGTCCCGGAGTTCTTTCAGTATATCCCTTGCTATCGTGCCGGCGCGATGCGAAAGCTTGCCGGGAAGGGTCCCCAGCCACTCGTGCAGGTCGCTGATTTCCATGGCGGAAACCTCCGCGATAGTTTTGCCGTCGATCTTGAAACAGTTGGTCTCTTCCTTTAGGCGCGTACCGTGGCAGACCGGGCAGACTATCTTGTCTTCGATATTGTCCACGATGCCCGGCCAGTTCACCATCTGGGAGTTCATCCCGTCGCCGATGCGGAAAAACTCGTCGGAACCGTAGATCAGCAGGCTCACGACCTCGTCCGGTAGGGCCGCGATGGGATCGTGGAGGGAGAAGTTGTACTTGCGGGCGATGGAGCGGATGACCTCGAATTTCTTGTTCTCCCGCACCTTCCCAAGGGGCACGATGCCTCCGTCGGCGATGCTGAGTTCGGGATTCGGAACTATGGTATCCATGTTCACATCAACCACCGTACCCAGGCCCTTGCAATGGGGGCAGTAGCCTTCGGGAGAGTTGAACGAGAAGGTGTGAGGGGCGGGTTCCTGAAGGGAGAGTCCGGTCTGGGGATCCACCAGATGCTTGGAGTAATGATGGAGTTCGCCGGTCTCATGGTCGAGTATGGCAAGCGAACCCTTGCCCATCCCGAGGGCTGTCATAACCGATGCGCGGATGCGCTTTTCGTCGCCCTCGCCGGGCTTAAGCTTGTCGATGACCAGCTCGATGAAATGCCCCTTGTAGCGGTCCAGGGCCTCCACGTCGTTCAGGTATTCAATTTCACCGTCGATACGGACCTGGGTGTATCCCTTCTTGCGCAGGGAGTCGAAGAGTTCGCGGTAATGGCCCTTGCGGCCACGAACCAATGGAGCGAGCAGCAGGCACTTGCGGCCGGCGTAGTTCTTCATGATGAGGTCCACTATCTGCTCGTCGGTGTAGCGCACCATCTCCGCGCCGGTCACGGGCGAATACGCGGTTGATGCCCTGGCATAGAGAAGACGCAGGAAGTCGGAGATTTCCGTGATGGTTCCTACGGTGGACCTGGGGTTGTTGCCGGTGGTCTTCTGCTCTATGGCGATTATGGGGCTGAGGCCCTCGATGCTTTCCACCTCGGGCTTATCGAGAATGCCCATGAAGTGCTTGGCGTAGGGAGAGAGCGTGTTCAGGTAGCGGCGCTGGCCTTCGGCGTAGATTGTGTCGAAGGCGAGGGAACTTTTTCCGCTGCCGCTGATGCCCGTTATTACCGTGAAAGTGCCGCGCGGGATATCCACGTCGACGTTCTTCAGGTTGTGGGCCTTGGCACCGCGAATCTTTATGAACTCACCTTTGCTCATAGAATCCGGTAAATTTACGGATTTTTTTTCACCCCGTTCCCGTTTTCCGCCATTTTCCGGAACAAAGCTTCAGATTTCGGCGGTTTGTTCCCGTTTTAGAGGGTTATTCGGAACAAACTACTGTATTTCGGAACGATGGGGACCTTCCTTGTTTTCCGGGGTTTTCAAGGAAGGTCAGGGGGTTTCAAAGGGGACCTTCCTTATTTCCAGGGCTTTTCAAGGAAGGTCGGTGGTTTTTCAATGGGACCTTCCTTATTTCCAGGGCTTTTCAAGGAAGGTCATGGGGGATTTGCTATATTTGCGGTATGAAAAGAGTATTATTTATCGTAACAGCCATTTTATTGGCAAGTTGCCAGAGCGGCATCAAGACCGGAGACCTGCTTTTCATTGG
>JAEENZ010000020.1 GCA_016283985.1 Bacteroidales bacterium | reverse complement strand
TTGATATGGATATAACCTGCGGAGATATCCATCTTGTTGGTGTTGATGTTGTTGGTACCGTCGGTGCTCTCGTCCACAGGCAGGGCGGCCCAGTGTCCGTCGAACAGCTGGAACTGCCACCATGCATTCGTAGGAGTGACATAGTAACGGATTTCCTGCCCAACCTTAAGATCAATTTTGGTAAATGCATCCGCAGGCACCTCCCAGTTGATGGACCATGCGCCAAGATCGACATTGCCCTCCCAGAGAGTTGAGATGTTCTGCTGGAGCAGGACCTCGATCTGCGTGGGGCAGACCTCGACTTCGCCGGTCAACAGTTCGAACTTGATGGGATATGTTCCGATCTTGTTGTAAGGCATGATGAAGGAGACTTCGTCGTCGGCACGCTTTACATACTTGGTAACCTTGGCTTCGCCGATGTAGATGCGGTCTACCATCATGAAGTTGGTTCCCTTGAGCGTAACGGCTGCGCCGATGTGCTCGGCTGCAGGCATCTCATTCACCACCACGAACGAGTGGTAGCTGACGGTGATGTCCTCACCGGGCTTGATGACCTCGCCGTTGTCGAGCTTGAGTTCGATCTTGCCGGACACGGAAGTGGCGGCGGTGTAGATCTCGATATCCTTTTCGACCAGCTTGAACTCTTCCGCCTTGCCACCGAGGGTGACGCCGGAAATCAGGTCGAGGTCGGTACCGGAAACCTTGATGGTGTCGCCGGCAAAGATGTCGGTGGGAGCGATCGCGGTAACGACGGGATGCACGAGGGTGTAGGCCACGGTCACCTGGTCGCCGCTGTCCATCTTGAGGGTGATGTCACCTTCTGCGGCAGACCTGGGAACGGTAAGGGTGATCTTGTCATCGGCGAAAGCGAACGTGACGTTCGATGCGCCGGGAAGGTCTACGCCCGTGATGAGCTCGAGGCCGGTGCCGGTGATGGTCAGGGTGGAATCAGCCCTTACGGGAGTGGGAGCCACGGCAAGTCCGGTAGGAACCACCAGGGTGATGGTGCCGGCCTTGAAGCTCTTTCCCGCGAAGCTGACCGCGTTCACGTCACCGCTCTGGGCAGTGGCGGGAAGGGTGAGGGTGAGGGTCTTGTTATCTGCCGAAACGGTCAGTTCGCTGACCTCGGTGCCGCCCTCGAACACGACCTTCTCGATCATGTTGAGGTAGGCGCCGCTGATGGTCAGGGTCTGGCCGGGCTTGGCGGTTTCGATGGCAAGGCTGCTCACGGTAGGATCGCCGATCACGAGGTCTGCCGTCGAGTAACTCTTGTTGGCTATGTTGTCGGGATCTTCGACCTCATCGGCATCGCCGAGGATGATCTTTCCGGTAACCGCCTTTGCGGGTACGACGACCTTCAGGCTCTTGCGGCCCTTCTCCTTGATGGCATCCCCGGTGGCGATGGCACCGCCTTCGAAGATAACCTCCTGGATCAGGTTCATGTAGTCTCCCGTCACGGTGATGACGTCACCGGGCATTGCGCTCTTGGGAGAGAAGTCGGTGAAGACTATGGGCTCGGTGTAGGTCAGCTCAGCCTTGCTGGTGAGGACCTTGCCGTTCTTTCCTACTATGGAAATCTTGCCCACCTCTTCGGTAGTATTGGGGAGAGTCACGGTAATCTTGCTCTTCTTTCCCTTCTCGACCACGGTAAAGTCCGTAATAGGGTCGATTCCGGGGATTCGCACCTCGGCGACCTGCTCGAGGAAACTGCCGATGATCGTGAGCTCACCTCCGCGATAGACCGGATTCGGAGCGAAGGAACCGAATGCGAGTTCCGTGCTGAACTGATCCGTATCAAGTTCCTTGCTGGTCTGGCAGGCCTGAAAGGCAGTCAGGGCAAGAACACTGATGCATATAAGCTTAAAAATGTTTTTCATACGCATAATCCATTAAAGGGGTACAACACGGATATTGTCGATAGCAATGATAGGAGAACCTGCGGTACCCGGAGTCGAGCCACCATACACGAACATGGCAAAGCCATGCAGGTAGCTGTCGTCGAATGCAGTCGCGCAGGTGCCGCCTCCGCTCGTCTTGTTGAATTCGGAGAGAGGGAAGGATACCGTCACCCACTTGTCGCCGGTGTCATACTTGCCGGTTGCAGTCCAGGGCTCCCACACGTAACGGGGGAAGGTGTCTTCGGTATAGTAGGCGTTGGTCATATTGGCTTCGGAAACGGATGCCTCGTTGGAGAACATGATCTGGAGTCCGTAGCTGGTCCAGGGATTGGAGCTGGGAACCATTATCTCGAACTTGATGCAAAGGCCGCCAATGCCGTACTTCTTGATGTAAGCGGCAAAATCGGTGTTCGAATACAGCGGAGGATTTGCACTGCCGACTGCTCCGGGCCAATAGTTGAATGCCATGTCGTCTTCCTTCCAGTCATCCCATGGGCCTGCCGCCATATCCGCCGCGAAAGCGATATAGTTGCCGCTGAGGGCGGGGAAGGCATGGTCGCCGGGGGCGTGCAGGACCTTGCTGCCGTCACGCCAGCCTGCTCCGATAGCACGGCCGTAAACGCCGTCCCAGTCGAAGAGAATGTTGCGCGTGTCGCGGAACTGGAAGGTACTGCGTCCGGTACCGGATGCGGTGGTAACCTCGACAGGGCCGGATGCCGCACCTGCGGGCACCTTGAAGGTGATGGTTTCGGAGGAAACCACGTTGTAGGTGCTGACGGTGGCGCCGGGGATGGATACTCCGGTCACGTCGATGAAGTACTTGCCCTTGAGGGTCACGTCCTCACCGTCGGCAGCCCATTCATTGCTGATGGAAGTCACCTTCGGTACGGGAGGGAGGATCTTGAAATCGTAGGTTACGGAGTCCTTGGCCGCAGTGACAAGGTAAATCTTGTCGGTCTGCACGGTGGCCGCGGTGCTCGGCACTGCCACGATCAGGGTGTTGTCGGTAATATAACTGGTGTTCAGGATAGCTGCCTGGTCGTTGAAATAGATGTCGTGCACGCTGCGCAGGTTGGAACCCACGATGCAAAGCACCTCGTCCATAAAGGCCTGGGTGATGAACACGTCCTGGTCGGCATAGCGTACGAAATCCACCGTAGGCTTGCCTTCCGTAGCATGGAAGCGGTCGGGGTAATCATCCACGCAGGATGCGAGGGCGAAGATCCCGGCGATTATTCCTATATATTTAAGCATTGATTTCATAAGGCTCATCGATTAAAAGTTATACGAATAAGTCTCACGCACGTCAACGTGGATGGGCTCAGCAGTAGAGGCCACGTTGGGATTGAGAACCACGTCTTCGGTAGGGAACGGCATGGTGAGCATCTCGGGCTTAACGTCGGTGAGCTGATACTGGGTGGTATCGTAGCTGATTCCGCTGGCATCCCAGGCATTTGCACCGGGGCCTACGTAATTGCCCTTCTCGTCGCAGACGAAGCTCTTGTAAGCAGCATCCAAGCCACCATAGACAGAGCGCCTCTGGGCCTTGATCTCAGCGATTACAGTATCCATCTCGTAGTAGGAACGGCGTACGAAATCGTACCAGTTGTCACCCTCGAGGGAGAGTTCCAGACGGCGCTCCTTCCAGATGTCCTTGATGGTAACCGCGGGAAGGTCTGCTGCGTGGGCACGCTGGCGGACCTTGTTCACATAAGTGAGGGCGGTGGGGGCATCGTTGGTGAGGAGGCAGGCCTCGGCATAGATGAGGTAGACGTCGGCAAGCCTGAGGATATGGGTAGGCAGCGAGTTGTACATGTATGCCGGAGAATGTCCGACTGCGGCCACGTGGTCTGCGGTGTCACCATAGAGATGCTTCGCAAAGTTGGCACCGGTGCCGCATCCGAATGAGCCGGAAGTGGGATTCGGGGAATAGTCGGAATCGTAGAAGAAACGATAGAAGTCGAATCCTCCCATGTCGGTCCAGAAGTAATCATACTTGTCGCCGAACATCATCATGGTCGCCTGGCGGCGGTCATCCTTGTTCACGCGGGACTGGGGATTCTCGGAAGCGGAAACGCCGAAGAGATCCTGAAGGTCCACCGAAGGGCCTTTCCAGTCACCCCAGAGGTCGCCGAATTCGTCGAAACCGACGAGACCCACGTCGCACTGGATGGAGTTCTGTGCAGTCCACGCCTGGGGAGTGGCTGTCCAGAGCCAGGAAATCAGGCATTCGCCGGTCTGGTTGTAAACCTCGGGAGCAAGACGGAACACGTCGGAATACTTGGGAGTAAGGGTGCGTCCGGACTCCTCGATCACTTCGAGAGCATAGTCACGTGCCTTGATGAGGTCGGCCTCGGCAAGAGTACCGGATACGCCCGCCTTGGTAAGATAAGCCTTGGCAAGGAGAGCCTTGGCCGCATAGTAGTCGATGCGGGGCTTCTTTCCGATATAATTGTTCTTGGGCAGGTATTTCAGGGCCTCTTCGAGAGTCATGATGACATAGTCGTAAACATCGGCCTTCTGCACCTTGAAAACGTCGTTGTATGAGTTTTCCTTGATGATTGCGGTATTGTCGTGGATAATGGGGACGTCACCGAAAGTGCGCACCAGGAAGAAATATGCCATTGCCTTCCAGACGAGAGCTTCACCAATGGCCCTGTCCTTGACGGCCTTGGAGGCGCTTCCGGTGGAGTTCTGGATATTCTGGATCACGGTGTTGCAGTGCGCGTTCACCGACCAGAGGGCATAGGACATGTTCTTGAGGTCGCCGTCGGTTCCGTTGACTGTCAGCGTGATGTAGTTGCTGGAGCCTTCGAAGACGTTGCCGGCCATGGTTTCACCACCGTAGATGAAGAAACGGATGATATCGTACCAGGGAGAGTTGTAGAGGTAGTTAACACCCTGCTCGACTTGGGCGTCGTTCTGATAATAGGTCGCACTGGAAAGGGAGTCCTCCGTAGGCCTGTTCAGGAATTCGGAGCAGGACACCACAGTGAGAGCCATCAGAATAGTTGCGAAAATCTTGAATATATTTTTCATAATCATTTCCTCCTATTATTAGAATGTAAGGTTGACTCCGAAGGAGCAGGTCATAGGAGAAGGATAACGGCCGTTGTCGACGCCGAAGGTAAGTCCGGAGCTATCCTTGGTGGAAGCACCGACCTCAGGGTCGTATCCGCTGTACTTGGTGAAGGTGTAGAGGTTCTGCAGGTTCATGTAAACACGCAGGTTCTCTATCTTCCAGCGCTCGATCAGGCTCTTGGGAACGGAGTAACCGAGGGTGACGTTCTTCACGCGGAGGTAGCTTCCGTCTTCGATGTAACGGGTGCTGAGACGGTCGTTGTCGTTAGGGTCGGCAAGAACGGGACGGGGGGTCTTGGTGTTGGGGTTGGTGACATATACGTTCGTCACATCCCACATTCCCTTGCTCTCGTCGTACATGGCGAGTTTGGCGCGGTCCTTCACGGCAACGTGCTGGTTGGTCCAGGCGCTGTTCATGCTCACGAGGCCGTTGAAGCCCTGTCCGATCATGTTGTAGTTGAGGACCTTGTTGCCATAGCTTCCGTTGAGGAAGATGCTGAGGTCGAAGTTCTTGTAGCGGAAGGAGTTGGTCCAGCCGAAGGTGAAGAGAGGCAGCGGGCTGCCGATGTTGGTGCGGTCGTGCTCGTTGATCACGCCGTCCTTGTTGACATCTTCGAACTTGAGGTCACCTGGCCATACGGTGGTGGTAGGATTGAAAACTCCGTCGGCAGGATACTTCTCTGCACGGGGACTGTTCTCGATATCGTCGAAATCCTTATAGACTCCGACCACCTTGTATCCGTAGAAACCGTAGAGGGATTCGCCGATCTCGGTGACGGAAACGATGTCACTCCACTGGCCGTAACCCACGAGCTGTGCATTGGCGGTGCCGTCGAGTGCAACCAGCTTGTTCTTGTTGAAGGAAATCTGGAAGTTGCTGTCCCAGCCGAAGTTCTGTGTAGAAACGGGATGGGTGTCGAGGGTGATTTCCAGACCCTTGTTCTCGATGGTGCCGTAGTTGCCGCGAGGTGCAGCGAGAGCGGAAGAGGCGTTACCCTGGGTTCCCATGTAGGAAGGAAGGGTAAGGCTCATGAGCATGTCGGAAGATATCTTCTTGTATGCATCCACCACGAGGTTGACCTTTCCGCCGAGGAAGCTCAGGTCGAGACCGATGTTGGTCTGGCGCTGCTTCTCCCAGTGGATACCGGTGTTGGGAATCCTTGCGGGACGCTCGCTGGTGCCGAGTCCGGAAGGCATGGTGCTCATGGTTGCTTCCCAGGCACCGCCGCCGATGTTAGCGTTACCGGTCTGTCCCCATCCGAGACGGAGCTTACCGTTGTTGATTCCGATACCCTTGAGGAAATCCCCGAGCCCCTTCTCGTTGGTGAAGCGCCAGCTTCCTGCGAAGGAATGGAACCCTGCCCAACGGTTATCAGGACCGAAGTTCGAGCTGCCGTCGTAACGGAAGGTATAGGTGAGGAAGTAACGGTCGTCATAGCTATAGGTCTCACGGGTGAAGAAGGATGCCATGGCGGAGTGGCCATAACCCTGGTTCACGGTAGGAGTTCCTTCGCCCTTGCCGATATTGATGATCTCGTCGCTGGTGAGGCCGGTGCGGGACGCACTCATGTAGGCCCATCCGGATTCCCAGCACTCCTGTCCGACCATGGTAGTCCAATTGTGCTTGCCGATGCTGTTGGAGTAGGTGAGATAGTTCTTCAGCTGCCAGAACAGGCTGCTGTTGTTCTGCAGGTTGAGGGAGTTGGTGTTGCGGGCCCAGTTGCCGAAATCGGCGGTGGGCTTGAACGTGGTAGCATCCGAGTTGCTCACGTCGAAACCGAGCTCGGTGCGCCATACGTAATGCTTGATGGGAGTGAGTTCGGCGTAGACGTTGCCGGTGAGCTTCTGGCGCTCGAGGGTGTATTTATCGAGCATTGCGATAGCCACGGGGTTGGGGGAAGTGTATCCCTCGCGGACCGTCGTGGAATAGTTGCCGTCGATATCGTACACGGGCACGTCGGGAAGTGCTCCCAGGGAGTAGAAGATGACACCTTCGCTACCGTCGGCGAGTTTGAGGTCGTCCTTGGTGTTTGCGAACGTGGCATTCAGGCCGAGCTTGAACCAGCTCTTGAGCTGTGCGTCGAGGTTGGCACGGAAGCTCACGCGGTTGAAGTTGGAACCGATGATGGTACCTTCCTGATCCATCCAGGATCCGGACACGTAGTACTGCACCTTGTCGGTACCGCCCTGTGCGCTCAGCTGATGCTGCTGCTGATGGGCCGTGCGGAAGATTTCATCCTGCCAGTTGGTACCCTTTCCGAGGAGGGAAGGATCCGCGTAGTAGGGGCTCTTCTCAAGGAAGCCCATTGCAACCATATCGTTGTAGTACTCTGCGAACTCGCGCAGGTTCATCATGTCGATGCGGCTGGTCTGGCGGCTTACTGCGTACATGCCGTCGTAGTTGAACTTGGCCTCACCCGCCTTACCGTGCTTGGTGGTGATGAGGATGACGCCGTTCGCGCCCTGGGCACCGTAGATTGCAGTTGCGGATGCATCCTTCAGGATCTCCATGCTCACGATATCGGCAGGGTTGATGGTTGCCAGAGGGGAGATGGTGGAGGTGCGGCCGTTACCCAGGGAGCCAAGGCCGAAGTCGCTGGCGGAGTTGCCGCCGCCCTGGATGATCACGCCGTCGATCACGTAGAGAGGCTCCGCATTTGCATTGACGGTCGCCTGTCCGCGGACGCGGATGGATGAGGATGAACCAGGAGCGCCGGAAGTCTGAACCGCCGCGACACCGGCTGCACGTCCCTGGAGGGACTGGTCGAGGCTCGTGATGATGGAGCCCTTGAGGTCTTCTTCCCTCATGGAGACCGATGCGCCGGAAAGGTCGCTGCGCTTCATGGTACCGTAACCCACGACGACGACTTCGTCGAGGAACTCGGCATCTTCAGCGAGGACCACGTTGACGACGGTCCTGCCGCCGACAGCGATTTCCTGGGTCGAATAACCGATGGACGAGAATTCCAGCACTGCGTCTGCGGGGACGCTGATGCTGTACTTACCGTCCAGGTCGGTAGTCGTGCCATTGGTGGTGCCCTTTTCGATGACACTCACTCCAATGGCCGGGCCTATGTTGTCCTTCACGGTTCCCGTGACGGTCACCTTCTGGGCGAACATCGCGGTGCTCATGAGGAGCAGGCACAGGCAAGTAATCATTTTACTTTTCATTTGACCTGAATTTGTTGTTAATAATAATTGTGATATTTAGAATTTTCTGAAAAAGTCATCCCGGGCCTTTGTGAACGATGGTTCAGCCCACATCGCATGCCCGCACGTGGGCACGCACATGTACGTCTTTTCAGAGGTAACGTTGTTATATCCGGCAAAATTGGTGTGCGGCGGGCAGGTGGGATCCTGCAGACCGTAGGCCATGAAAACCGGGCAGGTGATCCTGCCGGTAAAGTTCTTGATGTCGAAATAGCGCAGCATATCCATGATTGCGGCGCGGTCCATCCCCTTTTCGTCTGCATACTGAAAGACCTCGTGCATGGGCCACCAGACAATTTTCGCATAATCGGGATAGTCGCTGAGGAATGGAACGCTGGGCACTATTGCACGCATCCTGTCGGTGAGTGATGCGGATATCCAGGTGAACGCTCCCCCCTGGCTGTCGCCGCAGCCGAAGATGCGGGTGGTATCCGCCTTGGGGAGAGATGCTGCAAACTCCACCGAACGCACTACGTCGCAGAATGCTCCGCGATAATAATACTCTTCCCTGGAAGACAGCCCGCGCTCCATCCAGTTGTTGTTGCGGCCCTTGAAGATACCCTGGTCGCGGACGCTGACACAGTAATCGATGCGGTCGGAATTCCAGTCGGGATCCTCATAATAGACATCGGCGCCATAACCCATGAAACTCATGCGCACGGGATAGCGGCCTTCAGCGGTGGGAATGAAGATGATTCCGCCCATAGTGGCACCGCCAAGCGAGGGCATTTCCACCCGGTAGCATTCGCGCTTTTCCGAGGAATGCTCGGGAAGAAGCGTCCATTTCACATCCATAGGAACCGCTGCGAGTTCGCTGAGGGTGGTATCCCAGAAAGCATCGAAATCTTCCGGTGCATCGGAAGGGCTCTGAATCTGCTCGGGATTCACCCCTATGTTGAATTTCTTTACTCCATTCACGGTCACCTGGTAGAATCCGGGCTCAAGATTGCCAAAATCCAGGCTCGCTTTGACCATACGCCCGGGGCGGGTGCGAACCTGGGTACCGCCCTCAAGTATGGGGGACGCATTCCAGTCCATCAGGTCCACGTCTCTCTTAATGCTGTAGCTGACATCCACCAGAGGCAGGTCGGAAGCGACATCGACGTTAAGTTTCACCGGACCGTCGCCATAAAACATCCAGTCGTGCTCGACGGGCACATCCACGGATATCACAGTGGCCAGGCTGTCCGTATAGGCATCTATCAGCGCCATAGTGGAGGCATCGCCCAGATAGACTCCGTTCAGGCCCTGCCCTTCCTGGAAAGGATCTCCGCAGAGGTCATCACCTTCCTGCCAATAGTCGTGGGCGGGCTTGGCCAGACCGCTCCATGCCCAGAAATTGCATCCCAGCAGGACGTCTGCCTTTCGGGCGGATTCCAGGACCCTGGAGAAGACATAGCCGTAGACGGCGTCGCGGCCGCTGGTGGCAGCTTCGCGGCTGAAGGAGAAACCATCCCTGGGATAGCCGAACTCTTCGATGACCACTTTCTTGCCGAGGCGGCGGGCAGTTTCGAGATGGCGGTTGATATAACCCCGGATCTCGGATATGGCCTTCTGCGCTCCATCAGCAATGTTATTTTCCTTCACCCAACCCCAGTTATAAGGCCATATGTGGATGGTGATGTAATCGATGTCCGGGCAGTCATTCAGGCGCTCGAAGACCGCCATATCCTTCTCGCAGCCCATCTGGCCTTCGTTGCCGGTGCTGACCATGTGCTTTTGGTCTATACTCTTGATAAGCGCCGCGCTGTTCTGGACATATGCGACGAATGCATCGTAAGTGGCGGCATCTCTGGCGAAAGGACGAGGCTCATTGCAGACCTGCCAGGAATAGATGGCATCAGAATCCTTGTAGCGCTCCACCATATTGCGTACGTGCCTGTGATACAGTTCCACGGCTTCCGCATTCTTCGCGAACCCCGACATGGCTGACATATATTCAGGATAGCTGTCGGTTGCAGGATGCGGCTGGCGCCCGGCTCCTGCCTTTTCGAGGTATGACCTGTAGCCGTCTTCGCTCCATTCCCAGGCGTTGTTCAGGAAAAGGACTCCTTTCATTCCCCTCTTGGAGAAAGCATCGAGGACGGCATCCATTCCTTCCCAGTTCTCGTCGGTGGCAAGGATGCGGACATTGGTGATGCCGTGAGCCTTGAGCGAATCAAGTTCCGCCTCGAAACGGGCAGGGTTCTCCAGCGCAAGTCGGCTGGCATACCACATATTCGTGCCGATGAAGTAATCAGGTGCTTCCTGTTTTGCTGAACTGCAGTTGCAAGATGCCATTGAAAGCATCAGGAAGCCGATAATCGAAAGAAGAATAAGCCCAAGTCGGTTATTAGTCATACGCGCGTGTTGAATTCGGTTGCAAAGTTACGCAGACACGCGCGACTGCGCTAATACGATTTTGTCAATCTTCGCAAAGTTTTTCGCTAAATGATAATTTTCGTCTTTTTATACATCTGGCGGAAATCCCTTGGAGTCATGCCCTTCTTCTCCTTGAATATCCTGTTGAAATTGGAGAGGTTGTTGAATCCGCAGTTGTAGCAGATGACCGACACGCTCTCGGTAGTGTCGACCAAAGCACGAACGGCGTTCCCGAGGCGTACGTCCGTTATGTAATCGGTTATGGTGCGGTTTGCATGGGTGCGGAAGAAGCGGCTGCAGGAGGTCGGGCTCATGCTTATCATATCCGCCAGCTCTTCAAGCTTGATCGGTTCGGAATAGTGCTGGTGTATATAGTCCTTGATGGCCTCCACACGGCGGCTCTCGGACTTGCGCGGCGCCTTTGCGAACGCGCTTGTAGCGAGTTTGTGACCTTCGTACAACGACAATTCATGAAGTATCCATATGCAGTCCAGAACCTGTGCAAAACTGTTTGATTCATTGGCGATTGTGTCCAGTTTCGCATATACCTTCATGATCGCTTCCTGCGGGAAGGCCAAACCCTGGCGGGCCTGGTCGAACATCTTGCGGATCGACTCGAACTGGTTCTTGGAAAGGATACCCGTATCGAACAGCTCCGGAGAAAAATGGATGGTTATCTCACGTATGTTCTCGGACGTGCATGTGCCCTGCTCCCACATGTGTTCGAGACCCTCGCCGGAGATAAGCACGAGCTCGTATTGACCTATGGTGCCGATGTGGTCCCCGATTATGCGCCGCACCCCGGCAGCGTTGCTGATGAAGTTCAGTTCGCACTCGCGGTGGGAGTGCAGCGGGTAGTCGAACTTGCTCTTGTGGCGTTCTACTATATGGAAACAGTCCTTGTCGGACAGGCCGGTGATTTCTGATAATACTTGCATACCGCAAATGTATGAATTTTTTCAAAAACTAATAGAATTTTATCTTGATTTATTGTAGAATTACATCATAACGATATTAGTTTTATTTTTGCATTATGGCAAAAGAACTGGACATCCTCCGCGCAGAAGTGCGCGCCGAACTCGAGAACGACATACTCCCCTTCTGGCTGGACCGCATGCAGGACCCTGCGGGCGGATTCTACGGGCAGATGGACGGCAGCGGGCGGCTGATTCCCGATGCCCCGAGGGGCGGAATCCTGTGCGCACGCATCCTATGGACATTCTCATCTGCATACCGGGTTCTCGGGCGGTCCGAATACCTGGATGCCGCCCGCAACGCCTTCATGCAGATACGGGACAAGTTCTTCGACCGGGAGTTCGGCGGCATCTACTGGAGCCTGAACGCCGACGGCACTCCGCTGGACACCAAAAAGCAGTTCTACGCCATCGCCTTCGCAGTTTACGGCTGCGCCGAATTCTTCCGCGCCACGGGCGAGGAGGAGGCCTTGGAGCTTGCCATCAGCCTCTGGCGTAGTATCGAGGACCACAGCCTGGATCTGGAGAAGGGAGGATACATCGAGGCCTGCACCCGAGACTGGCAGCCAATCGCAGACATGCGCCTGTCCGAGAAGGACCGCAACGACGCCAAGACCATGAACACCCACCTGCACATACTCGAAGGTCACACAGGATTGTATAGGGTGTGGAAGGATGAGACCCTGCGCCGGCGTCTGGTGGACCTCTGCGAGATATTCATGGATCGCATCGTGCGCCCGGACGGGCACCTCGGCCTGTTCTTCGACGAAGACTGGCGTTCACAGTCCGATATGGTTTCGTACGGCCACGACATCGAGGCCTCATGGCTGCTGTGCGAAACTGCGGAACTGCTTGAAGATGAGGCGCTTCTGGCCCGCGTCCGCGAGTGCTGTGCGCGGATTGCCACCGCCTCTTTGGAAGGCCTGCAGCCGGATGGTTCGATGATCTACGAAGCCTGGCCTTCATCTACGCCGCCGGCGTCTTTCACCGGCTCACAGAAAAAATGTTCGCCGGCAAAAGCGCCGGTCGGCTTTAGCTGCGATGCCGACCGCCATTGGTGGGTTCAGGCGGAGACGGTGGTCGGATGCCTAAATCAAGGATGGACCGACCGGGCCATCCGCTGCTGGGAGTATATCAAATCACATCTGATCGCCCCGGACGGCGAATGGTTCTGGAGCATAGACGCCGAGGGGCATCCCAACACCCGTGACGACCGCGCCGGCTTCTGGAAATGCCCCTATCACAACGGGCGGATGTGTATGGAAATCCTGACTACCTACTCTCAAGAATAAACACCGCGCTGGTATTGGTCTTCAGAAGTTTGGGGTTGAAGCCGCCTTCCTGGAGGAATGCTCCGGAGAAGGTCTGGCCGTTGCCCCACCAGCAGCTCTTGTCCACGTTCTGCTCGGTAAC
>JAEENZ010000158.1 GCA_016283985.1 Bacteroidales bacterium | reverse complement strand
AGAGGTGAAACGTCAGAAACAGATCTTTGCATAGCCGGGCCGACTTACAACCCGGGTCGCCGGCAATGTCGCGCTCGAAGACAATCCCGCCATCAGGCGTATCCCACTCTTCATCAAAAAGCCTGTAATCAATTATATCAAAACCCATAAGGGCGACCTGTATTGCTCTCAAACCATGTCCAACATCGGCGTTATCGACCTTCCGGAAGAAATGAGACACTATGTAAAAGATGTCGATTTCATACTCGGACGTCCCAAGATCCGCCCGGGAGCGGTGGGATGCGTGAGTTATGGAGGGCGTCTTAACCTAAACTTTGCACGCCGTATTGTAGAGGCCGACTTCGAGGACCGTTTTGTCGCCTCGATGCATGAGCTGGGAATTGATGTCAGTGTGCGCTCCTACCGGATATGTTCAAATGCTCCAAAGAGCCGGATGATTCCGCAGGTCGCCCCGAGATGGGCCAGGATGCATTTGCTTCGCAGACTGTTGCTTATTTGACGATAAACATCTTGCCTGCCTTTTCGATGGAATCCTTAAATTTCAGACACTGGTCGACTATTTCGGATCGACGATGCAGTGGCGGGAGAAGGGCCGGCCGTCTGCGCTCATGCCCTCGATCCGGATAACGTAGGGGAAGTCCGGCCTGTCGCTGTTGCAGAATTCAATTGTTCCACGTCCGTCATCAATGACCACTTCGGGGGCCCACAGAATCGTGTTGCGGGCGTCATATCCGAAATCCTCCCCCCGGTCGTAACGGGGTGAATCAAAATATCGCGGAACCTGATAGCCGAGAGGAACAAAATACAGCAGCGAAGGGTCGCGGTCGAAGTAGCGTTGTCTGCCTCCGGGCTTCATTGTGATATGTACGACGCCGCCGTCGCCGCCATAAATGGGATCGGCCTGCGTGGCGATACTCAGCGAACGAAGATCTTCCAGACGCACCTGATCATAACTCCACCAGGCCTCCTCATTGTCTTCCACGATGAGTTTCACCTTTCCTCTTTCGTCATCTTCTTCATCGGCGTCGAAATCGCTTTCGAAATCATCGGAATACGACGTGCTTCTTCGCTTGTTGCGGTTGTACATGTTATCGCCGTCGTATTCGAATATGGGCTTCGTCACGTTCAGGTACTCTATCAGGGTCCAGTCCTTGTACGTGGTAAGATCCTCCCGGTAACTTCTGCCGAAGACCAGCACGTCGTCATCGCCATAGGACGCTATGACGACCGCCGCCTGCAAAGTATCGCCGGGGGCGAGATCTCTCATGGTCGGCGGCGTCAGTTTCGTTTCGTCCGAAAAACCGGGGGCCGGCTTGTAAATATACGGACCCGCAACGGGATCGCCGTCCCAATTCGGGAAATAACGCTTCCCCCTGGGCAGCTTGCCGATATTTATCAGCATCTCGGTATTCTCTTGGAAATCAAGGCTGTCGATGATGAAATACCTGCCCCTTTCGACCTGCAGATAATTCATTACCTTCTGCTTGGGAATCATGAAGGTGAATGAATAGTTCTCGGGTATCTTGGGGGAGCGCCCGCTCGAAACGCTTCCTCGTATCTCCTGAGCCAGCTCCCTGCGATGCCTGATTTTGAAGTCTCCCCTGCCTGCCATCTTTTCCAAATCGTAGAAGCGCCATCCCTGGATCATCATGAGCAGGTCCAGCGCAGCGTCTCTCTCCTTCTCGGGGATCTCCGGGTCGAAATAATAATACGGTTTGTTGATATTGCCTTTCAGTTCGCTGCTCAAACCCATGTAGGAGGATATCCCGTCACTTTGCTGCCAGTTCTTGAGAGTCCCTCTGACGACTGACACCGAACAGATCCCTTCCAGCGGAGTCCCGTCGGGTTTATTCAAGGAAACGACCGCTTTTGTAAGCGCTCTTGGTGTTGGAAGGAAGGTCGTCATCTCCAACTTGCAAAGGGGAGCTTCGCTGTCGCGGACGAAGAAAAGCCTTTCAGCCATTATCCGTCCCCGGGAATCGACAATCAGGAAGTGATTGATACCCGGACGAAAATAAGATTTATCAATCACGAAAGTTGACACCTTGCCGCCAAGCTCGATATTTGAGACCGGCCGAAGCTCGGCGGCATCGCGGACCAGAAGGCTTGCCGCTCCGCCGCCATAACCGAGGGCGCTTATATAGTATCGGCCCGGGCGGACGTGGAGTTGCAGCAGGGCCCCTTCTTCAGCGGGCGGCGGCAGAGGATATTTCTTGCCGGAAGCATCCATAAGGCTGTACGTCTTGCCCTGCTGCGGCAGGAAGGAGAAGACCCCCATGCCGTCATGGACGGTAAGGACCGGTTCCAGGGTTTCGCCTCCGTCACTTACAAGGGTGCCGCTGAAATCCACGCTCCTGCCAAGATTGTCTACCGCCTTGAAACCTATTACCGAACTCTGCCCGGCGAAGTATCGGCCGCTTTCGGGCCAAAAACTGATTGCAATGTCGGAAGACGAAGATTTGGGGGTGTCCTCCCTTTTTTTGCCACCGATGATACGGATTCTGTCGTTGAAAAGATAGTCTTCGGAGCCGTTAAGCTGCCAAAGCGTATAGGCCCTGATGGTGTAGAATCCCGTTTCCAGATTATCCGGAAGGTCCATGCACCCCGGGAAGGCATCGTTCGTCCGCTTGATTTTTACCCTGACCACAACCTCGCCGCGTCCGTCAAGCAGTTCGGCATAAAGGAAGTTGCTCGGAGGGAGAAGGGACAGGGCCGATGCCTCCTGAATCCAGCCCCGGAACCATATCGTCTCCCCGGCCGTATAGCAGCTCCGGTCGAAATGCAGATACACCTTTTCGGGGGAGCGCCAGGCCGAGTAAGACTTGAAACGCAGCAGCAGCGAATCAGGCGCAACCTGTGCCAGCCCCGTGTCTTCCGCAAGCGGAGACAGCAGCAGGAGAACGGACAGGGCGATATTGCGTAAGCGTTTCAAGGCAAGAGTGTTTGAACGCTTCAAATATATAAAAAAAAGAAAAACCGCCTCGCAGGGCAGTTCAGAAATCACCCGCGAACAACAACCTTCTCTATATATCCGAAACTACCCTGCGAGGTGGTTTTTTTGTTTTATATCAAGTAGTTAGAATCGATCTTCCAAGATTCCCTGAGCTCTTGATAGGGAACAAATGGGAACCGATCTCCCACCTCTCTGACAAGAGCAAACTATCCAAAAACTTGCAAATTCTGTGATACCGCCGAATCTTCACAGTCTTCATACAAAAAATGATACATCCTACAAGGGTGTATCACTTTAAGAGTTTATGTTAAACTATTTAGAATGAGATACCGAAACTTAGATAGGGCATAAACCAACGTTCGTTTATCTTTCCATTGTCAAATGTGAATGTTGGCTTGATGCCTGCACCGAATGTGAAACCTTTCTCCTTCTGGAAACGGTATCCTATATCACCAAAGAAATTGTACCCCCAAGCAGTGCCACTGGTTTGTTCAGTCTTAATATCAGTCGCGTCATCACCATATCCTATTATGATAGACTTAGCCGAATACTTGTAAATACCATTTGTCATGCCAAGTCCAAGAACCAAATGGCTATTCCGCTGCCCTAGGAGATAGTTGATTTCCAGAGGAATTCCTATCCCATTCACTGAATAGCTGCTGAGAGTCCCCGTCCCGTAGGCATAGGAGAGTCCTACATTATACCCGAATCCGTGATTCCCTTTGAATCGTGAATCAAAAGACACACCGGCTATTCCGGAAGAACCAAGCAAATCAAGAGTAACGGATTTTGTTTGAGCTTGAGCAAAGACTGCCGATGTTAAAAACAAAATACTTAATAAAATGTTCTTCATAGTACAAAAACTAATACTTGTACTATATGATGTTCAAGAAATGTGCCACAGAACGCCCATCAATGCCGTTTTGAGGCAATCAACAACCCTATCCTTATGATACATTGTTGATTACAGAAAGGTTTTTTTTCGCTTTTCCTTGTAGCGCAGATGATAGCACCCTTAGAGGCCCTGACGGATAGAAATCTATCAATGTGACTTCTCAAAAGCATCCTTTACTTCATTCAAGATATTGTCTTTAAGGAGCTTTGCATAGTGCTGTGTGATTCTGGTTGTGCTATGTCCCAGGAGTTTGGCGACCACTTCCAGGCGTATCCCTCTATTCAAACACCTGGTAGCATAGGTGTGTCTGGCGACGTGGGAGAAGATAGGTTTGTCTATCACGCAGAGGTCTCTTATGGCTTTTAGATAGACATTGAGTTTGTGGTTCCCAATGATAGACTTTCTGCCGCAAACCCAAACCGCCGTAACGCACTGATATATAAAAGAAAAAACCGCCTCGCAGGGCAGTTCCGAAATATATATATTGTATTGACGATTGTCGGCCGAGTAGCGGGAGTGGGTCACGATCCCACGACCTCCGGATTATGAATCCGACGCTCTAACCAGCTGAGCTACCCCGCCGGGGTGGTTGAGATGGAAGGATTCGAACCCTCACTGACAGAGCCAGAATCTGTAGTGCTACCATTACACCACATCTCAATAGGTGTCCGCCCGAAAGCGGACTGCAAAGGTACAATACTTTTGCTAAAATGCAAAAATATTATCGAGAAATTTTCTCGCGGAGGGCTTCCCAGCTGTAATATGGCCCCTGCACGGGCTCCAAATCCATCAGCCTCACCTCGTTTTCGTTCATCAGCACCTTCACCAGAACGGGCTTTCCCGCCTTACGCGAGCGGTAGAAAACAATCTGCAGGTTGGCTGCGAACGGGCATACGTAGGTGGAGATGAAGTTCTTCCGCGCACCGTCCGTATCATATCGTTCGCCTACGCCTTCCACCCCGATATAGCTGCAGAGTGCCATCATGGGAAAATCGTGGGAGAAGCGCAGGTCGGCGGCAATCTTGCCGGATTCCAGCGCTTCGTTGGCCTGGCGGACGATCATGTTTACCAGCGGCTTGGTGCGTTCCATGCGGCTGTCGCCGAACGGTATGGAGTTGCACTGCCCGAGGTACATGTAATGATTAGTGTAATCCGCCCAGGCATAGACCAAGTCGAAGGGGAGATAGCGGAACATGTCTATGTCATAATCGAACGAGCGGCAGATGCACGCAACGGCGTTGATGTCTCTCGAGAAGGCCTTGGGATCCGGCACGAACTGCTTCGCGGCGGTAGTGTCGGTGAACAGCCTGCACATCATCTCCGGCAGGCCGTCTTTTATCTGGGCCTTGAGCGAATCCGAAATGTGGTATAGTCTGGGCCTTATCTCCTTGGCGGAGTCATTCGTTATCTCTTTCTGGATCTGTTCTCCGCAGTCCATGACGATATTCAACCTGGGGTCCAGTTCGCTGAGTTGGTTGGTGAATGCCGCCATGCTCACGAGGCAGCGGGGGATGGTGCTGCTGAACGCCCGCACATTCCGGCTTCCGCGGCGGAATACCCTGTGGAAGCGCTTGTACATGCGGTTGGCGATGGCACGGTGCTCCCTCTGCCCGCGTACGGTCAGGCGTCCGTCCATCCTGTTAGTGGCCTTATTTACCAATTCGGTTTCCATGAGGAGGGAATCGCCGCTTGCGGTCAGGATGCCCGCCTCTTTGGCCGCCGTGAGGGCGGAGATCACATGATCATAATGCTTCTGATCCCATCCCGAACGTGCGCCGTGACGTCCGTAATGACTGATATAGAAGGGCTTGTAGCCGCGGGGGGCTTTCGTGTCCGGCCCGGGCTGAACGGCCATTTCGTAGGGGCAGGTGTTGAGACTGGCAATCCACGGTTTCTCCGATATCGCGCGGGCGAACTCGGGGTTGGGGTATTTGCTGAAATCCTGAGCGCTCGCAAATACGGCGGAAACGGCCAGAACCGCTCCGGCAAGAAGAAATCGTCTCATAAAAACTAGAAATTGAAGGCTATGCCGACACCGGAATTGGTGCCTCCGAAAATCACCTCTTTGCTGACTCTCTCGCTGGCATTGTTATACCCTTCGCAGGTGGCTTTCATCTTTTTGTCGGCTTTCACGCGGATGGGGATGCCAAAGGCCAGAGCGCCTGCACCGAGCGCCGCTGAAGCCGCTCCTCCGCCGGCGAAGTATCCTGCCGGTTTCATGACCTCGTTCATGTCCGCCTGCCCGAGAGAGAATGCAGCGACCAGCACTCCAACGACTACATATCCGAGTGCGACAACCTCTGCTGCGGCTCCGACACCTATCAGCACCGACCCGCCTATGACCAGGCCGTTGCCGAGACGCCTTTGCCCGCGGAAGTCCGCCCATGCTTCGTTGTAATCAACGCCGTCGATGTTCGAAAGCAGCAGCGCCTGCTGATCCTTGTCCAGTACTATGCCGTCCAGCTTGATCTTGGTGCCCTTGCGGTGCGCGCCGACCATTTCGGCTACTTTGATGGAATCTTTCCGGGCCTTGCGCTCATCTCTTTTTGCTCCCGGCTCGGCGAACGCCGACAGGCAGGTCAGGAGCAACATGGACAAAACGAACAATTTCCTCATGACAATGTGGTTTTAAACAAAGGCAAATATACGAAAAATAACTATCTTCGCAGAACTAATGACCTTATCAGATGAAAACACAGCAGGAACTCGCAGCCATCGCAGGCAGATTTGCCATCAAGGGTAATATTAAGGAAGTGAAGCCCCTCGGCAACGGACTCATAAACGATACTTTCAAGGTTTCCGCGGACGGGCCGGAAGACTATGTGCTCCAGCGCATCAACAACGCCATCTTCCAGGACGTCGAACTCCTCCAGCACAACATAGAGGCCGTCACCCGGCACATCCGCGCCAAGCTGGAAGCCGCCGGCGAGGCCGACCTGGACCGCAAGGTGCTCCGCTTCGTGCCCCTGAAGGACTCTCCCAAGACATACTGGACCGATGGCGAGACCTACTGGCGCATCTCCGTGTTCATCCCGGACGCCCTCACCTTCGAGGCCGTCACCCCCGAATACTCCTACTACGCCGGCAAGGCGTTCGGGCGTTTTGAAGCCCAGCTGGCGGACATTCCTGATACCCTCGGCGAGACCATCCCCGACTTCCACAACATGGAACTGCGTGCACGCCAGCTTCGCGAGGCGGTTGCGGCCGATAAGGCCGGGCGGATGGCGGATTCCGAGGTGAAGGCCCTGGTGGAGGACATATACAAATATGAGGAGGAGATGACGAAGGCCGAGCGCCTGTTCCGCGAAGGGAAACTGCCCAAGCGCATCTGCCACTGCGACACCAAGGTCAACAACATGATGTTCGACAAGGACGGCAACGTGCTCTGCGTCATCGACCTCGACACCGTCATGCCCAGCTTCGTCTTCTCGGATTTCGGCGACTTCCTCCGCACGGCAGCCAATTTCGTGGCGGAAGATGATCCCGACACCGCCAAGGTGGGTTTCAACATGGAGATATTCAAGGCTTTCAGCAAGGGCTACATCGAGTCTGCCAAGGTTTTCCTGACCCCGCTGGAGTGGGAGATGCTGCCGTTCGCGGCATGCCTCTTCCCCTACATGCAGTGCGTCCGATTCTTCGCGGACTATATCAACGGGGACACCTACTACAAGATCAAGTATCCTTCCCACAACATGGACCGCACCCGCAACCAGTGGGCGCTGTTCAAGAGTGCACTCGCGAAAGTGCCGGAGATGAAAGCCTGGATAGAATCCCTATAGGTTCTCGTAGAGGATGCAGGCGTAGCAGATGGGACCCTGGTGCTTGAGCATCAGGGTTACTTTTCCCTCCTTCGGAGTGAAGACGGTGCGGAAGGTGCAGTTGTTCTTGATGAGGCTGACGAGCTTGCCGGAACTTTCCTCGAAGGGACCGTCCTTGAACTCTTCAACCTCTTCCACCGGCTTGCCGTACTGCTTGGTGAGCATGCTCTTGAGACCGGAGTAGTCGTTCTCCAGCTTCACCCACGAGAGCCTCGGGGGGATTTCCGCGCGGATGGCGCAGACGATGCTGTCTGCTCCGGGGATGATGTTAACCTCCACGTCGGAGTAGCCGGCGAACTTGCCTATCACCAGCGGCACGCCGTCGTTGGTTTCTTCGTACTTAAAGCCCTTCTTCGCGAGGGCGGCGACCATTTCGTCTGCCGTGCCCTTGATCTCTACCTTATTGAAAGACAGGGGTTTCTGCGCGTTCGCGCCGGGGATCAGGAGCATTGCGGCCAGTGCCGCGAGGAGGATGCGTTTCATATCAGTTTTCGTTTGCCAATTCGAGGATGAGATTGTCGAGCACGGGCAGAAGATCCGCCTGCCGGCCGACAAAATTGTTTACCATTATGCTGAAGACGATGGTCTTGCGGGTGTCCCCGTCCGAAGGGAGGATATATCCGCTGAAGCATCGCACTCCGCCGAGGCTGCCGCTCTTCATGTAGATGCGGTTCTTTACCGTCACAGGTGCTTTCGGCAGGCGCGCGACCAGCGTGCCGTCCTTGCGCCCGGGTCTAGGGAGGGAGTTGAGGTAATCGTTGTATGAGGATGTGCGGGCCATGCCCCGCATGACGCTTACCAGGAATTCCGGGGAGACGAAGTTCTTCCGCGACAGGCCGCTCCCGTCCGCGAATCGCATCTGGGCGCTCGGGCCTGCCAGGCCGATGGGCGCGAGTGCCCGGTGGAGGGCTTCGGTGGCGGTATCGTAGTCGTCACTGCCGTTGTTCGCCTTGCCGATGGCCTTGATCAGCGTCTCCGCGCAGAAGTTGTCGGACTGGTGGTTAGTGATGGAGGCGATGTGATTGAGGCTCGCCGACTGCGCGATGCCCAGTACTGTTAAAGAATCAAGATATCCTTCCCCCGCCGCGCCAGTTACTACGATGCCGTTTTCTATCAGCCAGCGGCGGAAATGCATCGCGGCGGCAAGCGGCCCGTCGGGAAGACTGTCCCCCATCTCCCCGCGCCAGGTCAGCCCTGACGGCACAACCCCATCCTTCGTAATCTCATCCTCCGTACTCCAATCCGTATGCCTGCGCTCTCCGCTGAAGTAGCTGCCATCGCCCACGATATCCCCCTCTATCCGGCGTATACCCTTGTCTTCCAATACCTTGCGCCACTTGCCGAAGGGGACGTCCTCCTTGGGAAGATAGGTGAAAAGGTTGCCGATCAGCGGGTCGCCACCGCCGATTATGTAGAGGTTGCCGAAGAGGGTCGTGTCCCGGATCTCGCCGTCGGTGGCGAGCTGCGTTTTGAACGTGTAGTTCCGCCCGAGTTTGAGGTAGGCCGCGGCCGTCGTGATGAGTTTCATGTTGCTGGCTGGTGTCAGTCGCTTGCCCTTGTTCAGCTGCGCCAGCGTATCCCCTTGGAAATTCACGGCTAGTATCCCCCAGACGCTCTGCTCAAGGAGGCCGCCCTTCGCGTCAAGTTGCCGTACCGTCTTTTGCACGTTCGTCGAGAGCGTGGCGGCGAGGAGCAATAATGCGGCAATCAGTTTCATCGAATACAAATATAATAAATTGCTGATTTTTCCCTACCTTTGTTAGAGAACGTCCGTTTTGGGCCATAGTCATGCAGCAGCTAACTTGCTGTATTATAATTATTTACTATAGGGAGAATCGTCTGATTTTACCGATTTTGTTATGAAGAAAGAATTGATAATCAGCATTTTAAGTGCTGCAGTGTTTATGCTGATGTCTTGCAGGGCGCAGGCTCAGAACCATAAGATTGACGATAATACCCAGTGGGCGGTTGTGAATGTTAGCGATGCGTTCATGCGGGCGGAACCGCGATATGGAAGCGAATGCGTGAGCCAGACGCGGATGGGTACGCTGGTGCAGGTGCTGGAGCGCAAGGGGTACTGGGCGCGGATCAAGACTCCCGAGCCTTATGAAGGATGGGTGAACGAACTGGCGCTGGCCCCGACCCGCGAACTCAGCCCGGAGGAGCAGAAGGCCACCAAACTCTACGGCGCAACCCTGGCTCCAATGTCCCGCAAGGAGGCAGAGGAGTATCTGAAAGCGCCCAAATACATCTGCATTCAGAATATCGCAGAGCAGAATCTGCTGATGGGCAATATGGTGAAGACGGACACGCCGGCGCAGGGGATGGTGGACTTCCGGAAGTGGGCGGAGGCAGAAGCCGCGGAGGCGGACGAAACCAAGATAGACCAGATCATAGCCCTCGCCAAAACCTATCTTGGCTGCCCCTACATGTGGGGCGGAATGTCCCCGGGGCACTTCGACTGCAGCGGCCTCACCGGATACTGCTACTTCATGAACGGTATCCTGCTGCCTCGCGATGCCTCACAGCAGGTACAGTGCGGCATCGAGGTTCCTTTCGAGCAGATGCAGAAAGGCGACTTGGTCTTCTTCGGCGACACATCCGTCGGCCATGTGGCCCTCTGCATTGGCGACCATAAGATCATCCATGCCTCGCAGCTCGTGCGCATCAACTCGCTGATCCCGGGAGAACCCGACTACTATGGCCGCAACATCCTCCACATCCGCCGCATCATCGGCCACATAGGCAAAGGCAGCGGGCAGTTCAGGCCCATCTGGCTGAAGGACAGTCCGGACTATTTTGCGAAATAGATAATTCAAATAATTTTTCTATCTTTGCACCGTTTTTAACACAGAATGATATGAATTTACGCGACATCAAGAAGGACATCGACTACGTTCTCAGCGCCTTCATCGAAGACTGCACCGTGTGCGCTGCAGTGAACCCCAAGTCCGACGACAAGGTCATC
>JAEENZ010000019.1 GCA_016283985.1 Bacteroidales bacterium | reverse complement strand
TGCATTGCAGTACCTTGTAGGCCAATTTTGGCGGGGAAGGTCTGCCACCTAAAATTCCACCTTCCCCAAAAGCTCTATAGTTCCCACCCTCCGCCGGGTGCGAATACGGCGGAAACCAGCTGGTCGTAGAAGCGGCCGCGCTTGGCGAGGTCCAGTACGTTGTAGCGCCAGCGCATCAACTGCACGATGGGGAACATCGCGCGTATATCCTCGCGGGTGATGCCGATGTGCTCGGGTTCATAGGGGGCTCCGGCAATCTTGAAGGCTTCTTTCATCTTGTTGAAACTCCAGATCTGCCCGGCGATGCGCTCGCGAAGCGCAGGCCAGTTGTCCCGCACGGCAGTCAGTTCGCGCCGGACTCCTTCGGCATCTGCATATTTCTTGGTGATATTCTCATATCCCAGTTTCGGCGCCGGGAAATCCTTGAATATCTCCAACGAACGCGCTTGCTCCTCCGCCAGCGAAGGCCAGGCGGCTACGCAGGCATCCACATCCAGCTTGGAAAGGTCGTATTTCAGGAACTCGTCGAACACCGCGCACATGGTGAGGGTGCCGATTGCCACCTGGAACCCGTGCGAAACGAACTTGCCCTTGTAGCGGTGATGGGTCATGTCCAGGATGTGGGAGAAGAGGTGGTCGCAGCAGGATGCGGGGCGGCTGGAGCGGGCGGCCTGCATCGCGAAGCCGCTCAGGATCAGTCCCTCGAACAGATCGGCCACGGCCTTGGGCTCTCCGGCAGCCACCCCGGCGGGATTGGCCAGCAGATCGTCCAGGCAGTCCTGCAGAACATGCCAGGCGGCCGGCTGTATCGGCTCGGCGCCCACGATATCCGCAATCATCCACTCCGCACCAGCAGGCACCTTGGCCGCCAGATCCGCATAGCCAGCCGCCGTCATCTCCTTGGGCGCCGCGGCTATCACGTCAACATCCGCCACCACCGCCACCGGTGCCGGGCACTCGAAGGTCTGCTTGGCGTTCTGGTAGGTGATGGATGCGCCGAAGGAGGTGTATCCGTCCACCGAGGCGGCCGTGGGCACGGTCAGATAGCTTTGCTGATGGTGATGCGAGCAGAGTTTGCAGAGGTCGTTGATGGTGCCGGACCCCACCGAAACCGCGATGGCACCGGTGCTGTCCAGCACACGGTCGAGTTCCTCGATGTGGTCCCAGGCGGCATGGAATTCATCCTCCT
Source organism: Bacteroidales bacterium (assembly GCA_016283985.1). Next base: position 2,269 of record JAEENZ010000019.1, on the reverse strand, counting down.
GGAAGAGATATTTTTCCGTGGGGATGCCGGCTTCTGCGAGGGCCTCGAAGACCTTGGAACCCGCCACGCGCCAGGTGTTCTTGTCGGCGACGACGATGGCCTTGCGGCCGGGGAAAAACTCATTGAACAATGCAGGCACGCGCCCGAGTAAGCCCTGGCCAAGTTCGAAGGCTTTGGTGTCGGTTGCCACCTTCAGGGCCGCTGCTATTCTTTCTTCGGAAGTCATTGGATTGCGGTTTTGATATACAAATATAACTTATTTTCGGCAATCCGCGGTTACGCCGGCGGCATGGCGTTTGCTTTTGTGGAATCCGGATAGTATTTTTGTGGATATGAAAAAGATTATCGCCCTCATTCTTGTTCTGGGCACCGCTTTCAGCGCGGCCGCACAGACGCTTCCTACCAAGTTCGATGTCAAGATACGCACGAAATTCCACGTGCAGGGAATGGCCATAGACACCACCGCCCGCTGTTTCTATCTATCGTTCACGACCAGCCTTGTAAAGACGGATTACGAGGGCAACGTGCTCGCGCAGATAGATTCCATCCCCGGCCATCTGGGATGCATGACCTTCGATCCTTCCACCCGTAGGCTCTATGCTTCCCTGGAGTGCAAGGACGATGAGATCGGGCGCGGAATCGCGGCCAGCTTGAAGTCGGCGGACTACACCGAGGACGTGTCGCAATTCTATATTGCCATGTTCGATGTAGACCGTATCGAGGAAGGTGTCGAGAAGGCGATGCAGACCTTCCCGGTCACAGAGGCGATTGCAGATTACAAGACGCGTTACGGCTGCGCAGGTATCGACGGCGTGACCATCGCTCCGCAGATAGGGAAGAAAAAGGGCAAACCATGCCTGTATGTGGCCTATGGGGTGTATTCGGACATCTCACGCAGGGACAATGACCATCAGATCCTGCTGGAGTTCAAGCTGGACCAGTTCAAGGCCGGCAAGGGCGGTGAGAAGGCCGGCGCAAAGGTACCCAAGGCATCCGCCAAATACTTCGTTTACACTGGCAACACCGCCTGGGGCGTGCAGAACCTGTGCTACGATGCCAAGACCGGATGCATCTTCATGGCCTGCTACATGGGCAAGAAGCCGGAATTCCCCAACTTCAGCCTGTTCGCCGTGCCGGTTGCGCAAAAGCCCGTGAAGAAGGTGCTCCGCGGATTGGAAGATGACGGCGAGCATCTCTCCCTGGCGCTGTGGCAGCAGGGTCTCCTCAGTACGGTCAAGGGTATACGCGGATGGCGCTTCTCCGATGCCACCACCGGTGTCTGTTCCCTCGGCGATGGCACATGGTTCGTCTCCACTCCCACCAAACTACGCGGCAAGATGCAGACCGCAACCGTCCGCCAGATACACTGGAAAGGCGGTCCGAAGGAGAATCCGTTCGAGGAATTGTAACATAAAATAAACTTCTATAAGTTTTTGTTTTATATGTTTGCCGATATTATTTGGCAACTGGCAATTTTGTCTCCATATTTAGGCAAAAAACGCTATGAGACGAATTGTTCAGAGAATGCTTCCCGATGGAACCATCGCTTATGTCCAACCCTTTCATGTCAGTTTGGAGGGTATGGAAACTGCAGTTCTTTGCCGGGATGACGAGGATTATGATGCAACCGTGAAAATTATTTGTGTTGCAGCGCGCAGGAAAAACGTAATAGTAATTATTTATGCCGTTGTCTCGAACCATTGCCATATAGGGGTTTTGGCAGAGTTCCAGGAGATTGCCGACGCTTACTCCAATGAGGTGAAAAGGATGATATCCATGTGGATACAGAAGAAGTACGGGGACAACAAAATATTGAAAAATACGGACGCTGTTGCAATTTGCCTGGATAATGACTGGTATTTGCGTAATGCTTTGGCATATATTCCGCGCAACGCCTTGGATAATGGATGCAACGTAAGTGAATATCGATGGTCGGGATACCGGGCGATGTTCTCTTCTTTCATTCCGGCCGGCTGCCGCAAAGTTTGCATGTTGACTAAAAGAGATCGGGAAAGGATTCTCCATACCGGGGATGACTTGAGACGGGTGAAATGGCTGATAGATGCCAATGGTGAATTGGTGCCATCAAGCTTCTGCGATTCGGCGTATTTGGAGCAGGCGTTCGATAATGATCCTGCTTTCTTCTTGAAAACGATCGGAACCCTGAATGCTGCGGATATGAAAAACCGACTGGTTGATGCCCCCAGGACAATGCAGACTGATACGGATTTTTATAAAACAGTGAATGAAATATGTCTGCGGTGGTTCA
>JAEENZ010000157.1 GCA_016283985.1 Bacteroidales bacterium | reverse complement strand
ATGGGCTTCGGCCTCGAGCGGGATACCATCCACTCCCCCAACGAAAGCTATCTGCTTAGCCAGTTCTTCGCCGGAATGGAGTCCATTGCAAAGTTTTACCAGTATTATCCCTCGAAATAGTATATGAAAGCCCTCCGTTGCCTTCTGCTCACCATAGCAACCCTTGTCTGCACCGGCGCTTTTGCGCAGGAAGAGTTCCATCCCGTAGCCCAGGCTAAAGCCCAGGTGGTTGCCGGAAAAGCCCGTTTCACAGTGCTCACACCGCGCCTGGTCCGTATGGAATGGGCGGAAGACGGAGTCTTTGAAGACAGGGCGAGCCTCGGAATCGTCAACAGGGACTTGCCCGTGCCCGATTTCAAGGTCAGGAAGAGCGGTTCGAAAGTGACGGTCACGACGTCCGCCCTCACCCTGGTCTACACCGGCCCTGCCAAGTTCGATGCATCGAACCTGAAGGTGACCTTCACCATGGCAGGCCCCGCCGACAAGAAGGGCCGTCCGCGCACCGTAAAGAAGATCTGGACGCCCGGAATGGACGATTCAGGCAACCTGCTCGGCACCGCACGCACCCTGGACGGATTCGACTACATCCGCCCCAAGGAATACGGGCAGTACACCAAGGACCCGTTCGACAAGGGCGTGGTTTCCCGCGACGGCTGGGCAATCATAGATGAGACCGGCAGGCATCTTTTCGAAAAGACTGATTCCGACTGGAAGTACTGGGTTGCGGAGCGCCCTGAAGGCAAGCACATCGACTGGTACCTATTCGCATACGGCCACGATTACATGGACGCAGTGAGCGATTTCACCAAGGTTGCAGGCAAGGTTCCCCTCCCTCCGAAATATGCCTTGGGATACTGGTGGTGCCGCTACTGGCTCTATTCAGACTACGAACTCGTGGACCTTGCACAGCATTTCCGGGACTTCAGCCTCCCGGCCGACGTGATGATTATCGACATGGACTGGCACGAGACCTGGAAAATGGGCGGGCGTCCGAAGAGCGAGAACCGGGACTATGCCAACGAAAACAAGGGCTGGACGGGCTATACCTGGAAGAAAGAACTTTTCCCCAACCCCGGGAACCTGCTGCAGGATCTGCACCGCTACGGATTCAAGACATCCCTGAACCTTCATCCGGCATCCGGAATCCAGAACTTCGAGGAGCCTTATGAGAGGTTCGTAAAAGACTATCTCTCCCGCACCGACGACCACGACATAGTGGAGCCCTACTCCCCCTTCCGCATGGACCAGCAGGCCTGGGCAGACGCATATTTCAATTCCGTGCTGCATCCCATGGAGAAGATGGGTGTGGATTTCTGGTGGCTCGATTGGCAGCAGTACAGGGAAAGCAGATACGTCAAAAACCTGAGCAATACCTTCTGGCTGAACCACACTTTCTGGTATGACGGTCTCCGCCGCAACACCGGGAATGCCGAGGCCAGCGAAAGGCCCATGATCTACCACCGCTGGGGCGGAATCGGTAGCCACCGTTATCAGGTAGGCTTCTCCGGCGACACCTATGCCACATGGAGGGTTCTGAGCTATCTCCCCTGGTTCACCTCAACTGCGGCCAACGTTGCATACGGATACTGGGGCCACGACATAGGCGGTCACATGCAGCCGAAGGGAGTTCGCGTTACCGATCCGGAACTCTATACCAGATGGCTCCAAAACGGAGTTTTCATGCCCATCTTCAAGACCCACTCCACCAAGGACATGAGCATGGAGAAGCGCTTTTGGGCCTTCCCGGACCACTTCGACCCCATGCGCAAGGCGCTCAGGCTCCGTTACACCCTATCCCCCTATATCTACGGGGCGGCACGTCAGGCATTCGACACCGGCATCTCCATCTGCCGCCCTCTCTACTATTACTATCCTGAAGAGCCTCTCGCCTATGAAACCCGCGAGGAGTACTTCTTCGGCGATGACATCCTCGCCACCGTGCTGGCTGAGGCCGCCGACAAGGTTACGGGCCTGACCGCCCGCAGGCTTTGGTTCCCTGCCGGAAACGACTGGTACGATGCCTCCACCGGCAAGATGTACGCCGGAGGCACCAAGTGCACCGCATCCTACACCATAGACGAGAACCCCTGGTTCGTGCGCGAGGGAGCCATCATTCCCATGGCATCCCCCGAAATCAGCTCCCTGCAGGAGCAGAGCAATGAGAACTGGTATCTACTGGTTCCCGGGCAGGGCAAAGGCAGCGCCACTCTTTATGAGGATGACGGCGTTTCGCAGGCCTATGCCTCCGCCTATGCCACGACAGAAGTAACCCGTAGCGTTGATGCGGAGGGCATATCTGTCTGCGTCAAGCCCAGGAAGGGCAGCTACAAGGGCATCAGCGCCACCCGTAAGGTGCGCATAGTGCTCGACGGAGCCACAGCCCCCACCAAGGTCACGGTGAACGGCCGCAGCATCCCCTACAGCCGCTATGCGGCAGATGATGCCAGGAATGGCAATGAGGTCTGGGGATACGACGGCGCCGAGCTCGCGGTAACCATTTATATCGCGGAAGCACCGGCTTCTGGCACGCTTGAGATCTCCTGCGACAGCCGCTTTGCCTTCACCGAAGGCCAGAAGGCCGTGCTCAAGAGGATGCGCGCCATCACCCCGGAAGCCAAGCTGAAATTCGCCGCTGCCGTCAATACCGATCTCCAGCTGACTCCCGAACTTCTCCGCTATGCAGGAACCGCGAGCTACATCACCGAGGATCCGCAGAACGCGGAAAAGTACCTTGGTGAGCTGTCAGCAAAAGCCCTGCAGCAGGATCTTGCAGAATACAAGCTGCCACAGGGCTTCGTGGATAAACTCTTCGCCCAGATCGCTATCTGGGAGTAGTTCAGATTCTCTTCAGGATTTCTTCTGTCTGCGCTTCGTAACCGGGTTTGCGGAGCAGGGCGAACATATTCTTCTTATATGCTTCCACACCGGGCTGGTTGAAAGGATTCACACCGAGCAGATACGCGCTGATGCCGCAGGCGAACTCGAAGAAATAGAAGATGGCGCCGAGGTTGTACTCGTCTATCTTCTCTACCGAAACCTCGAGCTGGGGCACTCCGCCGTCGATATGTGCGAGCTTGGTGCCGAGGGCTGCCATCGCATTGCAGTGCTCCACATGCTGGCCTGCCAGGTAGTTGAGCTGGTCAAGGTTCTGCTCGTCGCTGCCGATGACCACGCTGCGCTGGGCCTTTTCGGCCTTGACGACGGTCTCGAACATTACGCGGTCCCCTTCCTGAATGAACTGGCCCACTGAATGCAGATCGGTGGTGTTATTAACGGATGCAGGGAAAATACCCTTCTGGTCCTTGCCTTCGGACTCGCCGTAGAGCTGCTTCCACCATTCTCCGAGATACTGGAACTTGGGATTGTAGTTCACCAGGACCTCCACCTTCTTTCCGAGCTCGGAATATAGCAGGTTGCGCATTGCGGCATACTGGACCGCCGTGTTCTTCTCGCCTTTCTTCAGGACTTCGGTGCGCTCATCGGCAGCGCCCTTCAGCATTGCGCGGACGTCGAATCCTGCAAGCACGATGGGAAGCAGACCGACGGGAGTCAGCACGGAATAGCGGCCGCCAACGTTGTCCGGAACCACGAAAGTGCGGTATCCTTCCTGGGTCGCAAGGGTCTTGAGGGCGCCCTTCTTCGCATCGGTAATAGCCACGGTGCGTTCAGAAGCCTCTTTCTTGCCATATTTCTTTTCCAGGTATTCCTTGACGATGCGGAAAGCGACCGCGGGTTCGGTGGTGGTGCCGGACTTGGAGATTACCACGCAGGCGGCATTGCTCTGCTCTACGAGATCCATGAGTTCGGCAAGATAGTCCTCGCTAAGGTTGTTTCCTGCAAAGACCACGCGTATCTCTCCTTCCGGACGTACGAACTGATGCGACAGGGCCTCGATGGCGCAGCGGGCGCCGAGATAGCTTCCGCCGATGCCGATGACAACCGCGAGATTCACTCCACGGGCCTTCCAGTCTGCCTTTATTGCCTCGAATTCGGCGACAAGGCTTTCGGAAATGTCGATGGGAAGAGTCTTCCAACCAAGGAAATCATTGCCTGCTCCCTTTTCGGATTCAAGCACGTCGAAAGCGGCAAGAGCCTTGCCTACATAGTCTTTGTAAACGGATTCTTTAACGAAGGAGCTGCAGCCCCCGAGATCAACTTTAACCATATCAGATAATAATTTGTTTCATCGAACGAACGCAAAATTACTAAAAATCCCGTATATTTGAACATATGAAACACTCTCTCCTGCCGATAACCCTTTTTCTTGCACTTGTGAGTTTCGATCTTAATGCCAAGACCGTAAAAGCCAAAGACATCGACCGGCAGTTCTGCGCTCCCGCGATGCAATACAGGCCATACGTGCGCTGGTGGTGGAACGGGGACCGGGTGGAGCCGTCTGAGATCATCCGGGAACTGCAGGTGATGCACGACGCGGGCATAGGAGGAGTGGAAATCAGCCCGATAGAGTTCCCTTCCGGCGCCGACACGGTGGGCCGCAAAGCTCTCGATTATCTGAGCGACGAGTGGCTGGAATGCCTTCGGACCGCTTTCGATGAAACGAAGCGCCTGGGCATGGGCTGCGACCTCCTGATAGGCTCAGGATGGCCTTTCGGTGCGGAAAACCTACCTAAAGAAGACCGTGCGTCAGTAATCATAACCGTGGCGGATTCGCTTACGAAACCCCACATAGAGATATCTCGCTTCGCGCTTATCAAAGCGGCCGATCCCCTCACTACGGTAACCAATCCCCGCCGCACGGCGGAAATACTCAAGATGATGCTGGTTCCCCAGGGAATAGGAAACCTAGACCAGGCTATTGACATCACGGACCGCTTCCACGGGGATATCCTGGAGACGGACGCTCCCGAAGGCGTCTGGTGGCTCTACAGCCTCATCCGTTTCGACTCCTTCGCAAGCGTGATCAACGGTGCTCCGGGGGCTGCAGGCAGCCAGATAGACTATATGAACACCGGGGCCATCCGCCGTTATCTGGATCATATGGCCTCCACTATCGAGGCCGCCACAGGCCCCCTCAGCGGACATCTGCGCGCGTTTTTCGTCGACAATATGGAGCTCGAAGGATGCAACTGGACCGCGGATTTCGCCGAGGAGTTCCAGCACAGGCGCGGCTACGACATCATGCCCTGGTTCCCCTACATAATGTTCCAGATGGGTCGTCTGGGAGACGTTTCCAATTATAGGTACGGCGCGGCCCGCACCCCGGAATTCGAGGAGCAGGTGCAGCGTGCCCGCTACGATTTCGAGATCACCCGCATGGAACTGAATTACGAGCGTTACACGCGCACCTTCCTGGCCTGGTGCAAGGAAAAGGGCGTAAAATCTCGTGCACAGGCCTACGGGCGCGGTTTCTGGCCCCTGGACTCATCCCTCGGCTACGACATCCCCGAAGGGGAATCCTGGACCACCAACTGGCTGAAGCACCGTCTCGGCGAGGAGATGGGAGACGAGGACTACAGGCGCGGCCGCGGCTATACGATGGTGAACAAATACGTCTCTTCTGCCGCGCATCTTGCCGGAAAGAGGACCGTCAGCGCGGAGGAGATGACCAACACCTACAAGGTTTTCAACGTGCCCCTGGAGTTCGTCAAGTTGGGTTCGGACATGGCGGCCTTCTCCGGCATAACCCACTCCGTCTGGCACGGATTCAATTACTCCCCCCTCGACGCGCCTTTCCCGGGCTGGGTGCAGTACGGCACCTTCCATAACGAGCGTAACACCTGGTGGCCCTTCGTGAAGCATCTGAACGACTATCGGGCGCGCCTCAGCGCCATCCTCCAGAACACCGACATGGTCACCGACATCGCCATCCTTCCGGCAAACGGAGACCTCTGGAGCGAGCTGGGAGCACAGAACGAGCCCTTCCCGGTAAAACTGAACACCCCGTACACCTCACTCATCTGGGAGGCCGTGCACAAGAACGGCGGCGGGGCGGATTACGTGAGCGAGGGGGTGCTCCGGGATATGACGGTGAAGGACGGCCGCCTCTGCTTCGGGCCCAAGGCCTACCCGGTGCTGTTCATAGTGGAGAACAAGGGCATCGAAGAAGACGTGCTCGCCAAGATAGAGGCCTTCCTGGAAGGCGGCGGACGCGTTTTCTGCGTAGGATGCTATCCGCACAAGTCACTGGGACTCAAGGATTTCTCCGCACGCAACGAGACCGTCAAAGACAAGGTGGACGCCCTCAGGGCATCCTTCCCGGACAGTTTCATCCTCTTGCCCAAAGCGGAAAATGACGCCTACCTGGAATGGTATGCGGATGCCCAGAAGCGCTTCTCACTCCCCCATGCCGTGGGCATCTCGAAGCCGGACCGTTTCCTGCTCCAGAACCATTATCGCGCGGACGACGGGTCCCACTGGTTCCTGTTCGCGAACGCGAGTTTCTCCGCCCGGCAGAGCACGGATCTGGAATTCGACCCGAAGATATGCAAAGGCCGCAAGGCCTGGATTTATGATCCATCGGAAGGCAAGCGCTATTCGCTGAAGATGGACGGGAACCGCGTGCACCTGGAACTCGGCCCTTCCGAGACTATCGTCATCTCTTTCAGCCGCCTGGGAGGAAAGGCCCCCCAGTGGAAGCGCCTGCCCTCAGGCACCGGCGAACCACTCAAGGGCTGGACGGTGGAACTGTGTAACCCTCAAGTAGATACGCTGATACGCTTCAGCTGCGACACCCTTTCGGACCTGAAGGATACCCACCCAACCTTCATGGGAACAGCCACCTACCGCACCACGCTGACCCTTGGGGAAGAAATCCCCGCCTACATCAATCTTGGGCGCGTATGCGACATCGCGGAGCTACGCATAAACGGACAGGATGCGGGCCTTCGCTGGTGGGGGGACAGCACTTTTGAGGTTGCCGGCCTGCTGCACCCCGGAGACAATGAAATAGAAATCCGCGTAACCACGATGATGGGCAACTACGTCCGTTCGCTGGGCAAAGAGAACAACGCCGCAAGACGTTTCATCCTGCGGCGCGACCATCCTCTCGTATCTGCCGGACTGCTCGGGCCCGTAGTGCTTTACTGAAGCGCCCGAAGCCAGTTGGAGATAAGCGTCACACGTTCTGCAAATATCCCATAATCAAGGGATTCGGAAGTGTCCCCTTCCCTGTTCGTATTCATCGTGATGCCCGAAGTGAACATCAATACGGGTATGCCACGGTCGAGAAAAACCTTGTGGTCGCTGACCTTGCGGTAGAAGAGGTCCGTAAAGGAACGGCTGCCATAGTAGTCATAGTAGAGATGCAGGGCAGTTTCCATGTTGGCCCGCTCCAGGCTCCGCTGCCATCCGGCCCCGCCGAGCACAATGAGATAATTCTTCCAGTACCTGTCCGGAGGCGCAAGCGTACTGCCAAGGATATCCAGGCTCACGACCATGCGCAGGCGCTGGCGTGCCATGGATGATTTCAGGGCGTATGCCCCGGACATGTTGGAATTATGCCCGTCCACGAATGCCAGGATCACGTCCGTGCGCCCCTTCAGGCTCTCCGCCAACCAAAGCAGGGCGGCCACGCCGGAAGCATTGCTGTCCGCTCCCGGATAGAAGCGGTCCCCTATCTTCCCGAGACCGTCGTAAGATGCCATAAGCAAAATGGGCAGGCGGGCGGCAGAACGGGATAGGCCACCTGAAGGAGTCGCGATTATGTTCCTTCCTACGGCATCCTGTTCGGTACGGAAACTCTCCGTGCGCACGTCGTAACCAAGCTTGTACAGGCGGCGGATGATGTAGAATGCGGCATCGCTGCCACCCGCAGAGCCCGTCCTGCGTCCCGCACAGAGGCTGTCGGAGAAGAACTCCACATCCCGCCGCAACGCGCTCTCCAGCAAAGACTTATCCTCCCCTTCCGGAGCGGCGAAGCCCCGGGCCGCCGGAAGCAGCATGCAGAGAATGAGAAGAATTTTTGCCGGACGGGCGGAAATAGGCATAATAAATGTTATCTTTGCTTGATTGTGCGCAAAGCAATACAAAAGTAATGAAAAAGTTCGTGCTGGCAATAATCTTTTTGTTCTCCATGGCATGCTTGCCATCGGGGAGCCTTTCCGCACAGTACGACAAGGACGTTTTCTTCCTCAGGGGCAGGCAGGCCTTCGCTGACGGCAAATACGCCCTGGCCATCGAGAATTTCAACGTACTCGCAAGGCTCGACACCACCGACTACTGGAACTTTTTCTATCGCGGCATCTCCAAGTACAACCTCGGGGACATCCGCGGAGCGCAGCAGGATTTCGACCGCTCGGTGCGGCTGAATCCCGTTTTCACCAACGGCTACCACTACCGCGGCATCACCCGCAGCCGGCAGGGACAGTACGAAGAGGGCCTCAAGGACCTCAACCGGGCAATAGAACTGAGGCCTGGCTTCGCGGGCATCTACTTCAGCCGCGGTGTCACGTATTTCCTGGCTCAGCGCTTCGACGAGGCAATCGCGGATTTCGACCGATATATCAAAAAAGAACCCAAGGACCCCGGGGCATACCTCAACCGCGGCGCCTGCTGGCTTTTCTGCAAAGATACTGTCAAGGCCCTTGCAGACTACAACAGGGCCATCAAGCTCGACCGCTACGACCCTGAGGGCTATATCCGTCGTGGGCGCGTGTACGCCGCGAGCGGAGATTTCGAAAAGGGCATCGCCGACATGGACCTCGCCATCCGCATGGATACCACCAACACCTTCGCCTATTTCAACAGGGCACTGATGTATGCCGAAGTCAACAGGCCGAAGGACGCCATGGAAGATCTGGACAGGGTTCTCAAGGATGAGCCCGGCAACGCCCTCACCCTCTACAACAGGAGCCTCCTGAAGGCCCAGGTCGGAGATTTCGAAGGGGCGCTGGACGACATGGACCGCGTGATAGGCATCAATCCCGGCAACGTACTCGCCTTCTTCAACCGGGCAGGCTACTTCATAGAGATGGGCCGCTGGCAGGATGCCCTCGAAGACTACAACATGGCCATCGCCCTCTATCCAGACTTCGCAAAGGCCTACATGAACAGGTCCTACGTGGAGAACATGATGGGCCGCAGGAAGGCCTCAAAGGCCGACTACGAGATCGCCCGAAGGAAGGTGGCCGAGTATCAGAGCAAACAGGCCGGAGGCCAGGCCGACTTCGCCGACACCACACGCAAATACAGCTCCCTGCTGGCTCTGGACGCCGATTTCGCCAAGAAGGACTTCGACAACGAGCTCCTCCAGCACAGGGATATCGACATACGCCTGAAATCCCTATACAAGTTCAAAATAGCCGGGAACGGCGAAGACGGCACGGTGCTGCTCCGCAGGGATTTCGAGAATCCGCTGGTGGAGCGCTTCATCGCATCCGTTCCCATCCCGGTCACGGTCACCAATGAAGACCTCCATGCCGTCCGGCTCACCCGCAGCCTGGGCAGCATACTTGCAGGCGACAGCAGCAGCGGCCCCGGCAACTCACGCCTCACCCCCTCGGAAATCAGCTTCATTCAGGGCATCTACGAGGTGCAGAACAAACAGTACAATTCCGCCCTGGGCTGCTTCGACAGGGCCGTGAAACAGGCGGAGGATGATGTCACCCGCGACCGCTATGCCCGCTTCTACAAGGCTTTCTATCTGATGAACAGGGGCGTGCTCCGCGCCGAGATGATTGACTTCATCGCCAGCATGGAACGTAACGTGCAGACGCTCACCATGGACGACCAGGGCACTATACGGGCCCGCGTCAGCGACCGCATCGACCGCAATTACGACTACTCCGAGGCCATCGCGGACATGCGGGAGGCCATACGCATCCTTCCGGACATCCCCTACCTCTATTTCAACCTGGGCAACCTGTACTGCCTCTCAAGCCAGATGGTGGAAGCTATCGAAAACTACGGCAAGGCCATAGGCATCTATCCCGACATGGGTGACGCCTACTACAACAGGGGCCTCGCCCTCATCTTCATAAAGGATAAGGAGAAGGGATGCATCGACCTGTCCCGCGCCGGCGAACTGGGCGTTACGGAGGCCTACAGCGTCATTTCCAAGTACTGCAAGAGCGATGATCAGCAATAAGATAGTGTTCCAGTCCCTTTCCAGCGGCAGCTGCGGCAACTGCTATTTCCTCCACATGGACGGAGAAGAGGGCGGTGCCGGAATCGTGATTGACGCCGGCGTAAGCATGCGCAGGCTGAAACAGGAGCTGCTGAAGAACGGATTCACCTACGACGACATCGACGCCATCCTGATCACTCACGACCACATGGACCATATCCATAACCTTGGGCCCTACTGCAAGCGCCTGCTCAAGCCCGTGTGGATGACCAAGACGCTCCGCGGATCCCTCGCAACCCACTGGATGACAGGAGAATACCTTGGCCCCGTGGTAAAGAACCTGGTGGACGGCGGATGGTCGGAGATAATCCCCGGCAAGGTGCGGGCACGCTATTTCATCGTACCACACGATGCCACGCAGACGGTCGGCTACTGCATCGACCTGAAAGGATATCTCTTCGTAATAATGACCGACATAGGCC
>JAEENZ010000156.1 GCA_016283985.1 Bacteroidales bacterium | reverse complement strand
AGATTGTATCGCTGGCCACGTGGGAACCGGAGGATGATCTGAGGTTGGAGGAGAAGTATGGGATAGGCGTGGGACTTAGCGACTACAGCGATCATCAGCTCTGCTATTTGTATGGTCGGAAAAGAGGCAGGGATATAGAGATAAAAGACACTGAGTTCCTGCCGGCAAATGAGGCTATGCTGGCGATTCTGAGGTTGTTCGCAAAGGAAGTCGTTAAATAAGTATGGACCAGAAACCGAGGGGTTCGGTGATGCTGCACGGTCATAGTCATGGGAAACTGGACGATTATAATGCGCAGTCGATGTACCTTCGGTTTGATGTTGGAATCGACGGGGCTTTGGCCAACCTGCGGTTCCTGACGCTGGAGGATGTATATAATGATGCAACAGAGAAGATTACGCAGTACAAGTGTGACAGGTTTGAGGAGTATGCGAGGAATAACTATAGGGGAGAGGTGAGATAATGAATCATCATTCTCACCATCAGGCCGCGGCCATATACTGCGCCCGCCGGTCCACCGGACTGGACCGGTGTGCGCGAAAAGGTCCGTTTTTGAGCACACCCTGCCATTCGATTGGACCGGTGTGCATGCCCGCGGGGCAGGGAACGAGCCCAGGGGGCAAAAACGAGCCCATGGGGCAGCGAATAAGCAAATGGGGAGCTGGCAGGGGCCGCAAAACGGCGGAGCGGGCAGGGGCCACAAGACGACGACTCCGGCGCGCACCGGGACTCGAAGGCAGCCTACCCCAGCATCCACCCCGGGAAGGGGCGGCAGTTGTAGTGGGAGGCCATGGACTCGCCATAGGCGCCGGCGCTGCGGATGGCGATGAGGTCTCCGCGCGTGCACCGGTTCAGAAGCACGCCTTTGCCAAAGACATCCGAGCTTTCGCACACGGGACCCACCACGTCGTACTTTTCCTCGGGGCCGTCGGAGGTAATGTTCTCTATCCGGTGGTAGGCGTTATACAGCGCCGGGCGGATGAGCTCGGTCATGCTGGCATCCAGGATGGCGAAATTCCGGTGCAAGCCCTCCTTCACATATAACACCCTGGATATCAGCGCTCCGCAGGGCGCCACTATGCTTCGGCCAAGTTCGAAATGAACGGGCAGGGATGAATGCAGGTGCTTACGGAACACCTGGAAGTACGAAGCGAAATCGGCAATGGGAAGATGATTCGGATGCTCGTATTCGATTCCAAGGCCGCCGCCAACGTTCACGTCCTTCACTCGGATCCCCATGGACACCATCTGCTCCAGGCAGAGGTTAATCCGGTTGCACAGCGACACGAAATCGCTCATGTCAAGGATCTGCGAGCCGATGTGGAAATGCAGGCCGCAAAAAACTATTCCCGGCAACTCCATGGCCAGCCTCACCGCGCCCTCCAGCATGCTGTGATGAATGCCGAACTTATTCTCCGCCAGGCCGGTAGTGATGTTCGCATGGGTGTGCGCCCCCACGTCGGGATTCACCCGGAAGCTCACCGGAGCGGTTTTCCCGAGGGACAGGGCGATGTCGTTAATCACCCGGAGCTCGGCGGTGGATTCAACATTGAACCGGCCTATCCCGGCCTCCAGGCCCAGCCGGATTTCCTCGTCGCGCTTGCCCACGCCGGCATAGACAATGCCGGAAGGTGCGAAGCCCGCCTCCAGAGCCGCCTCTATCTCCCCGCCCGTGACACAATCGGCCCCCAGGCCATATTCGGCAATGATCCGAAGTATCTCCGGGTTGAAATTGGCTTTCACGGCATAGTGCACCCGCCACTGGGGACTACGCTCCAGCTGGCGGCGGATTTCCTCCAGCGTCGCGCGGAGCAGGCCCGTGTCGTAGTAGTAGAACGGCGTCCGGCGGGAGGAAAAATCCTCTACGGGAAACTGCCCCTTTATCATTCGCCAAAGAGTTTACGGCTCAGCGCCTTAAGGGTTTCGGCCTTGTCTTCCTCGCGCACGAGGATGGAAATATTGTAATTGCTGCCGCCGTAGGACACCATCCGCACGGGAATGCTCTTCAGGGCGTTCATCACGCGCGACTCGAAGCCTCTGTTGCTCCAGTCCATGTCGCCCACCACGCAGATGATGCACATGTCCAGGTCCACGCTCACGGTGCCGTATTTCTTGAGGTCGTGCACGATTTCGTTCAGGTAGCGGGTATCGTCGATGGTGAGCGAAACTCCAACCTCGGAGGTGCAGATCATGTCGATGGAGGTGCGGTAACTCTCGAAAATCTCGAACACTTTGCGAAGGAATCCGTGCGCCAGCAGCATCCTGGACGACTTGATTTTCAGCGCCACGATGCTGTCCTTTGCCGCCACCGCCTTGATCTCTCCGCTGTCGGAGACATTGTCGATGAGTGTCCCGGGCGCATCCGGCTCCATCGTGTTCAGCAGCCGCACCGGCACATTGGCATAGCGCGCCGGGAGGATGCACGTGGGATGCAGGATCTTGGCGCCGAAGTACGCCAGCTCGGCGGCCTCCTCGAAATGGAGATGACGCACGGGGCGGGTACCGTCGACAATGCGGGGATCGTTGTTGTGAAGCCCGTCGATGTCGGTCCAGATCTGGATCTCATCGGCCTGCAGGGCTGCGCCGATAAGGCATGCGGTGTAGTCCGAGCCGCCGCGCTTGAGATTGTCCACCTCGTCGCGCGCGTTCATGCAGATATAGCCCTGCGTGAGATACAGGTCCGCTTCCGGGGCCGACTCCAACTGTCGCTTCAGGCCCTCCTGGATGGCATGGGCGTCGGGCTCTCCCTGCGGGTCCGTGCGCATGAATTCCAGCGCCGGCAGAAGCTGCACATCCACCCCCTGCTCCTGCAGATAAGTGGCTAGCAGAAAGGACGATAGCAGCTCTCCCTGCGCCAGCACGATGCGCTCCTGCACATCTCCGAACAGTTCCCTCGTGATGGCCACCAGACCGGCGAACGTGTCGCGGATGTATTCCGTTGCCTTTTCCTGGCTCTCCTTTTGTGAGAACAGCTCCTTCGCCACGGCCAGATACTTCTTCTCCAGCGTGGAAATCGTGTCCCTGGCTCCTTCCAGGTTGCGGTTGTACAAATATCCGGCAATCTCCGAGAGCGTGTTTGTGGTTCCGGACATAGCCGATAGCACAACCACGTTCTTTCCTGCCTGGGTGATAATCTTCGCCACTTCCTTGAAACGCACCGCGCTCCCCACCGAAGTGCCGCCAAACTTAAGGACTTTCATGTGCAATTATCGTATAATCAGGCACAAAGATAGTGAATTTTTTTTATTTCGCCCCCGGGGCCGGCGATTTGGGGCTGTGCCATGTGCACACAGGTCCATCGGACTGGACCTGTGTGCACGCCATCGGCAAATTTCTCTTGCAAACCCAACAGAATTCCCTATATTTGTATACGGACGCACTAACCACGGCGCCCGTCTGGAATTATGAACGCATTCAGCGACATCGACGTCCTGCTGCGTGTCATCTCCCGGGAAAAGGATATACTCAGATTCCTGTTCTTGAGCAGGAAGGCACCGTCGCTCCGAAGGGAGCAGGCGTTGGAGAACTTCTTATCCCAGGACACCCGCAGGCTGGAATATCTTCTGGAACACGGGGTCATCCGCGAGGCGGAGGGCCTGCTGGAGCAGCATGGCCTTCTTGTAATCCACGGAATCCACCGTACGGAAGGAAATCGGGCAGTAGCGGTTGGCTATGAGGATAGCGTTGCTGGTAATGCGGGCGGTGCGCTTGTTTCCATCGGCAAAAGCCTGTATGTAGGAGAGAAGCACCAATGCCAGCAAGGCCTTCTCGAAGACATTTTCCTTTCCGTTTATGAGTCGGCAGGTATCTTCCAGGGCTTCCCTGATTTGGTACTCATTATCCAACGGCCGGTAATTGGTACCGGTCACGCCCACGCGGCGCTTGCGGATACCTTTGTCCACGTCCAATTCCTTAACCAGAAGCGTGTGAAGTTCCTCAATGCGGCGGATGGAAATCTCCTGCAGGTACTCGGGTTCCGCAAGAATGAAATCCAGGGCATCTTTATGGTTAAGTAGCATCACTGCTTCCTCTTTGGTTTTTCCGGAGGCAGTCTGCTTCTCTTTCAGGAGTTTTTCGGTCTCGAGAAGTGAGTATGTATTGCCCTCGATCTGCGAGGATTTCCAGCTGAGGTCGATGCCCAGGCGCTCCATCTCCTTGCGGTATTCCGTGGGGGTGATGCCTTCCAGATTCTTTGTGAACTGGGCCTGCAGGTTGGCCAGCATCTTCTTTTCTTCCTCTGTGAAAAGTTCTACCTGAGGTAAGATTTCGTTGATGAGTTCGAAATTGAAACTGGTCTGCACCTCCCGCTCGTCCATCTCCTTCTGGAAGTAGGTGTCAATGTTCAGTTCCATTGTCACGTGTGCCTGCGGAGATACACTGTAGCGTGTAGCACGGCCTTGGCCGGTTACGATGGCATTTTTACTCTCCACCAAGGAGGCGAGGATACGCTTCACTGTAGCAGGACTTTCCTTCATATTCATACCGGCCTCAATTTCGCTCCGGGAGGAGCCGGGATGGTAGTGCAAGTACTGAAGTATTTCGTTTTCTCTTGTCATAAACTTCTGGTTTTCGGCTCAAAAATACAAATAATACGGCTCATTTCCCAAAGATTTGAGCCGTAAATATCATTTTTGACAAGAATATGAGCCGAAATACAGAGGCCGAATACTAGAAATTATCTGAACCGCAGCTCAAATACGGTCTGTTGGGCATCGCTGCGCAGCAGTTCAATGGTACCGTTGTGATTCCGCATAATCTGACGAGAAATCGAGAGACCAATGCCGGAACCTTCTTTCTTGGTGGTGTAAAACGGAATAAAGATTTGCTCCTGGGCCGATACAGGAATTGGTTCGCCATCATTGGCCACCTGGATAATCACATCGTCATCCTTGTCCATCTTGGCCGAAATGTCGATGTGCTTTGCCCCCGCCTGCAGGGCATTCTTGATGAGGTTGATAAGAATCTGCGAGATTTGCCCCTCATCGGCATATATCATCAAATCGTCTTCTTCCGGCCGATACTTGCAAGTAGCGCCACAGCTGGCAGCAAACTCGTGGTTCAGGCCGATGACTTCGTCCATCAACTCCCGCAGATCCAGCGCCTTGCGAATGGGCTTCGCCACACCGGAAAGTTGGCGGTAGGTCTGAACGAAGTCGATGAGATTCTTAGACGAATCGCTGATGGTCTCCAGCCCGGCCTTGATGTCCAGCTCGCTGTGTCCATTTTCATCGTAGGACTTGGCCATTGCATCAGACAACGAGGCTATCGGTGATACTGTATTCATAATCTCGTGCGTGAGTCCACGGATGAGTTTT
>JAEENZ010000155.1 GCA_016283985.1 Bacteroidales bacterium | reverse complement strand
TCGACCGGGAGTTCGGCGGCATCTACTGGAGCCTGAACGCCGACGGCACTCCGCTGGACACCAAAAAGCAGTTCTACGCCATCGCCTTCGCGGTTTACGGCTGCGCCGAGTTCTTCCGTGCCACCGGCGAAGAGGAGGCTCTGGAGCTGGCCATAAAATTATGGCGCAGCATCGAAGACCATAGTCTGGATTCCATCAAGGGCGGGTATATCGAGGCCTGCACTCGGGACTGGCAGCCCATCGCCGACATGCGCCTCTCCGAGAAGGACCGCAACGATGCCAAGACCATGAACACCCACCTGCACATACTCGAAGGCTACACCGGGCTATACCGCGTGTGGAAGGATGAAACCCTCCGCCGCCGCCTGGTGGATCTTTGCGAGATCTTTATGAATAAGATAGTCCGCCCCGACGGACATCTGGGCCTGTTTTTCGATGAGGACTGGAGGTCGCAATCCGACACTGTCTCATACGGGCATGACATCGAAGCGTCATGGCTGCTCTGCGAGACTGCGGAACTTCTGGATGATCCCGCCCTGCTGGCCCGTGTCCGCGCTTGCTGCAGTCGTATTGCCGCCGCCTCGCTGGAGGGCCTGCAGCCGGATGGCAGCATGATCTACGAAGATCACGACACCGACCGCCACTGGTGGGTTCAGGCCGAGACGGTGGTCGGATGCCTAAATCAAGGATGGACCGACCGGGCCATCCGATGCTGGGAGTATATCAAATCAAATCTAATCGCCCCGGACGGCGAATGGTACTGGAGTGTCGACGAAAGAGGCATTCCCAATACCCGCGACGACCGCGCCGGCTTCTGGAAATGCCCCTATCACAATGGGCGGATGTGTATGGAAATCCTGACTACTCAGCCTCTATGATAAACACCGCGCTGGTATTGGTCTTCAGCAGTTTGGGGTTGAAGCCGCCTTCCTGGAGGAATGCTCCGGAGAAGGTCTGGCCGTTGCCCCACCAGCAGCTCTTGTCTACGTTCTGCTCGGTAACCTTGTAGTTCCTTGCCGGGTCGAGGCCCTGGAGGCGGAAGACATGCGTGCCGACTGCGCGGTTCTGATAGCGCAGGCAGTAAGTGAATACCACTGCCCGGCTCTTGTCTTCAGACACATACATAAGTCCGTAAAAATCACCATCATAGGGCGATCCCAGACGGTACAGGTCCCCGTTGAAAACTATATCCCTGTATTCCTTGTAGGAGGTAATGCAGCGGTCTGCGACGGCGCGTTCCTCGGCCGACAGGTTTCTGGGCTGGAGTTCCATACCCAACCTTCCGGCGGCTGCCACGTCGAAGCGGAATTTGAGAGAGGTGACGTTGCCGGTCTGATGGTTGGGCACGGCCGAAACATGCGAAGCCATCACGCAGGCGGGGTAGATCATCGAAGTGCCATACTGAATGCCGATTCTGGTGATTGCATCGGTGTTGTCGCTTGTCCAGACCTCGTTGAACCAGCGCATTGAACCGTAGTCCACGCGGCTACCTCCGGAGGAGCAGCACTGGACGATCACGTCCGAATACTTCTCACGCATGCGCTCGCAGACCTTGTAGAGTCCCTGCACGTATTCTACGTAGAAGCGGTCCTGCTCATCTCCCAGATAGGGGCTACCGAAGGACAACACGTCCCTGTTGCTGTCCCACTTTATATAATCTATATTGGGAGAGAGGCTCATGGTGCGGTCGAACACCCCGAACACGAAGTCCTGCACTTCCGGGTTGGTGAGATCCAGCAGCCACTGGTTGCGGGCCTGATAGATCTCGCGTCCCGGGCTCTGCACCACCCACTCTGGATGCGCCTGCGCAAGGTTGGAATCGGGGTTTACCATCTCCGGCTCTATCCAAATGCCGAACTTAAGGCCCTTGGAATGGGCGTAGGAGGCAACATAATCTATCCCCTCCGGAATCTTGGCATCGTTGAGCTCCCAGTCTCCGAGGCCGGCCTTGTCAGAATTGCGGGGATGGTCCTTGGCGAACCAGCCGTCGTCCAGCACGAACATCTCGAGACCCATGGAGGCCGCGTCGTCGATCATGCGTAGCAGGGTCTCGGTAGTGAAAGTGAAATATGCGCCTTCCCAGCTGTTGAGCAGCGTGGGATTGACCTTTCCGCCGTTCCAGACCGCATATTTGCGGGCCCAGCGGTGAAGGTTGCGGGATGCTCCGCCGGCACCCTCGCGGCTCCAGGTATAGATCATCTCAGGGGTGGTGAAACTATCCCCCACCTTCAGCGGATACGCCGATGCATAGGGGTTGATGCCGGAGACGATGTTCAGGCGGTCGCTCTGGTCGATCTCGAAGCTGATGCGGAAGTTGCCGCTCCAGGCAAGGGCGCCAGCGACCACCTCGCCGTCGGTCTCGCTAAAGTTCTTGCCGAGGGTCAGGAGGAAGGAAGGATTGTTACTCTGGGTCGCCTGCACGCCGCGGCGCGTCTCGATCACCTTGAGGTCGTGGGTGAGAAGCGTCTGGTCCATCTGCATCTCCCTCGCCCAGCCGCCATAGAAGTGTGTCAGGAGGTAATCATCCGCCGTCAGGTTGAGCGAGGCGGAGGCATAGTTCCGGAGTTCCACCGGCTTCTTGCCGGGGTTGCGGATGACGCTGTGCATGAGGATGACGTCTTCCGCCCGGTGGGCCTCATAGACCAGGTCCACCTCCAGGGCGGTAACATAATCCTTCGTATGGATGGTTGTTGTGGTAATGCCACTCTTGGAGGCCGTTTCGTGCGATACATAATACAGTTCCGTGTTCTGCGTGCCGTCGGCATACTTCACATGGAGTGCATCCAGGCCGTTGAATCTGCCGCCCGCAGCCGGATAGGCCTCAGGGATGGATGCACCGGTGCTGAATTTCAGGAAAGCGTCCGGATTACCCGCGGGGGCACCGTAATGCACGGTGCGTACCGTTCCTTTTTTGTCTACCTGCAGCAGCAACTGAGTGCCGGCGGTTTCAACCGCTATGACTCTCGGAGTTACCGCCGGGATCTCGACGGTCTCGTGGGTAAACTTCTTTGCCTTTTTGTTGGGTTTCCCCGCCTGTGCGGGAAGGGTGACGGCGAGCAGTGCGATGGCCGTCAGGGCGATCATGTGGGTTTTCATATCTACTTTCGATTGCGCCAAAGCGCGGTCATATCTTCAAGGGTTTTACCTTTGGTTTCCGGAACAAGTTTCCAAACAAATAACGCAGCCGCGATGCAGATTACCCCGTATAGCGCATATGCGAAGAAATGACCGAAGCTGTCTCCCATTGCGCCCAGGCGCATATTGTACATCGGCACGAAGGTGCTGGAAACAATGAAATTGAATATCCACTGGAATGCCACCGCGATGGCAGTAGCCTGACTGCGTATGGTATTAGGGAACAGTTCGGAAATATACACCCAGCAGATGGGACCCCAACTGAACATGAAGCATGCACTATATACCATGATGCTTAAAACTGGCACCACGGCAGGAAGAGCCACCACGTTGGAAAGTGCCACTCCGGCAGCACCGACAGCCATTCCGAGAGATCCCGTAATAAGAAGAGGCTTGCGTCCAAGTTTCTCCACAGTAAAAACAGCCACCAAGGTGAACGAGATATTGATTACTCCCATGATCACCGTAAAGAGCATGTTGTTGCTCACACCCATTGATTCGAAGATTCTCGGAGCAAAATAGAGCACCGCATTGATTCCGATGACTTGTTGGAACACGCTCAACATGCAACCTATAAAAATAACCAACCAACCGTAACTGAACAGTTTTTCGGTTTTTTCCACAGCCGTAGCCTTGATCTCCGCAAGGATCTCGCGGGCTTTGGCTTCGCCGTTTATGTTACTGAGCACGGTGAGAGCTTTGTCGTCCTGCCCGTTAAGTGCAAGATAGCGCGGGGTCTCAGGCACCAAAAGAATCAACAAGGCAAATAGAGCAGCCGGCACGGCCTCGCTCACGAACATCAGCCTCCAGCCTATGCTGTTGGTCCATTCCACAACCGCCGGATCGTTAGCGTGCGAACGTATAATAAGGAAATTGACAAAATACACTACCAGCTGTCCAAATATGATGGCGAATTGGTTCCAGGATACGAGAGTGCCGCGCTTGCCTGCCGGCGAAACTTCGGCAATATACATCGGGCAAAGGGCGGAAGCCATACCAACGCCTATTCCACCGAGCACACGATAGAGGTTGAACGCAACCAGAAGACCCTTGGTGGCCACTCCTTTTTGGAAAAAGAGAAATTCGGGGCAATAGGATCCGAGGGCCGACAACAGGAACAGGATTCCTGCCACGAAAAGTGAACGTTTTCGCCCAATGCGGGACGCCAGCAAACCGGAGATCAAAGCTCCGATAACACATCCGATAAGTGCACTGGAAGTGGTGAATCCGTGAAGCGCATCCGTGTAACCGAAGTCGGAGGCGCCCTGAAAGAAAGCCTGAAGCCCGCGCTCCGCCCCTGAAATCACGGCTGTATCATATCCGAACAACAGTCCTCCGATTACGGCTACCAGAACTATGCCGGTAAGATAGGCCCGGCTGCCTGTTTGTCTGTAGGTATTCATATCATTCAATTATTATCAATAGAGCATTGCCAGCGGGATCCGCGCTAGATAAACCGCGGCCTTGGGGGTGGCGTGGGATGAGTAGTAGCTGACCCATAGTTCGTCGCCCACGACGAGGAAGCCGGGATAGCTGGTGTCGCCGCCCGAAGGGAGCACGGCGATCTGTTCGAAACGGCCGTCCAGGCCGCCCTTCAGCAACATCGTCTTATAGGATCCGGGGATCAGATACGACCTGGAACCGGCCACTATGGTGCTGTCGTTCAGCGCGATAAAGTTGGGGCCACCGAGTTGGAATCCAATCTTGTTCAACTTCCAATCGGTGTAAGGAGGTTCGCTTACGCCCCATACTCCCTGCTTGTCCAGGCGCTCCTGGCGCAGGAGCATCAGCATGCGTCCGTCCGGCAGGAAATGCACCGAAGCTTCGTTGGGAAAGCCCTGGACATCGATTTTGGCTACATCTTCGTAATGAATTCCGTCGGTCGTCTTGACCAGAAAAACTATTGTCTTGTTATCGGGGTCGGAATCATCTTCCAATGAGGAGTACACCACTCCGTAACCCGTATCGCCATTCCAATCTATCTTCCACAGCCAGTCTTCGCCGGTGGCGATGTCGGAAACGATTTCTATGGGTTCCGGATTGCTGAAACTATGCCCGTCGCGGCTTTCGGAATACATGGGATCCCGGCCCACAAGTTTCTTGTCCACATACACAGAACCGCCCATCGACACCAGCAGCCGGCCGTCCGGGGTTACCGAGAGGGAAGGATCGCGAAGATCGTAGCCATCCTTGGAGAGGCAGGCGACGGACTTCCATTTTTTGCCGTTACGGGATTGCAGGACCCGGATCTGCCCGCGGGCGGTGCCGTCGGGCTCAAAGATATGGCTTCCCGCCTCGCGGAATGCCACGTAATAACGGCCGTCGAACTCGGTCAAAGAGGTGAAGGCGCAATGCTTTTCGCTGTCCCAGATGCGGTCTACCTTGATGCAAATATCGTTGCCGGCATCACGACTTGCAGAGCCGGATGCCAGCAACAGAATCACTGCAGCGCAGATGCTATACAGAATACAGGTTGACCAGTGTCTCATAAAGCTCCTGCTGACCGGATGTCTGCTTGGGCTCGCCGTTCGCCTTGGCATAGGCGACCAGATCTTCGAGCGTGGCCTTGCCTTCGTCGAATTTCTTACCGAGACCGGCATCGAACGAGGCGTAACGCTCCTTCACCATGGCGGGAATCGGAGACTTCTCCACGATTTCGGCGGCATTCAGCAGGCCGTGAGCCATCACGTCCATCGCGCTGATGTGGGCGATGAAGATATCTTCGGGGTTGGTGGAATTGCGGCGCAGCTTGGCGTCGAAGTTGGATCCGCCGGGGGCGAGGCCGCCGTTGCGTACGATCTGCAGCATGGCCTGGGTCATCTCCAGTACGTCGTTCGGGAACTGGTCGGTATCCCATCCGTTCTGGGCATCGCCGCGGTTGGCGTCGATGCTTCCGAGAAGGCCGTTATCCACCGCGACCGCGAGCTCATGTTCGAAGGTGTGGCCCGCGAGAGTGGCGTGGTTGACCTCGATGTTTACCTTGAAGTCCTTGTCCAGACCGTGGGCACGGAGGAAGCCGATAACCGTCTCCGTATCGACATCGTACTGATGCTTGGTGGGCTCCATGGGCTTGGGCTCGATGAGGAAGGTGCCCTTGAATCCCTTGCCCCGGGCATAGTCGCGGGCGGCCTTCAGCATGTTTGCGAGATGGTCCTTCTCGCGCTGCATCTGGGTGTTCAGGAGGCTGGAGTAGCCCTCGCGTCCGCCCCAGAAAACATAGTTCTCGCCACCGAGCTTGATTGTGGCGTCGAGGGCGTTCTTGATCTGCACGGCAGCACGGGCGACCACGTCGAAATCGGGATTGGTTGCAGCGCCGTTCATATAGCGCTTGTGGCCGAACACGTTGGCGGTGCCCCAGAGGTTCTTGATTCCGGTTTCCTTCATCTTGACCAGCAGATAGTCAGTGATTTCCTTCATGCGGGCCTCGTATTCCGCGATGTCGTCGACATCCTCTATGAGGTCTATGTCGTGGAAGCAGAAGTAGCCGATGCCGAGCTTCTGCATGAGTTCGAATCCGGCGTCAACCTTGTCTTTGGAACGCTGCATGGGGGCGGATGCCTTGTCCCACTCGTAGCTGCGGGTCTGGCCGCCGAACTGGTCGCCGGAGGCCTGCCCGAGGCTGTGCCACCAGGCCAGCGCAAAACGCAGCCACTCCTTCATGGGTTTACCGAGGACCATGCGCTCGGGTTCATAGTAATGGAATGCAAGGGGATTCTTGCTTGCGGGCCCCTCGAAGGGGATTTTGCCGATTGTAGGGAAGTATTCTTTCATATTATATCAATTGTTTCCATTTTTCATAAGCTTCCAGATACGGGCTGCGGTCGGGGGCGGGTTCGATGAGCGCCAGACGCTCCAGAGTTGCAAACGCTTCTGCGGTCGAAGCGTAGATGCCAGCGCCGAGGCCGGCACCGCGGGCCGCACCGACGGATCCGTCGGTATCGTAAAGTTCTATAGTTGCGCCGGAAACGGAGGCGAGCGTCTCCCGGAAGATCTCCGAAAGAAACATGTTCGCGTTGCCGGCGTGGATGCGGTCTATCTTCATGCCCATGGCCTGCATCACCTCGATGCCGTACTGGAACGAGAAGACAATCCCCTCCTGGGCGGCACGCAGAAGGTCCCCACGGCCGTGACGGTTGAAGTCGATGCCGTGGAAACTGCACCCGGGCGCGGCGTTGCCGAGCATGCGCTCTGCGCCGTTTCCGAATGGCAGGATGCTGATTCCGCGACTGCCGATAGGTGATTCCTTGGCCAGGGCATTCATGCCGGGATAGGTCATGCCGTCGATGGCCACGTTGCGGCGCATCCAGGAATTTAGGATACCCGTGCCGTTGATGCACAGGAGCACCCCGAGGCGGGGATCCCCAGACGTATGATTGACGTGCGCGAAGGTGTTCACGCGCGATTTCGGGTCGTAATTCACCGAGCCCAGCACGCCATAAACCACCCCGGAAGTGCCGGCAGTGGCGGCGATCTCGCCGGGATTCAGAACGTTCAGGCTGAGGGCGTTGTTGGGCTGGTCGCCCGCACGGTAGCATACCGGCACGCCGACAAGCAGACCAAGTTCGGCCGCGGCGGCTGCGCTCACCCTCCCATGCTCCGAGAAAGTAGGACGGATTTCCGGCAGGATAGACGGATCAAACCCATAATAATCAAGCAGTTCACGGGCCGGGCGGTTCCCGGCAAAGTCCCACATCATCCCTTCAGACAAGCCGCTCACGGTGGTACAGCATTCGCCGGTGAGGCGCATGGCAATGTAGTCTCCGGGGAGCATGATCTTGTATATCTTTGCGAACAGTTCCGTCTCGTTCTCCTTCACCCACGCGAGTTTGGCGGCGGTGAAGTTGCCGGGAGAATTCAGCAGATGCCCGAGGCACCACTCCTCTCCCAGTGCCTCGAAGGCCTTCTGTCCATAGGGAACGGCGCGTGAGTCGCACCAGATGATGGCCGGACGCAGGGGCCGGCCGTCCTTTCCCACGCACACGAGGCCGTGCATCTGATAGGAGATGCCGATGGCGGCAATGGGTGCCTTGCCCGCAATCGCCAGAACCTCCTTAGTGGCGGCCTTGAGGTATTCCCACCATGCATCCGGATCCTGCTCCGCCCAGCCTGGCCGGGCAGAAAGGATGGGGGCTTCCTGCTTGGGGTAAAACGCCGATGCAACGCACTTTCCGGTGCCGGCGTCCACGAGCGAGGCCTTGACCGAAGAGCTTCCTATGTCGTAACCCAGAAGGTACATGTCGTTTCAGTTTAATATGCGGTATACAAAGATAATAAACAATAAACAGATTTTTCGTATTTTTGTATGCTATGCTGAAATTCTTACAACAACCCGCCTACAAACCCGAGCAGACAGGCCCGGAAGCAGATTCAAGATACAAGAAGATGCGCCTTCAGGTATTCCTCGGCGCCTTTATAGGCTACGCCGGATTCTATCTTGTGCGCAAGAACTTCTCGATGGCCATCCCGGCCCTGGCCCCTCTTGGTTTCGACAAGACCGAACTCGGAGTCGTGCTTTCGATGAACGCCGTGGCCTACGCTCTCTCCAAGTTCCTGATGGGCAGCGTATCCGACCGCAGCAACGCCCGAGCGTTCCTGCCTCTCGGGCTCATCCTGACAGCCATCTCGATGTGCTTCATGATAGTTCCCATCCAGTTCATCGGTGCTGAGCACAAAGCCCTCGCAATCGTGGTCATGGCCGTCCTGAACTTCCTTGTCGGATGGTTCAACGGCATGGGCTGGCCTCCTTGCGGGCGCGTGATGACCCACTGGTTCAGCGTGAGCGAACGAGGCACGATGATGAGTATATGGAACTGCGCGCATAACGTGGGCGGCGCCCTAGTCGGGCCGATGGCTACCTACGGAGCGGTCTGGTTCGGCAGCTGGTTCTACGGCAGCCATACGGATTTGTACTTCCTGATCGGCACCTTCGCCTTCCCTGCCGCGGTGGCCCTGTTCATCGCCCTGCTGGCCTACGTGCTGCTGCGTGATACGCCCCAGAGCTGCGGCCTGCCATCTATAGAGAAATGGCGTAACGACTATCCCAAGAACTATTC
Organism: Bacteroidales bacterium; assembly: GCA_016283985.1. The sequence goes on along the minus strand of JAEENZ010000155.1, from coordinate 15,114 downwards.
CGAGAAACAGGAAGAGACCCTTACGACGAAGGAAATTTTCTTCAAGTACGTTCTCAACAACAAGTTCCTCTGGTTCATCGCGTTTGCTAACGCCTTCGTGTACATGGTTCGCTACGGCTGCCTCGACTGGGCCCCGACCATCCTTACGGAGAAAGGCATAGACCTCAAGAGCGCAGGCTGGGCATACTTCGCATACGAGTTCGCAGCAATCCCGGGAACGCTCATCTGCGGATGGATCTCCGACAAGGTCTTCCACGGCCGCCGCGCCCTTCCCACCATGATATTCATGGCCCTGGTGGCGATATTCATCGGACTCTATTGGATGTTCATCGACAACCTGACCATAGTGATCATCGCCCTGATAGGCATAGGATTCTTCATCTACGGTCCTGTGATGCTGATCGGTGTGCAGGCCCTCGACCTTGCCCCCAAGAACGCCGCTGGCACTGCTGCCGGGCTGACGGGCTTCTTCGGATACTTCTTCGGCACCGCCATCCTCGCCAACGTGGTAATCGGCGCCGTAGCTCAGAATGTGGGCTGGAGCTGGACCTTCCTGCTCTTGCTGGGAGCATGTGCGCTGGCCATCTTCTTCATGGGCCTCACCTACAAGGAAGAACTCTATCTGGTCAAGCATAACAAGTAGTCATGTGGATCTGGATGGCTCTCGCCTCGGCGGTCCTGCTGGGCGTATATGACGTTGCGAAGAAAGCAGCGCTGAAGCGCAACGGCATCTACGGCATCCTGCTGGTCGCCACCGGCCTGAGCGCCCTGTTCGTCAGTCCTTTCCTGACTTTGGGAACGGGCCCGGACCATCTCCGCCTGCTTTTCAAGGCAGTGCTGGTGACAGCCTCCTGGGTCAGCGGCATGATCGCCCTGCAGCTGCTTCCTATCACTACCGTAAGCACCTTCAAGACTTCCAGGCCGATGTTCGTGGTCATCTTCTCCATCATCCTTTTTGGAGAAAGGCTGAGCTGGATGCAATGGTGCGGAGTAGCGGCAGTGCTTCTCGCCCTCTGGCTGTTGAGCGTCAGCAGCGAGCGGGAAGGCATCTCCTTCAAGGGAAACAAAGGATTCTGGGCCCTGCTGGTTTCAGTGTTCACCGGAGTGGCCAGCGCGCTATGGGACAAGCACATAATGGCCGGCATGCAGCCGCTGTTCGTGCAGAGCTGGACCAATATCTACATTACCCTGATGCTGGCCGCCATCATCCTGATCCGCCGGTCGCGCGGGGTTTCGGAACCGTTCCGCTGGGACTGGACCATCCTGCTCATTGCCGTTTTCATCACCGCGGCCGACATGCTGTACTTCTTCTCGCTGAAAGCGGACGGATCGCTGCTTTCGGTCATTTCCCTGATCCGCCGCTGTTCCGTGATCGTTACCTTCGCGCTGGGCGCCATCATCTTCAAGGAGAAGCGCATCGCGCAGAAGGCAGGGGTGTTGTTGCTGATGCTGGCGGGGGTGGTTCTTTTGATGATAAGTTCGTTATAGTATATGAAACGACTGTTTTTGCTGGTTGCCGCTCTGACTGCGGTGCTTTCTGCTTTTGCGCAGGATTATAATTATGTGGAAGCGACGGACCTGACCATCGTGGGAAAGGTTTTCCCGGACACTCCCGATCCGTACAAGCGGATGGATTTCGGCAAATACGGAGGATGGAAGGATAAAAGCGTCAATTTGCTGAACGAGAGTTCCGGCATAATCTGCAGTTTCCGTACCGATGCGCCTGTCATCACCATGCGTACCATAACCGAAAACGAGGGCGGATCCACCCGCGGGAGCAGGGGTTATGACCTTTATATTAAAAAGGATGGCACCTGGCTCTGGGCGGGATCGGCCCACATCCCAAAAGGAAAAGACGACTACAAGACTTGCACCCTGGTGGAAAACATGGCCCCGGGCACGAAGGAATGCATCGTTTACTTCCCGAATTTCAGCGTGGTCAAATCCGCCCAGGTCGGCGTTCCCACCGGCTGCATGCTGGAACCCGGCGACAAGCCGTTCAAATATGATATAGTGTTGTACGGCTCCAGCTTCACCCACGGGCATGGCTCCGCCAGAAGCGCCAACACCATTCCCGGATTCCTCAGCAGGATGACCGGCTTCCAGTTCAACAGCCTCGGAGTCGCGGGCGATTGCAAGATGCAGCCGGAGTACCTCAGGGCCCTGAAGGATGCCCACGCCGACGCCTTCTTCTTCGACACCTTCTCCAATCCCAGCCCGAAGGAAATCCGCAGCCGCACCTTCGGTTTCATAGAGGAGATCCAGGCCACCCATCCCGGCGTGCCGCTTATATTCATCCGCACCATCTACCGCGAGAACCGCAACTTCAACGCGAAGCGCGAAAAGATAGAAGCCGCCAAGATGGCCGTCGCCGACAGCGTGATGGCCGTCGCCGTAAAGCGCTATAAGGATGTGTATTACATCAAGAGTTCCGACGCCTCGACCCCCGACCACGAGACCTCGCTGGACGGCACCCATCCCAGCGACATTGGCTACTACCTCTGGGCCTGCAGCATACGCAAGCCCCTGGTGAAGATACTACGCAAGTACGGGATAAAGTAGGATCCCCTACTTCCCTATCTCCTTCAGCATCTCGGCTACTGCGGCTTCGAGCTGCTTGTCTTCGCCTCGGGCAACGCTTTCGGGGTCGTTGTAGACCACGATGTCCGGTTCAAGTTGAAGGTTTTCAAGATATCTGCCGTTTGATACGCTCCAGGAGCCGATCTGCGGAATACCGAACACCAGCGAAGGATCCACCTGGTTCTCCCACCACACGGATGTGGCGGTGCCGGGAACGGGTGCACCGATTATCTTACCGGTGCCGAGGGCCCTGTAGCAGTAAGGGAATCCGCAGGCGTCGGAATAGTTGGCTTCGCATACCACCACGCATGAAGGTTTCACCCACTTGTCGTAGGGCTCGGGTGCCATATACACGCCTCGGGCTTCGCGGCGCGTGTACATCTTTCCGTCCAGGAAAGTGGCCAGGTCGTTATGCAGCCAGCCGCCGCCGTTGTTGCGGGTATCCACTATCAGGGCGTCACAGGTGCGATACTTGCCGAGAGCCTTGGAATAAACTTCACGGAAGCTGGCGGAATTCATACCGCGCACGTGGACATATCCAACGCGGCCGCCGGAAAGCTGCTCGACGCGCTTTTCATTGTTCCGCACCCAGCGCTGATAGTATCCTTCGGTGTCGTTGCCGGCAGTGGTGATAATAACCTCCTTTTCCTTGCCTCCGGCTTTCACCGTGAGCAGAATCCTCTTGCCGTTCTTTCTGTAGAGTGCCTGATACCAGGGAGTGCCGGCTTCCACCGGCTTGCCGTCTACCGCGAGCACGAGGTCGCCCTCCTTCATCTCGGGTACATTCCTCTGCAACACACTGTACGGTAGGAATTCCTTGATCTTCAGGCCCTTGCCTGTATAATCCTCATCGAAGATAACTCCCAGATGCCCGACTCCCGTGGATGAACCGCCGTAGCGTCCGCCGGTGTGGGAACCGTTCAGTTCTCCGAGCATCTCGGAAAGGATTTCGCGGAAGGCCCAGTTGTCGGTCACATAGGGCAGGAACTGGCGGTAGTTCTCGCAAACGGCATCCCAGTCCACCCCGTGCATGTCTGCCACATACCACTTTTCCTTGACCTGACGCCAGCAGTGATTGAAGATGTATTCACGTTCTTTCACCGCATCATATTCATATTCGCCGCTGAAACTGACGTTCTTGGTGCTGAAGTTCTTGGGATCAGCCTTGGTCACGCTGTTGTTCCCTACCACGAACACGCTCTTGCCGTCGGCGGACGGAATCAGACGTCCGGCAAAACCCTTCTTCACAACCTTGATGCTGCCGTCGGTGCGGTCCACGCACACCAGATCGTGGTTCTTCTCGAGCTGAACGGTGTAGTAGAGTTTCTTTCCGTCGGGGGTAAGAAGATAATCGCCGATGTGGCCGGAGTTGCGGGTCAGTTTGACCACGCGGTCGAAACGGCGTTCGAGTTCCAGTTTCACCTTCTCCGGCTTCTTGGAAGCGGTGCTGTCCTTCTTCTCCTTGTCATCCTTCTTCTTGTCCTTGGCGGCCTCTTTTTCGCTCTTCAGCAGTTTCTCGATCTTCTCCATGTCCTCGCCGCGGGTGAACTTGAGGTAGGCCTCGTCGTCGAAGAACATGATGTAGATGTCGCCCTCCGCGCCCCAGCTGCCGTGGCTGCGGTAACCGGCCTTGTCGCTCTCCCAGGTCATCGCCTTTCCACCCATGGCCCACTTGAAATTGCCATCGGAATAGCCGCTCAACGTGAGGTCGGTTATCTCTCCGGACTCCACGTCTATCAGGCAGATGTCATCGTTGTACATGCGCTGCTCACCCTGGTAGTTGGAGAGGATGTAACGACTGTCCGGGCTCCACTCGAAGCCGAGGTCGCCGTCGGAGTAGGAGTAGTTGACGCCTTCCGGGATGAGGACCTTCTCCTTGCCGCCGTTGGTGCTGCATACCACCAGCCCGGTGCGGTTGCGCAGGTAGGCCAGCCACTTGCCGTCGGGCGAAACGCTCGGCATGAAACAAACCTGCCCTTCAGGGGTGATGCGCTCTTCTTTGGTGCGGGTGGTGAAGGTGAACATCTGGTCTTTTTTGTCCGTGAGTTCGCGCTTGTAGATTGCCCATTCACCGTTACGCTCGGAGTCGTAGAAGATGCTGCGGCCATCCTTGCCGAAGGCCACCCAGCGCTCCTGTTCCGGAGTGTCAGTAATGCGGCGTGTGTCCCCAAGTTCCAGCGGGGTCACGAAAACATCTCCCCTCGAAACCACGGCGATCTCCTTCCCGTTGGGGGATGCGGCAAAGCCGCGGATGCCGTCCCTCGCGATGCGGAAGACGTGCTCGCGCTCGTTCTTGTCTTTCTTGACGGTGATGGCGAGTTTTACCGGCTGCTGCCCCTCCTTCTGGGTGTAAAGGTCCCCGTTCCAGGAGTAGCAGAGTATGCCGTTGCCGCTTATGCTGAGGTAGCGGACGGGATTCTTGGTGAAGGATGTAATCCGCACAGGGGCGCCACCGTTAATGTCTGATTTCCAGACGTTTGCATCGGCAGCCCAGCCGTTGGGCTCCACCGGAGTCTCGCTCTGCTCACTCAAATAATAATAATGTATGCCGTCCGGAGCGAACACAGGGCATTTGTCTTCACCGATGAAGCTGGTAAGTTTGGTGTACTTGCCGTTCTGGATCTTCCAGATATTGCGTGCCGCTGAAGAAGTGTGATGCTTGCGGTAGGGATCCTCTGGTGTGACGTAATCTTCATAGAGGATGGTACCGTCGGCGGAGATGTCTGCCGAACCAACCTTTACGGTCGCGATGCGCTTCGGCTGAGGAAGTTTGCCGGGCTCGGCCGCAAGCGCCTTGGCAAAGTCGAGGCTGTAGAGATTGGTCGCTCCGGGGAAGGCACTTGAACTTGCAAGTTCCTGATAATAGGCGCCGAAGAGTATCTTGCCGTCCTTGCTGACCGCATAGGGAGTCTGTGCTCCGCCGTAGTCTGTAAGGCGCTTCGGCCTGCCGCCATCGGCGGGAACCGCCCAGATGTCCTTCTGGCCTTCGCGGTAAGATGCGAAGATGACATATTTCCCGTCCGGGCTCCAGCGTGGCTCCGTGTCGTGAGCCGGATTGCTGGTGAGCCTGATGGCCTCGCCTCCGGCGGACGGAACCGTCCAGATATCGCCCTGATAGACGAAAGCAATTGTATTGCCGTCCGGCGAAATGGCGTTCTGGCGCAGCCAGTGGGGAGTTTCATTGGCGATTGCGAGTGTGCAGACAAGCGCGGCGGCGGCCGCAAGGATCAACTTCTTCATATGCTTTTAATACTAATCCTTCAAAAGTAAGAAAAATCCCCGCAAAATCCTATATTTGTGCTGAAATGAATTCCGCCGTACGTCTGATTGTCCTGAATTCCACCAAACTGGGGGACTCGTCCCTGGTGCTTCATTGCCTTTGCCGGGAGATGGGACGGCGCAGTTTCATCGTGACCGTGCGAAAGGGAGGCTCCCGGGCATTGTATCTGCCTTTCAGCGTGTTGGATGCCGAGGTCCTGGAAAACCGCAAGTCGGACCTGTGGCGGCTTCGCGGGGTGTCTGCAGTGTATCCGCTGGGTGGAGTACGCTCCGATTTCAACAAGAACGCCATCACCCTGTTCATGAGCGAAGTGCTCTGGCGCGGCGTTCAGGAAGGTTCAGCCGAAGCCGGGCTGTTCGATTGGTGCGAACGAAGCATCCTCACCCTGGATGCCCTGGAGGGGAGTTTTGCAAATTATCATCTCCGCTGGTTGATGGAACTTGCCGGCGCGCTGGGCTTTTCGCCCTCATTCGAGTCGCTGGCCCCCTTCGCCGGGGAGCATCTCCGCGAGCTTTCCGATCTTCTCTCAGCCGGATTCGGAGAGTTTATGGCCTATCCTCTCTCCGGCACAAAAAGAAGCGCAATAGCAGAATCGCTACTGCGCTATCTTTCAGTTCATTTGGAAATTCCCCTCAACATCCGGTCTTTGGCCGTGCTGGGGGAACTCTACCGCTGACATCATCCCCGATCTGAAAAACTACTGCAGTATTTCCAGGAATCTGGACAGGAATACGTTATATACGGAGTATACCGGCCCGTCGGTGGTGTTGGTGATGAGGACCAGTTCTTTTTCCACCAAAGCGTTAAGGCTTTTAAGGACGGATGCACCGGACGTGAGACCGTATTTGCGGATAAATGCGGAGGAAGTGGGTTGGCGCACGGATTCTTCCTTTGCAATTGCCTTAAGCAGATTCCATTGATGAGTTGATATAAGTCTTTGTATTTCAAGGAAGTATTCCTTCCCGGCCATGAGCAGGTTTCTCATGGCGGCAAAAACATCCTCCATCGTAACGGTTTTCCTGCTCAGCATAAACACCTCATTGCACAGCGACTGCGTGTAGAATGTGTGGTCTCTGGTCCACCTGATGATGAAACGGGTCGTCTCGTCATCTATCGTCTTGCCGTTTTGTAGGAAAAGACGGGAAATGAATTCCGCATATTTGCCCACATTCAATTTGTGAAGCGGAACGGGCACGGTGCTCTCATAGAACGGCCGTTTTGCATTGGAGAACATATCGAACATTATATGCTGCTTGCTGCCGCAAAAGATAAAACGGACGTTATGGAGATTCTGGATGTGCGAGCGGAGCACCGCTTCCATATTCACACCTTCATACTCGCGTATCTGCTGGAATTCGTCGATTGCAACTACCACGGTCCTTTCGCGCGCTTCAAGATATGAAAGGATGCTTTTAAGGGTGGTTTGTTTTTCTGAATCCGACCTGTAAGTGAAAGACAGTTCTGGCTGACCGGTCGTTGCATCGTAGCTGATTAGCGGCCGTATGCCTCCCAGGGTCTTGATGAAAGAGGAGACGCGGTTTTTTTTGAGACTACTGGCGACCGCTTCTGAAAGCGCCTTGATAAAACCATCTATGGAAGATGTGGCGCTTATATCTACATAAATGGTATCATAGTCTTTCCCCCTTATGGCAATCTCGTCGAAAACCCGGTAAATCAATCCCGTTTTCCCAAGTCTTCTTGGGGAAATGAGCGTAACGTTCCTGCCGCTTTCAAGATAATCGATCAGCTTTTCGGTTTCTTCCTCCCTATCACAGAACAGGTCACTGGACAGATAAGGCGTGAGTATGAATGGGTTTACGTGCATAAAATAAATTACTTTTGGCAAATATAACCATTGCGGTTTAATTTACCAAAAGTAATTTACTAAAAGTTAATTGGAAAGCTAAGCCACGTCGGCGCGGGCCATGGCATCCTTGTAGTACTTCTGATCCACGAACACGTCTTCCTTGTAAGGATTGATGTGACGCTTCTTGGAGATGCAGATGATCCAGCAGATGGCAGCGATGTTGGTCGCAAGGGCCTGCAAGTTGCTAAATAAGTGTCAATCCGCAAAATTTGTTTATATTTGGAATATGAAAAAGATTCTTTCCCTTATCCTTCTTTTCGTTTCCCTGCAGCTTAGTGCGTGGGAGCGTGAGTATATCTGGCCTGCCGGCAAGATGCCGGACAAGCAAGCCCATCAGATTGCCGCGATGACGGATGTCTCCAAGGCAGACGGTTTCAACCCGGACGAGTACCGTTTCCCGTATCTGGAGTGGTTCGAGAAGCCGGCCAACCCCAACGGAGCGTGTATGATCCTGATTTCCGGAGGCGGCTACCACAACTGCTGCGATATAAAGCTGATCAAGATGTGGCATGAGGAGTTCACAAAGCTTGGCGTGCAGTGCGTCAATTTCGTATACCGCACCTCGCGGCCTAAAGATCTTCCCTTTTACCAGACAGCCTGGGAGGACGGCCAGCGTGCCGTGCGCATGGTGCGCAGCGAGGCGAAAAAGCGCGGTTTCGACCCAGAAAAGATAGGAGCGATAGGAATGTCCGCCGGCGGGCATCTAACCCTGCTGCTGGCCACCAGTTCGGAGACTCCGGCATACGAACCGATAGATAAACTGGATGCCATGCCGTGCCACATCAACTGGGCGGTGGCCAATGCACCGGCATACGTCACCTCCGATGCCGATGAAAAAGGCACTCCTGCACTCCGCGAGGGATATGGCAGCGACGTGACCATAAGCAAAGTCTTCAAGTTCGACGCCCACACCTGCCCCGTCAGCCTTCACCACGGAGGAAAGGACCCCTACTCCCCCAATGGTTCCACGCTGGTTTACAGGGAATTGCGCAAGCGTAAAGTTCCCGCCGAACTCCACCTCTACCCCAATAAGAAACACGGCGCATATGGTTTCGAGAGGGCTGTCGAGTTCATGACCCAGATGGGTTATCTCGGCCCCGTCAAGCCCGAAGAGAAACTTATGGACCGCTACCCTTCCGATGAAGACCGTGCCGGCTATAAGAAAGAAGCCATCTGGCCCGAAGGCGATATGCCGAGCCGCCAGGAGAACCAGTGCGAACCATACATCGAGTGGCACTTCCCCCATCAGCTCCAGACCCACGCCATCCAGATAATCTACTCCGGAGGCAGCTACAAAGGTAATAACCCTGACGATTTCGAGGTGGCTCCAATGCGCAGATACCTCAACTCCCTGGGAATCACCGTGGTCACGCTCAAATACCGCACTCCCCGCCCGGCTGCTCCCCTCGCCAAGCACACTACCGCCTGGCAGGATCTCCAGAGGGCCATCAGGATAGTCCGAAGCGAGGCCCCTTCCCACGGACTGGATCCGGACCGAATAGGCATTATGGGCTCATCGGCCGGAGGCCATCTCACCCTTATGGGGGTCACATCTTCCCGCCACAAGAGCTACTACCCCATAGACAAGATAGACAAGGTCTCCTGCAAGGTGCAGTGGGGCATAGGTATCTACCCGGCTTATGCGCTGACGGACGGAATAGACGATTATAACTCTACCGGCGGCAACGATGACTCCGCCGAGCTGGTGCCTGAGTTCAGTTTCGACCTGGACACCGCCCCGATGCTTTTCATCCACGGCGATGCCGACGGATGGGCCTCGATGAATTCCGTAAAGACCTGGGAGAAGATGCGCGCTATGGGCATCCAGTGCGAACTCCACACCCTCGCCACCCGTAAGCACTGCTTCCAGCGCACCGCTTCCCCCGGCACCGGCAGCTACACTTGGATGGACCGCGTTGTCGAATTTATCCAGCCGTTCATAAAGGAATAGCATGCGGTAGTTTTTGGACTACACTTGCTTTTTCCATTGCCTTTTACCATCTTTGTAGGACAATACTGAATTCCCGCAGTCCGACTAAGAGGCTGCAAAGCGATAAAGGAGATCGTACCTTTATCGCTTTTTTGCATTTTAGGGGGTGAGGGATACCGTAAAGTGTTGATTAAGAGGTAATTGATATGAAGACATCTGATTATGTAAGTGGCTATGCTCCAAGGGAGCCTGAGCCACAGTTGCTGATGGAACCCCACATTGCGGAACCAACAGATAGAGCAATCCGTCGCTATGTAGATATGCTGAATGACGAATGTTTCAAGGGGATACTCGGCGCAGAGCGCAACAAGGAGGCACTGATGGAGATCCTACGGGTGTTGATTCCTGAGAGAACAATTTCAGATATCCGGTACGACAAAAAGAAAAGGAAAAGAAATCCTTTCATAGATGGGCATGATGCCATTTTTGATGTGGAGTGCATCGATGAAAACGGAGCACGTTTTGTCGTTGAGATGCAGCGTTGGGAGCAGGATAATTTCTACGACAGAGTCTTGTTCTACAGCACCTTTCCCATTCAGGAGCAGATACCTGCCTATAAGAAAAAAGATCGGGTGCCGCACGACTTGCAATATGTCTATCCCCCCGTTTATGTTGTAAGCCTGATGGCATTCAGTCTGCATCCTTATGAAGACAGACTTCTTTACCGTTATGATCTGAGGGACACGAAGACTGGAGAGCAAATGTCCGACAAACTGACATTCGTCTTTCTCGAGATGGATAAAGTTAAAAAGGAACCGGGAAGAAATGCTGACATCCTTACTAAACTGTGTTGGGCCCTGATGAATATCGGTGTACTTCGTGAAAGGCCCGCCGCTTTGGTGGAACGGATTTTTAAATTATTGTTCGAGGCATGTGAACTCGACAGTTATGAACCAGAAAAACGAACATCTTTTATAGAAGCTATGACTACAGAACGTGACAAAGCAAATATCGCCTACACCTATTGGAGGAAGGGTAAAGCTGAAGGGCACGACGAGGGTGTAGCGGAAGGTATTGAACAGGGAATTGAACAGGGAATTGAACAAGAGAAGAGACGGACAGCGAACCGTCTGTTGGAGATGGGACTGCCTGTTAAAGATGTAGCAAAAGCCACCGGCTTGAGCGAAAAAGAAATTGCCAGGCTACAATAGCTCTACAGCACCGGCGGTTCGTCGGGGTCTTCGGCGTCGAGGCGGCCGGACCATAGGTATTTGCGGGTTTCGGCGGCGATTACACCGCTAAGGAGCAGCACGGCGAGCAGGTTCGGGATGGCCATGAGCGCATTGGCGATATCCGCCAGGTTCCAGACCAGCGAAAGACTGACTACGGAACCGGCGAAAACGGCGACAATCCAAACAATTCGGTAGATTTTAACCAAAAGACGTGCAGTCCGCCCTTTGCCGCCTGCGAGGTATTCGATTGCACGCTCGCCGTAGTACGACCAGCCCAGAATGGTCGAGAATGCGAAGGTCACGATGCCCACCGACAGGATCAGCGGCCCGATTACCGGCAGTTTGGAGAATGCGGCATGAGTGAGGGCAGCGCCCTGGGTGCAGTCGATGTCCGGATGCGCCACCACGCTGCTCACCAGCACAAGGCCGGTCAGCGCGCACACCACCACGGTGTCCCAAAAGGTTCCGGTAGATGAAACCAGCGCCTGCCGGACGGGATTGCGGGTTTTGGCTGCAGCGGCCACGATAGGGGCCGAACCAAGGCCGGATTCGTTGGAGAAGAGGCCTCGGGCGATACCGTATCGGCAGGCCAGCAGAACGGTGGAGCCCACGAATCCGCCTCCCGCAGCCTTGGCGGTGAAAGCGCCGGAAACGATCAGCCGTAGAGCCTCTCCAAGATGGCTCCAGTTCATCCCCAGAAGGATGAGGCAGCCTATCACGTAGAAACCGGCCATAATGGGCACGAGGGCCGAACACACGTTGGCTATCCCCCTGACCCCGAACACGATGACCAGCAGCACGAGGCCGGCGAGGATGGCTCCTATCCACCAGCGGGAGATGCCATAGCTCTGCCCGAGGAGCATGGAGATCGAATTGGCCTGCACCGTGTTGCCAATTCCGAAGGCTGCGATAGCGGTGAAGACCGCGAAGATGACCGCCAGCCATTTGGCATGAAGCCCGCGCTCGAGCGCGAACATAGGGCCACCGAGCATGCGCCCGTCCTTGGTCTTAACCCTGTATTTTACGGCCAGAAGGCCTTCGGAGTATTTTGTCGCGATGCCGAAAACGCCTGTGATCCAGCACCATAGCACAGCGCCAGGGCCACCCAATGCCACAGCCGTAGCCACACCCACGATATTCCCTGTTCCGATGGTTGCCGCAAGCGCAGTAGCCAGCGCCCCGAACTGCGACACATCCCCGCTGGCATCCTTGTCTTTAGTAAATGACAGGCGTATTGCCGTGCCGATCTTCAGCTGCGGAAACCGCAGGCGGATGGTCAGGAACAGATGCGTCCCCAGCAGTAGGATAATCATGGGCCATCCCCAGACCGCGGAGGATATTTGTTCGATTATGGCTGAGAACGCTGACATATAGATAATTGTTTAATAAATATACAACTTTTAACCCTTATTAATCTCTATCTTTCCTGATTCAAGGTCGCCCAACATAGTTTTAGTCACCTCCAGTAAAATAGGGATGTCATTCTTGATTGTCGAAAAAATACCTTCAGCATCAACCTCGACATATTGATGTGACAGGAAGTTGCGCATACCAAAGACATCTTTCCAAGGAACTGACTTATATGCCGTAAACATTTTCATTCCGGAAAGGTTTCTGATTTTCACAAACGACTCCGTGATATACTGAAGACTCATACTGCAGGCTCGAAAGATCGTCATACCATTCAAGTCCGTCCCAAAATCATTAGGTTTCTCTATGGGTGCAGACATGGTCATTATCAGATCCATCTCGCGAATAGCGGTTTCCAGAAGGGATTTTATCCTGTTATTATCACTACACATATATCACATCCTTATTCATTTCATCCTTAAACTCTTGCGTCATCCCTGCACTGAGAGGAACCAAATCAACTTTTTTATTGAACAACGATTCCAGATCCGACCTTATGGCCGCATATTTATATAGCGATGGATCAGCGAGAGATATACAGACATCCACATCGCTATTATCAGTTTGTTCACCTCTGGCATAACTGCCAAATAAACCCAGTTTTACAATGCCAAGACGCTTCGCATTATAATACTTGTACAGCGCAAGCATATCAGATATTCCTGACACCCCCCGCCTGTTATCGATCACTTCGACACGGAGTTCATAACCGAGTGCAGCCAACACTCTCGATACTGTCTCAGGACTTCCAAGAAAGCCATTCTCCATACGCGAGATCTGGGATTTATCCATGCCGCAAAGCAGGCCAAGCCCAGACTGCGTTATATGACGAGCCTTTCTGAGTTGCCTTATGTCTATACGATTCAGCATACTGTATTTCAATTACACAGCAAAGATATATAAAATTGCATATATATGCAACTTTAACTCAGAATATGCGAATACTAATGATTAACGACGAAAAGCTTCGACCATGGCAGCGAGGGCGTTGCCGCGGTGGGAGATGGCGTTCTTTGCAGATTCGTCGACTTCTGCGAGAGTGCGGTCGGGGTAGGCGTCGGCAATGAACACGGGGTCGTAGCCGAAGCCGCCGCAGCCTGCGGGTTGCTCCGCGATTCGCCCTTCACAGGTGCCTTTGAATGTCTTTATCCCTGCCGACGGCAAGGCCAAAGCCACGACACAGACAAAACGCGCTTTTCTATCTGTGACGCCCTGCAGATTATGCAGCAACTTATCAATATTTGAAGCGAAGTTGTGATCTTCGCCGGAGCCGTCGAGGGAGGCGTAGCGGGCGGAATAGATTCCTGGAGCGCCACCGAGGGCATCCACCACGAGGCCGCTGTCGTCAGCGAAGCACGGAAGGCCGGTCAAGCTCCAGAGATTTTGCACCTTGATAATGGCATTCTCCTCGAAAGTCTTGCCCGTTTCCTCAACGTCCACCTGTTCCTTGGTCAGGCCCAGGTCATACGGTGAAACCACCTCGAATCCGTGAGGTTCGAGGATCTCACGCGCTTCGCGCAATTTTCCGGGGTTGGCGGTAGCAAATATCAGTCGTTGCATAGACGGTTGGACGGCAGTGCCGTTTACGGAAGTTTTTTGAGTGGGTAAGCCAATGCCGTGCGGAGGGCTTCGTCGTAGCGGAGATCCACCTCAACGCCGCCAACCTGATACCAATAGCGGATGGCTATCTCGCGCTCGATGAACGGGACGATCTCATCCTTCTTCAAACGCAGGAACGCCTCCTTATCCATCTCCAGGGCCTTCTCCATGGCATCCAACTGCTCCTTCATGGAATCCGCCAGCTGATCCTTCTCCAACTGCTTCTTCATCATGTCGAAGCTGGCCTTGGCGGATGAACGGTAGTCGAACTCCTTGCCCTTGGCGAATTCCACGAAGCCGTCGAAATCCTCGAAATGGAAGTCATTGGCCGCAGGGATGCTCTCGTGGGTCTTGACGAACTCCATGGCGTACTGCTCCACCACTCCGTTCACCACCAGCGAGTAGACCAGGCGGCTGTATTCCTTACCTTTTATCTCCACATCCGGCGTGATGCCGCCGCCATCGCGGACTACCCGTCCGTGGGCGGTCTTGAACTCGTGCGTGAGGGAATCCGGGATGTGCCCCACGCTGCCGTCCTCGTTGCGGTGCGAGTAGTCGATGGCCTGCACACAGCGGCCGGAAGGGGTATAGTATTTGGCCGTGGTTATCTTCAGCTGGCCGTTGTAGGGCAGCGGGCGTATGCTCTGCACAAGACCCTTGCCGAAGGTGCGCGTGCCCATGATGGTGGCGCGGTCCAGATCCTGAAGAGCACCGGAAACGATCTCCGAAGCGGATGCGGAGCCGGAATCCACCATTACAATCAGTGGAAGATCGAGGTCGATCGGCTCAAGGGTGGTGCTGAACTTCTGCTCGCCGATCAGGTCGTTGCCCTTGGAGCTGACCACGAGCGAGCCTTTGGGAACGAAGGCCGAAACTATGTTCACCGCCTCATTCATCAGGCCGCCGCCGTTGCCCCGGAGGTCGATCACGAGCTTGTCCATCCCCTGCTTTCGGAGTTCCTTCACCTTGCTGCGGAACTCGGCCCCGAGTCCTTCGGTGAAGCCCCCGATGAGGATGTATCCTGTCTTGGTGCCGTCCAGCAGGCCGGCGTATTCGATATCCGGGATGTGGATGCGTTCGCGCGTGATCGTTATATCCTTTATCTCGCCCGTGCGGACCTTGCGCACCTGGAAGGTGACCTGCGTTCCCGGCTTGCCCTTCATCTTCTCGCTGCTCTCGGCAGCGGTCAGGCCTATGGTAGTGAGGCCGTCTATGG
>JAEENZ010000154.1 GCA_016283985.1 Bacteroidales bacterium | reverse complement strand
GACCGTCAGGTACACGGGCAAGAAGGTAAGCGTGAAGCTGTAATCTTTTGTATACATTCAACTAAGAAGACCGGCTCTGCATTGCGGAGCCGGTCTTCTTTGCCAAGTCAGGTAATTATTGGATTAAATAGGCTCACCCGAAAACCAGTGGGGGTAAGCGTAGATATCAGCAAATCAGAAGAGGAAGAACTTCTCATCAATGATGCCCCTTAGTGACGCCAAAGCGGGTGGCACGGCTCAGAGCATTCTAGCCCGGATGACTGCCTCCGACCCCGCTGATATGAAGGGGACAGTGGCAATGATGTACCCTACATGAAGCAGAAACCATATGTATGCATCCCACTTTGGCGAAAGCCACATAAGCGCGCCTGAAGTATTATCCTCAGCCACTGGATTTCCACTGAACCGGCTTACAGACTTCAAATCATATCAATTGATTACCGGATGCGTATATCCGGGTGCTTGCCAATAATGCATTTGTAGGCCTGAGAACGGCATATCTTTGCATTATTGGCAGACAATTAGCCGTTTTCAGCTGATTTGCCTGCCTATAATGCACATAATCGAATCTACAGGCAATATTGCAGCCATAGCCATTGAAACGGTGGCCGAAATTTTACGAACTGGCTGCGAACCGGAACCGAATGTGGCTACTCTTTGACAACTTTGCAGCAAATCGTTCCTGTGGGCCTTTCCAGTTGCAAAGTTGTCCTCATTTTTGCTCATTTATGCGTTTTTCGCTGACAACTTTGCACATAGAACATTTTGTAGGGCCAATTTGCTGCAAAGTTGTCACAATACGGACGGAAGAGATCTACCGCATGCATTCCGCTACCCGTTCAAGCCGCAAGTATGGCAACACGTCCGCGGTGAAACCCCATACTTTTTCGGGTGAGCCAAAAAACACTGAAGTTTCACATGTGAAACTTCAGTGAGTTATTTCCCGTTCCGAATGCAATAGATGGCGGCGACAGCCTCAATCAATCCGAGCACGAAGTAGATGTTACTCAGCGCCACAAACCCCCAGACATACCACTCCAGGACAATCCACAGCATCAGGAGGATGCCGCAGGCAAGCGTAACCCGGTAGGCCCAGGGATGCTTCTTGAAGAGCATCAGGGCGGCCAGCAGCTGGGGCAGGCCGTTTACCGCAAGCAGTGCATATCCGGACGGAATGAAGTCCTTGAAAAGGACCTCAGGCCAGGGCATCTTAGCCCGCAGCAGATCCAGCATCGGCTCCCCTCCCCAGCTGACGCCGGTGGGATCCATCCACATCATCACAGCACCACCGACGGCTCCGACGGCGATGAACAGGGTCAGTATCTTCAGGAATGTCCTCATATCCTAATGCGGTTCTTTCGTTGCCATGAAATACACGATAGACCCTTCCTTGTGATACTCTTCGAGCCGGTATCCCTTCTCCAGTCTCGCTTTCAGGGAGTCGAAGGTCTCGAAAGGCGGTGTGAACCAGCCTCTGCGGGAAAGGATCCGGTCCATCAGCCAGTCGGTCCGGCGGGATTCGCCCCGGATGCAAAAGCAGCCGACCAGACGGCCGCCAGCCTTCAGAACCCGATTCACTTCGGAATAGGCCTTCTCCTTGTCCGGGAAGGCATGAAAGCCATTCATGGTAAGGATGATGTCGAAGGATTCGTCCCCGAAAGGAAGAGCCCCCACATCACCTTGGACCAGACGGCAGTTCCCTATCCCCACTTTCCAGAAACGGTCTCGTGCCTGGTCGAGCATGTCGCTGCTGTAGTCCAGGCAGACGATGGCTGCCCGGTTCATGCGTGCGTACTTCGCGACTGTGAAGACGCCGGTCCCGACAGGAACGTCCAGCAGCTTCCCGGAGAAGTCATCCGGGATATAAGACAATACGGTCCGTGCGATCTCGTTGTCATCCACTCCGCCCCAGAAGATGTCCATGTACAGGCGGCTCCACCAGGTGGACCGTGTCAGGACATCATCATAGATATTCCGGGACTGCCGGTAGGATTTCTGGATCTTGTCGCTCATGATTTCATTCTTTCAGGTACAAAGATACAGAGAATTCTTCGCAACCCGGTTGCAGATACGAAAATAGCCGGCCGCGCCAAATGCCGTAGCCAACCTACCTAATGATATGCCAGTCCTATCGCACCGCCAGCACCCTACCTGTCCCTACGGTGCTCCGAGCTTCCCAGTCCGCGCAGGATTGCGGATATGAGCGGCTTCAGGAGCAGGCAGAGGACGATGACCA
>JAEENZ010000153.1 GCA_016283985.1 Bacteroidales bacterium | reverse complement strand
TGTAAATAGCTGGAGGGCAGAGACTTCCGGGATAGAAACCGCTGCACCACCATTCGATGCTACTGGTCACCAGTTTGCCATTCTCGATGGTCCGGGGCATCCTGACATCGGAGAGATTGGTGTCTAATTGTTTGAGCTGGTATGCAGCAAGGTTGAAGACATCATCCGCTACACGGTCTATGCCTTTGTCCATACCGCAGGAAAACAACACGGGCAGGATTGCCAGGGAAATCAGTACTTTATTCATTAGTTGGGGTTGATGAAAGTATTAAGGCTGTCGATTGGAGGAAGGGAAGGATAATCCAGGGCATAGGCATCCTTCTGAGAGCGGTAGACGGCTATGTTGCCGGATGCCAGCCATGTGCTGTAGCCGCCCGTGAGGCCGGCGTCGTAGAGTCCGCGGATCTCGCGTTCTATGAAATTGGAGTTGTTGTCGATTCCGTGTGGATCCACCCAGCGCATTACATGATATGCCTGTATCCAGGTGCGCACGACTGCGGGAGATGCGGTGACGGCCTGGCGGCCCTGAACGCGCTTGCCCCAGGCTTTCAGGATTTCGTAGGGATGGTTCCAGGGCTTGGATATGCCATAGTAATGATCAGCGAAGTGATCGGGATAAGGCATTGCGCAGATCACGTCTGCAACCGTGGAGATTGCTGGCCAGTACTGGCCGTAGGCCGTGGTGTAGCCGGGATTCGCGGACTCGCCGAACACATCTATTGATACATATACGCCGAGCGAATGCAGCTCGTCGCAGGCATAGCGGACGAAGTTCTGGATAGCCTGCACCTTGCTCTCGCCGTAGCGGTTGCGGTAATCCATCTGGGCGTCTATGCTTATCATCTTGTCCGGGAAGCGCACGTAGTCGAAGTTCACCTCGTTCAGGCCGAACTTGCGAACGGATTCCTTGGCGAGTTCCACGTTGAATTGCCACACGTCCCTGCTGTACGCGCTGGGCCAGTAGCTCTTGTTGTGCAGGAAAGGCTGGCCCGTGGCCTTCTCGCAGATGGAGGATGAAGGATGGTCCTTGGCGTAGTAACTGTCCTTGAAACAGGTGATTCGGCCGATCACCCAGTATCCCTTTGCATGAAGCTTGTCGATGGCTTCCTTGTAGAGGGCCTCCTTGTTGCTTCCGGCCCACTTGTAGTTCGTGGGAGAATATTTCTCCATGGCCTCCGCCATGTATCCCGGGCATTCATTGTCCTTGATGTCGATCACGAAGGCGTTTATGTTGGTGCTGTCGGCCAAAGCGATGAAGGAGTCTATGTTCTTTAGCCCTGCGGGCGATATGGTCAGATAGAAGGCATTCACAGGATTCGGCATGGGATTGTCGGGGAAAACCGGCTTCTCATAGGGCCTGAATTCGCATCCTATGGCTTCCCCGCCCTTGAATGAGTTCTTGACCGCCTTGTGTGCCTCGTCGAATTCTGAGTAACGCTCCGCAGCCTCTTCTGCGGTAAGCACGGTGTATTTGCCGAATATCCATGCTCCATCGTTGCCGTGTTTCACCTTGTATCGGCGCACGCTTCCGTCCGGCAGTAGATTATCGTAGCCCAGGACCTCCAGTTTACGCCCCTTCTTTGCGAAATCGCAGATATGGGAATGAAGGGTGTCGTCTATCATCGAGGCGGCTGTCTGTACGAAAAGCTCCTTCTCCTGTACGCACTCTTCCGGAGATGACGCCAGGGCATCCTCAGGAATGTATATTTTCCTCTTCCCTATCTTTGCCGGGAGATACTTCACTCCTCCCTGCTTGATGGTCTTATCTGATGTAACGACTATGGCGGAACCCCTTGCAACGGGCTCTGCAGGCACTATCTCCCCCTTACCGGGCGATTCGAAGACGGTCACCTCCGCGGTGGAACCGGCTGCATAGGCGGTGTAATCATCTTTCCGGCCACAGGAGGCCAGCACGCTGACGATAGAAACGATATATAGTATTCTTTTCATGTTCAAAACCTGAAATTAAATGCCAGACCCGCGGCTGTCTGCCCATCTGCAAAGGGCGCGAAATACGGCAGAAAACTGATCTTTCCCAGCTGCCGTTGCTCCCATGGGAGCAGCCAGAATGCCATTCTGGCACTGAGGATACCTATCCCTGCACCGGCAACCACATCGTGGAACCAGTGCCTTTCATTGTACATTCTCAGGAATCCGGTTGCGGCGGCTACCGTGTATGCAGCAGCTCCCCACCCCCATCCGTATTCGATGCGCACGAGTTCCGCACCCACGAAGGCCGTGGCCGTGTGGCCGGATGGGAAAGAGTTTCGGCGGCTGCCGTCCGGACGCATCTCGCAGACCGTATACTTCAGGGAATTGACCATAATGCCCATTATTGCCATTCCGGTGGCACCCATCACGAGCTTGTCCTGCCATCCCTCCCTGTAATCCTTGTCGCTGCAAAGCAGCATCGTGCCAGCGAGCGGAAGATATTGAATGTAATCGTCGACATGGCAGTAATTGCCCTGCCGCAGGTCCGCCATGTAATCCTTTATGGGGATGTTGACGTTCTCGTGGAATGCCGTCGTGATCGGGACGCCGCAGAAAGCGCTTTCCGCGAGTCCCAGGGTCAGGAATATGCACGCCAGCAGCCTTTTCATCAGTCAATATGGAGTTCGTAGGATGCTATGTCGAATTCGCGGTCGTCGCCCATGTGCTTGCCAAGGTCGTCTGATATCTTGATAACCTTCTCCCACGGGTCCTTTGCGCTCATGCGGCAGCGGCTTAGCTTCATCACTATGTTGGCGGCCTTGTAGCCGGGAATTCCCGGATCGCAGGTGATATTGGTGCCTATGCCGGCACTCACTTTCACCTTTCCACGGAAATAGTCGGCGACTTCCTTGTATTTCGGGAAATTCAGGGCATTGCTGAAGACTATCACCTTGGTGGCAGGGTCTATTCCGAATTCCTTCAGGCGTGCGATGATTGCATCCCCGACCACCTTCTCGTCGCCGGAATCCTGGCGGAAGCCGTCCAGCAGCTTGGCCTGTTTCATGGTGAGGGTGCGGAGGAAAGACCTGGTGGTGAAAGTGTCGATAAGGGCGGTACCGAGGGCTCCGTCATATACCTTGATCCAGTCTTCCAGCGACAGGTAATTCGCTCTCTTGTAGCCGAATACGCCACTGTGGAACATCACCCATTCATGAGGGAAAGTCCCTATCGGGGTCATGTCGTACTTCATGGCCAAGTACACGTTGGACGTGCCCGCACAGTATTTGGGGCATTTCTCCTTCAGTTCTGCCACGATGGCATCGTGAAGGTCGGAAGAGAAGCGCCTGCGCGTGCCGAATTCGGAGAAGAGGAGTCCGTGCTCGTTTGCCATCTCCAGCTTGGCATCGAGTATTGCCAGGGCCTTCGCCGTATCCACCTTGTTGCCGCGGACCTTGTTGCGCAGTTCCGCCACGATTGCAAGAATAGGCACTTCGTAAAGGGTAACCTTATACAGGAAATCCGTTACTTCTATCTGCAGATGCCCTTCCGCATCGAGTCTGGCATCGATTTTCCCTGCCTCGAAACGGAACCCGCGCAGCCATTCCCAATAATTGTGGTTTATATAACGCACTTTTGACGTGACGTATGAGAACTCTTCGTCCGTCAGGCTGAGTTTCTCCAATTCGGCGAACTCTTTCTTAAGTTCGGAAAGGAATGAGTCATCGTAAACCTCTTTCGCCCTGTCGTTGAACTTGAAAGTGCCTTCCGCAAGCGGATAAAGGTGAAAATAAGCGTTGGACGTGGAGAACTTGTAGAGGTCCGTATCCAGAATGCTAAGAATCATGGCGGCTTGGTTTAATATTTGCAGTAAAAAGATTACTTTATATCATACAAATATAATGAATTTAATCAAAGATAAGATATTCGGCGGAGAGAGACCTTTGTTTGCCGTTAAAGATACCCGTCTGGAGAACATTACCATAGTCGACGGCGAGTCGGGAATCAAGTTCTGCCGCAACATGGAGGCGGACGGTTGCAAGTTCTACGGCAAGTATCCCTGGTGGCACGTAGATGGCTCTGTCATAACGGATTGCTACTTTGCCGCCGGCTCCCGTTCTGCAGTCTGGTACAGCAACGACATGGTCATGAAGGACTGCGTCATAGACGGTCCCAAGTTTTTCCGCGAAATGAGCAATCTGAGCCTAGAGAATGTCAAAATAAACGATGCCGACGAAACCTTCTGGCGCGTGGACGGGCTCAAGGTCCGTAACGTCACCCTGCATGAGGGGACCTACCCTTTCATGTTCTGCAAGAATATCGACGTGGACGGCCTGGAATCCGATTCCAAATATGTTTTCCAGTATGTGAAGGACGCAGTCATACGCAACGCGAAGATAGTTACCAAAGACGCCTTTTGGGAGACTGAGAACGTCACCATATACGACAGCATCCTCGACGGCGAATACCTCGGATGGCACTCTAAGAACCTGAAACTGGTCCGCTGCCACATTGCCGGGGAGCAGCCTCTCTGCTATGTAGACGGCCTGATTCTCGAAGACTGCACCTTCGATGCCGCCAGCGACCGTTGCTTCGAGGACACGGTGCTGGACGCCACCGTCATCGGCGACATCACAAACATAAAGAATCCCCGCAGCGGCAAGATACTCGTGCGGGGAAAGATAGGGTCTGTAACAATCGACGGAAACATCCTGCCTCCGGCCGACTGCGAAATCAAGGAAATCTAGCTCAGGAGCGCTTCGCAGAGGGCTTCCAGTGCGGGCATGTCACTGTCCTTCATTGCGCTGCGGATGGTTACAAGCGGCTCAAGAACTGTCACATTCTTCATAGCGGAGAACTTCTCCTTCATCACGCGTCCGGCCGAGGGTGCCCATGAACCGTTCTCAATCAGGCCGACGCGGCGGTTCTGCCAGCTCTTGTCCTGAAGATGTGCGATAAACTCGGCAGCCGGAGGGAAGAGACCGGCGTCGTAGGAAGATGCGGCCAGCACCAGGGTGCCGTAGCGGAAGGCATCTTCGATGGCCTCGGCGGAATCATCCCGGGTGAGGTCGTTGAACGCCACCTTCACGCCTTTCTCCTGCAGCATTTCTGCCAGCTTCTCCGCCACCTTAAGGGTATTCCCGTGGATGGATGCGCAGGCGATGAAAACTCCTTCCGTCTCAACTCCATAGCTGCTCCAGATATCGTAGAGGCGGATATATTCGCCGAGATTATCCTTCAGCACAGGGCCGTGCAGGGGGCTGATGGTGGAGATATCCACAGCGGACAGCTTCTTCAGCAGGGTCTGCACGGGGCCACCGTACTTCCCTACTATATTGAAATAATACCTGCGAGCTTCGCATGCCCAGTCGTCATCTTCGCTGGAATCGAAGCCGCAGCGGCTGAGGGCGCCGAACTTGCCGAAAGCATCGGCGGAGAAAAGGATCTTTTCTGCTTTCTCGTAGCTCACCATAACCTCCGGCCAGTGTACCATCGGGGCCATGAAGAACTGCAGGCAATGCTTTCCAAGTTCCAGCACATCTCCCTCTTTAACCACCACTGTGCGGCCTTCAAGGTTGATTTCCGGGAAGAACTGGGGAACCATCGAGATCAGTTTGGCAGTAGCTACGAGTTTGATGGCAGGATACTTCTCCAGCACCCAGGCCAGTTCGTAGGAATGGTCGGGTTCCAGATGATGCAGCACGAAGAAATCCGGTTCCGCTCCAGCGAGGGCCTCGAGGAGATTCTCCCTCCAGGCCGCGCTGGTACGGGAATCGGTGGAATCCATGATCGCGATCTTCTCGTCCCGGATCAAATATGAATTGTATGCCATTCCGTCAGGCAGGGCATACTGGCCTTCGAACAAAGGATCGGAGAAATCATCGGTTCCGATGTAGATAATTGAATCAGAGATTTTGCGTATCATAACTGCTAATTATTGACTTTGCTGCCAAATGTGCCGTAGACCATGCTGCCTGCAGGTTGAACCCGCCGGTCACTGCGTCTACGTCCAGCACTTCGCCTGCAAAATACAGGCCCGGATGTCGTTTGCACTCGAGAGTTTTTGCGTTTATCGAAGAAAGGCTCACGCCGCCGCAGGTAACGAACTCGTCGCGGAAACGGGTCTTGCCATGAATGTAATAGGTGTCGCAAAGAAGGGTCTGCACAAGATGGTTCAGGCCTTTGCTGCCCAGCTCACCCCAGGAAATGTCGGCACGGAGGCCGCTGCGGGCGATGATATGTTCCCATAGGCGTGCCTGCACGCCTTCCGGATGCACGGAGCGGACAAGTTTCTTTGTATTGGCCGCCTTGAGCCCGGCAAGTGCCGAGGCAGTCTCGGTTTCGCTTCCGGCAATCCAGCGGACGCTCACGGGACTCGCATATCCATGCTCTGCAAGATATCTTGCCCCATAGGAGGACAGCCTCAGTGCGGCAGGGCCGCTGAAACCCCAGTCGGTTATCAGCAGAGCCCCCTCCGAGCGGAGTTTCGTGCTGGGAATGCAGAGCGTAACGTCCTGGCTCATGCCCATCAGGGCCGTAATCTCGCTGCGGCCGCCCTGCGGGGTATCGCTAATATTGAATGAGAAGAGAGATGGTACCGGCGGGACTAAATCTACCGGGAGATTCCCGAGGATTTCCATGCCGGCTGCACCGCCCGTAGTCACTACTACGGAATCGGCCTCAGGAAGGGCCGTGATGCGGTTTCCGCATTCTATCGACACCCCTTCCAGCGCTTTCAGAAGCACGCGGACTATTTCCCCGGCATCCTGCGACGCAGGGAAGACGCGCCCGCCATCTTCCGTCACGAACCGGACTCCCCTGCGCTCGAACCAATCCAGGGTATCACGCCACGAAAAATCCGCGAGCGCCCTCTTCATGAGATTTGCGCCGCGCGGATAAACTTCATCCAGACTCCGGACAGATTCGAATGTGTTGGTTATATTGCAGCGTCCGCCACCGGTAAGGGCCAGTTTGGCCAACGGTTTGGGACCTGCTTCCAGAATACGAATGTCGGCACCGGGGAGAGCCTCGTGCAACTGCGCAGCGCAGAAGCAACCGGCGGCACCGGCACCGACAATCGAAATCTTTGGTCTTTTATGCTGCAACGGGCTCTACGACGGGAGCAACAGGTTCCACAGCGGGTGCTGCAGGCTCTACTGCAGGAGCGACGGGCTCGGCCACAGGCTCTGCAACGGGTTCAGGAACAACTACGGGTTCCGGCACCACGGGAGCCTCGGGAGCAACTACGGGCTCCTCAGGCATTGCAACCGGTTCGGGTGCAGCAACAGGAGCGATGTTCGGATTCTCTGCGGGTTCAGGAATCTCGGTAGCGGTCTCGTGGTTGGTAGCAGCTTTTGCTGATGCGGCAGCAGTCTTGGCTTCGGCCTTGATCTGCTTCTCGGCAGCGGCGATCATCTTCTTTGCAGATGCAACTTCGCTCTTGGAGGCCTTTACTGCGTTCTTGCTGTCAGCGATCTTGTTCTCTTCGCTCTTGATGAGTTCCTTGTCGCGGTTGACAATCTCCTGCAGTTTCTTGGCAGCAGCCTTGTCGGACTTGATCTCGGAATCAATTGCATTGACTTCGCCCTCGATGAGGGAAAGCTGATACTGCTCGTCGGCAGTGACGGTCTTGTCGGCCTTGAAAGCTTTCTTCTGTGCGTTGTAGGTGTCTTTCTTGGTCTTCTTCACGGCATTCTTTGCCTTGATGGTGGCATTGGCCTGATCGAGAGTAGCCTGGTCTTTTGCAAGGACAAGCTTGAGCTCGTTGATGGTTTTCTGGCTAGCTGCAATCTGCTTTTCGCTGATGGCAGTCTGCTCTGTGTACCTTGCCTGTGCCTCTTCCAGGCCCTTCTGTGCCTGAGTGAGCATCTGTTCACCGAGAGTCTGTGCTCCGGCGGAGAAAGTGAGCAGCATTGCTGCTACAAAGAGAACTTTTTTCATATTGGTAGAATTAATAATTTTTAGCTCTTTAACTTCGCAAATTTAATAAAAAATTCATTCATTCGCCAGCTTATATATTTCCAGCATTTCTTTTTTGCCTAAAACTTTGAAATTCCCCACTTTAAAGTCTCCTCCGCGGCTGCAGCGAAGGGCCATGGTCTCAATCTCCTCTTGAGTCGCCTGACGGCCTATGAGTTCGGGGATAGATGCAGGCATGCCTATGCTGTGGAAGAAGTCCGTCATTGTGCCAAGAGGCTCTTTCCCGCCCAGCACGTTCCGGGAGAAAGACTCGAAACGGGAAGGGTCTTCCGCCATCACATACTTCGCCCAACTGCACCAGAGGGCCGCCAGGCCTGCCCCATGGGCAACCCCGTACATAGTGCTGAGTTCATGCTCAAGGCGGTGTGTGCCGAAATCGGACACCCCGCCGCAACCGGTCAGGCCGTTGTGCGAGAGGCTTCCCGCCCACATTATGGTGGCGCGGAGTTCATAGTTGAAAGGATCTTCCAGCACCTTCCGGCCGGCATCCATCACTGTCCTAAGAAGCCCCTCGGCGATGGCGTCGGTAATGTCCATGTGAGTCTTGGAGAAATACCGTTCCAGGGTGTGCATCAGGATGTCGGTGACTCCGCAGGCGGTCTGGAATGCAGGCAGGGTGTAGGTGCGTTCCGGATTCATAATGGCAAACTTCGGCCGGCAGAAATCGCTGTTACAGCCACGCTTGAGTTCAAGTTCGTCGTTGGTAAGAACCGTGCTGTCGGACATCTCGCTCCCCGATGCGGGTATGGTCAGCACCACCCCTACCGGAACCGCCCCAGCAGGCTTCGCCTTTGCATCGAAGAAATCCCACACATCGCCGTTGTAGGCCAGTCCGTAGCCGATTCCCTTGGAAGAATCGATCACGCTGCCGCCGCCCACGGCGAGGATGAAATCCACCCCTTCTGCCTTGCACAGCGATATACCCTTATATACCAGCGACAGGCGGGGATTCGGTACTACTCCCCCGAGTTCCACGAAGGGGATGCCCGCCACATCCAGCATAGTGCGTATCTTCAGCAGAAGGCCGCTGCGCTCTGCGCTGCCTCCGCCGTAATGCAGGAGCACCTTATTCGCTCCGTGCTTGCCCAGAAGGCTCGGGAGCTGTTCCTCGGAAGATTTGCCGAATACGATTTCGGTCGGGGTGAAGTAGTGGAAATCGGTCATGATATGCGTGGTTTTCTTGTCTGAGACAAATGTAATAAAAAAAGTTGTATCTTTGCGGCGAGTTTCGTGAGAAACAAGTGTAACAGGTACCACTATAAAAACTGCAAAAATGAAAGAAAAGTACTCGACTACATTCCTGCTGATGGCAGTGGCGTTCACCGTCTGCCTCATCACATCCAATTTATTCGCAACCAAAGTGTTCCACCTCGGCTGGGAGATCAATCTTCCCGGTGCGGTGATCATTTTCCCCATATCCTACATCCTGAACGACTGCCTCACCGAGGTCTGGGGCTACAGGAAGGCCCGCCTGGTCATCTGGACGGCCTTCGCGGCCAACCTTCTGGTTGTACTCTTCGGGCAGCTCGTGGTATGGCTCCCCTCCGCCTCATTCTGGGACGGCGGAGAGCACTTCGACTACATGTTCCGGATGGCTCCCCGCGTGGCCTTCGCCTCGCTTATAGCTTTCCTTGCGGGCTCCACGCTCAACTCCTTGGTGCTCAGTAAGATGAAAGTGGCCGACAAGGGCCGCCGATTCGGCTCCCGCGCCATCCTTTCCTCGGTTGCAGGAGAGCTTCTGGACTCCCTCATTTTCATGCCCATCGCATTCTTCGGAACCCCTGTCAAGGTGCTCGCCACCATGATGCTTTTCCAGGTCAGTTTCAAGGTGCTCTACGAGATAGTCATCCTGCCAGTAACAGCCCTGGTCGTACGCAGGGTCAAGGCGAGCGAAGGCACCGACATCTACGACGAAGGCATCTCCTATAATCCATTTAAACTGTCTGACATTCAATAATATGGACTCACGTAAAGATGAAGGCCTGCAGGCCCTCGGAAAGAAAACCGAATACAAGGCGAATTACGATCCCTCGGTGCTCGAGGCTTTCGAGAACCGCCATCAGGAAAACGACTACTGGGTGCGTTTCAACTGCCCCGAATTCACCAGTCTCTGCCCTATCACCGGACAGCCCGACTTCGCTGAAATCCGCATCAGCTACATCCCGGACGTGCGCATGGTCGAGAGCAAGAGCCTCAAGCTCTATCTCTTCAGTTTCCGCAATCACGGAGCCTTCCACGAAGACTGCGTGAACATCATCATGAAGGACCTTATCCATCTGATGGATCCCCGCTACATCGAGGTCACGGGCTTCTTCACGCCCCGCGGAGGCATCAGCATCCACCCCTACTGCAACTACGGTCGCCCGGGTACGAAATTCGAGGCGCTCGCAGAAAAGCGCCTCGCAGAAAGGGAGTAAAATCTAATACTTGAACGAGCTTCCGCCGACGAATTCGCGCAGCAGCGACGTTGGCGGAATTTCGTTGTCCGGCACCGGCACGAAGTAGTGGATGAACTTCAGCAGACGGTGCGCCTCGGCATACTCGGGGCAGTTTTTTGGCACGCTGCCCAGGATGGGCTCCGCATGGTTGCGCAGCACGGCGAACTCCACCAGGTAGGCCGAATTGAACATCACGTCCGCATTCTCCTGGTAAGGATAGATCCACTTGTCTTCCGCGGCACGCACCTTAGGCCATTGGCTGATGGTCTGGCGGGCAGTAAACGCGCCCTTGTTGTAGTCGCGCACAATGCGTCTCAGGAGCCTGTTGTCGCTCGTGGGGATGCAGTTGTGGTCGTCGAGCGCGATGCCGGTGAGAGTCGAAATAAAAATGCGGTATTTCTTCTTCTCCGGAATCTTCGCCGTGAGCTTCGGATTCAGGGCATGGATGCCTTCCAGCACCACCACGTTGCCAGGCTGAAGCTTATATCTGCGACCCTTGTATTCGCGTTTTCCGGTGACAAAATTGAATTGGGGCACTTCCACCTCCTCCCCAGCAAGAATCTTCATCAGATCGGCCTCCAGGGCATCGTGGTCTACGGTATCGAAGTTGTCGAAATCAGGGCTTCCGTCGGGAAGCAGAGGGGTTTTCTCTCGGTCTACGAAATAATCGTCCGTACTGAAGGTAAGGGGCCTGAGCCCGCAGGCCTTCAACTGCACGGCGAGGCGCTTGGAGACGGTCGTCTTACCTGAGCTCGACGGGCCTGTGATCAGCACAAGGCGCACCTTGTTGGGCCCGGTGTAGCGCTTGTGAATCTCTTCCGCCATCTTCACTATCTTCTTCTCCTGAAGGGCTTCGGCTATCTGGATAAGGTCGCTTCCGTTGCCGTCCAGCAGGCTCTTGTTCAGGTCTCCCACGGTGTTCAGGCCCATGATCTCGTTCCACTTGTGGTTCTCGGAAAACATGCGGAAGGTCTTGGGCTGGTCGATGTAGGGAGCCAGCTTGTTGGGATTATGCTTGCTGGGGCCGATGAGAAGCATCCCCCCGTGATACATGCGCAGATCCCATTTGTTTAGATATCCGGTGGAAGGCACCAGGCGGCCGTAATAATAATCCTTCGTCTTGCCGAGGGCGTAGTAGTCCATGTAGACCTGGCCGCTGGTTTCGAGGAGCTTGACCTTGTCTTCCGCCCCTATCTTGTGCATTATGTCTATCACCTGCTCGATGGGGGCCTCGAAACGGTGGAAAGGCTGGTTCTTCGACACCAGGCTCGCCATCTTGGCCTTCAGCTTGTCCACGTCCTCCTGGGTAACCGGCTTTCCGTCCTGCTTCTGGAGCTCGCAGAAATAGCCGTGCGAGATGGGATGCTCGATGGAAATCCTGCTGCCGCGGAACACGTCTTTGGAGGCCTTGCAGAGCAGGAAACAGAGGGAACGTATGTACACCCTCATCCCGCTTGGAGCGGTGGCATCGCAGAACTCCACGGTGCGGCTGTTGTAGACGCGGAACTTCAGCCCCTGGGAAACATTGTTAACTTTCGCTGATACAATGGGATACGGCTTCTCGAACTCAAACTCCGGCAGCATGTCCAGGAGTGTGGTTCCCTCCCTGAAAGCCTTGGTGGTGCCGGTGTTTTTGCAATAGACTTGGATCATAGTGCATTTTGTGTCGGACAAAGATACAAAAAATAGATTATTTTTTTTACCTTTGCGCCATTGTTGAACTAAACTCTTTTTATGTGTAGAAATGAAGAAATTCCTGGTTGTTTGTGCAGCATCCTTGCTGTTCTGCCTCCATGGGACCGCGCAGGAGTATGTCCGCGTGGCAGAGGCTGACAACGCCGGCACGGGTGTCGGGTTGTCCGTTATTCCGAGGTTGGACCTCAATTACAATGGCGATTTTACATTCGGCGATTCTTCTCTCTATTCACTATTCGAAGGTGATCTTACCGACTGGCTGTCTTTCAGCATCTGCAACCATTGGGCCTCTTTCGGCCTTGACGACAATGGCAAGCTGGACCGTGATGCCATCAAATCTCTCTACAGGAATACCGGCAGGAGCGATGATGTAAACTGGATGGACTGGGGCTATGCCACGCTTTCATTCGGTGGTTTCGGCCTTTCGCTCGGCAAGCAGGCCATGACATTCGGCGGCTTCGAGTTCGACGCATACGACGTCGAGTCATTCTCCTTCCTGAATTCCAGCCTATGGAACAACCTCCAGGTCTATCAGTGGGGCGCAAAGCTGGAATGGAGCAACGAGGCGGAGAACACTACGATCTCCGCACAGATGACCTCCTCCCCCTTTGGAGAATATCCTTTCAAGAGCAAGCTTTTCAACTATGCCCTCGAGTGGCGCGGCGAATACGGCGGTTTCTCCAATATCTGGAGCGTGAATGCCGTTCAGAGTGCCCCCGGCGAATATTTCCCCCTGGTTTCCCTCGGCCAGCGCCTTGCCCTCGACGACAAGTTCACCGTCGGCCTGGATGCATATAACGCCATCGGCGATGAAACCGAGATGATGGTCAGCGGACTCACCATGATCCCTTCCATCATCTACGCTCCCAGCGAAAAACTCCAGTTCACCGCCCACATAGCCGGAGAGATGGCTTTCGAAAGCAAGAACAAAGACCTGGTCCTGGGCCTGGACGGCTACTGGTTCCCTACCGAATCCCTCCGCCTCCATTTCGCCACGGGCTACCGTCACGACGATAACGTGTTCGCCGCAACGATCGGCGCTATCTATTATCTCAACTTCTCCCTGAAATAATGGCTAAGGACGAACGGATCATCAATATCCAGCACCTCAGCAAGTCTTTCGGAGACAAGAAAGTGCTGGACGACATCAATCTCTACGTGCGCCGTGGCGAGTTCCTGACCCTTCTCGGACCCTCCGGCTGCGGTAAGACCACCCTGCTGCGCATGATAGCTGGATTCATGCAGCCCGACGAGGGCAGCATCCTGCTGGACGGCAAAGACATCGCCGGCGTGCCTCCCCACGAGCGCCCGCTGAACACCGTGTTCCAGCGCTACGCCCTCTTCCCCCATCTGGACGTCTACGACAACATCGCCTTCGGCCTCAAGCTGAAGAAGACCCCTGAGGAAGAGATTGACAAGCGCGTCCGCAAGGTGCTCAAGCTGGTTGCCATGAGCGATTATGAAGACCGCGACGTGGAAACCCTTTCCGGCGGACAGCAGCAGCGTATTGCCATCGCGCGAGCCATCGTCAACCAGCCCAAGGTGCTCCTCCTCGACGAACCCCTCGCCGCCCTGGACCTCAAGATGCGCAAGGACATGCAGATAGAGCTGAAAGAGATGCACCGCAAGCTCGGCATCACCTTCATCTACGTCACGCACGACCAGGAGGAAGCCCTTACGCTGAGCGACACCATCGTCGTCATCAACGAAGGCAAGATCCAGCAGGTAGGCACCCCCACCGACATCTACAACGAGCCCGTGAACGCCTTCGTGGCGGATTTCATCGGCGAGAGCAACATACTCAAGGGCCGCATGATCAAAGACCGCCGGGTCGCCTTCATCAAGCACATATTCGACTGCGTGGACGAGGGTTTCGGCGAGGATGTGCCCGTAGACGTCGTCGTCCGCCCGGAAGACATCTACTTCACCACCGACCCTGCCAAGTGCCAGTTCAAAGCCACCGTCAACTCCTGCACCTTCAAGGGCGTACACTACGAGATGTGGGTGGATACCGACACGGGCTACGAGCTGATGATACAGGACTACGACCCCTACCCCGTGGGTAGCGAGGTCATGCTCTACATCGACCCCGACGACATCCAGGTGATGAAGAAGGAGCGCCGTTCCAACGTGCTCTCCGGCATCGTGAAGGATGAGGAGACCATAACCATCTTCGACGAGGACTTCCCCATCCCCAACGACTTCGAACCCGGCACCGAGGTGATTGTAGACGTTCCCTTCGAGGGCGTCGAACTCCTCGACAACCTCGACGAGGGCGTACTCAACGGCGAAGTCCACTTCATCCTCTACATGGGAAACCACTATCACCTCTACATCAAGACGGATGCCGGCGATTTCCTCTATGTGGACACCAACGACATCTGGGACAAGGGAGACCTGGTAGGCATCAAGTTCCTCCCGGAAACCATCAAGCTCAGCAAGAAAGATGAAAACGATTAAAAGATCCAGCTGGTCTTTGCCATATTTCATCTTCCTGGTGATTTTCGTGGTGCTGCCCCTGCTGCTCATCATCATGTATGCGCTGCAGGACGGTGCAGGGCACTTCACGCTCAAGAACATCGCCAAGTTCTTCTCCGACGGCGATTCGCTGAGCACCTTCGCCCTCTCCATCGAAGTCGCAATCGAGAACACGGCCCTGTGCATCCTCATAGGATACCCTGCGGCCTGGATACTCGCCAACAAGGACCTGAACCGCAGCGCGGTCACCGTGGTGCTGTTCATCCTCCCCATGTGGATCAACGCGCTCATGCGCACCCTGGCCACGGCCGAGCTCTTCACAATGGCGGGCGTGCAGCTCGGCAAGGGAACGCTCCTCTTCGGTATGTGCTACGACTATCTGCCCTTCATGATCTATCCTATCTACAATGTGCTCAACAAGATGGATAAATCCTACGCAGAGGCCGCACAGGACCTCGGGGCGACGCCCGGAGAGGTGTTCCGCAAGGTCACCCTCCCTCTCTCGATGCCCGGCATCCTGAGCGGCGTGATGATGGTCTTCATGCCCACCGTCTCCACCTTCGCCATCTCGGAGTTCCTGACCAACAACAAGATCAAGCTCTTCGGTACCATCATACAGGAGAATATCAACAACTCGATGTGGAACTACGGTGCAGCGCTTTCGCTCATCATGCTCGTCATCATCGGCATAACAACGTTCCTCCAGGGAAGTGATTCCGAGGAGGCGGTCAGCGGAGGGACTATATGATGAAAAGCAGCACCAAGATACTCTCCAGAATCTACATCTGGCTGGTCCTAATAATCCTGTACGCACCGATAGTGTTCATCGCGGTGTTCTCGTTCACCGAAGCCAAGAGCCTTGGCAACTGGACTGGATTCTCCTTCCAGCTCTACAAGAACCTCTTCAGCGGCAGCATGCAGAATGCCTCCGGACTGATGTCCGCGGTGAACAATACCCTGCTGATTGCCCTCATCGCCTCGCTCGTGGCGACCATGCTCGGCACTGTGGCTGCGATCGGCATCTATAACCTGAAGGGACGCAAGAAGGATGTGATGACCTTCCTGAACAATATCCCGATGATCAATCCGGATATAATCACGGGCGTCAGCCTCTTCCTGCTCTTCGTGTTCCTGCACATCTCGCAGGGATACACCACAGTGGTGCTCGCGCACATCACCTTCTGCACCCCTTACGTGGTGCTGAACGTGTTGCCCAAGCTCAGCCAGCTGAATCCCAACATCTACGAAGCAGCCCTGGACCTCGGAGCCACGCCCCGCCAGGCCCTTCGCAAGGTGATGGTACCGGCCCTCCGGCCGGGGATGATATCCGGATTCATCCTGTCTTTCACCATGAGTCTGGACGACTTTGCAGTCACCTTCTTCACCCGTGGAACCATAGGCCTGGACACCCTGTCCACCTATATTTATACCGACGCCCGCAAGGGCGGCCTTACCCCGGAGCTCAAGCCTCTGATGACCATACTTTTCCTGGTCATACTGGTAGTGCTCCTGGTCATCAACATCCGTCAATCAAAGAACAACGCCAAGAAATGAAAAAACTGCTGATTGCCGTGGCTGCGCTCGTCGCCGCGGTCGCCTGCACCTCCAACCGTGAGGGCATCCTGAAGGTTTACAACTGGTCGGACTACATCGACGAATCGGTGCTTCCCGAATTCGAGAGCTGGTACAAGGAAATGACCGGCGAGGAGATCCAAGTGGTCTACCAGACCTTCGACGTCAACGAGACCATGCTCTCCAAGATCGAGAAGGGGCACGAAGACTACGACGTGGTCTGCCCTTCCGACTACATCCTGGAGCGAATGATGAACACCGGTCTCGTGCAGCCCCTCGATTTCGAGTCCATTCCCGATTCCGTCAACTACATAGCGCTCAACAAGTCGCCCTACATGAAGAAGATGTTCCGCGATATCAATCCGAACATCGACGCCAACGACTATTCCGTGCCCTACATGTGGGGAACCACCGGCATTATCTACAATACCGATGAAGTCACTGCGGAGGAAGCCGGCACCTGGGATGTAATCCGCAATCCCAAGTTCGCAGGCAGGATTCTCATCAAGGACGCTCCGCGCGATGTATACGGCCCCGTGCTCATCTACCTCAAGCAGAAGGAGCTTGCCGAAGGAACGGTTACCCTGCAGGACCTGATGTACGATTCGTCCGACGAGTCTATCGCTGCTGTAGAGGCTTACTTGAAGCAGGTTAAGGACGGCGTGCTGGGCTGGGAGGCCGATTTCGGAAAAGACCAGATGACCAAGGGCCGCGGCGTGATTTCGCTCAACTGGAGCGGAGATGCCGTGTGGGCCATCGAGGAAGCCGCCAACGTTGGTGTAAACCTCGATTATATCGTTCCCGAGGAGGGCAGCACGGTCTGGTTCGACAGCTGGGTGATCCCCAAGTATGCAAAGAACATCAAGGCTGCATCCTGGTTCATCGACTTCATGTGCCGCCCGGACATCGCAATCCGCAACATGGAAGAAACCGGCTATGTATCCGCCAACGGCGCCATTGAGGTGCTCGAAAGCCAGATTGACGATGAATGTGAGCCCATCGACCTCAGCTACTTCTTCGGCCCGGATGCATCCAGCGTCCGCGTGGATCCCGTCCTTTACCCCGACCAGGCCGTCATCGACCGCTGCGCCCTCGAACATGACTGGGGTGCCGACACCGACAAGCTGCTTGCGATGTGGTCCCGCGTCAAGGGCGACAACGCCAACTCCATGACCTATATCATCATCGGTATCGCCATCGTTGCCCTTGCGGCAGGTTATGTGGCTTCCAAGAAGAACAAGAAGCACGGCCGCAAAACTCACGGAAAGAAATAGTTAAAACTATACCAATATGTTAGATTCAACCCGCGGGCTCTACGTCGCCCACTCGGAAAACGGCCCTATATCTATTTGCGGTAAGATGGCCAACCGCCACGGACTGATCGCCGGCGCCACCGGAACGGGTAAGACCGTTTCCCTCCAGGTGCTTGCAGAAACCTTCAGCCAGGCAGGCGTTCCCTGCTTCATGGCCGACATGAAAGGCGACCTCAGCGGCGTCAGCCAGCCCGGTGCCATGAGCGGCTTCATCGAGAAGCGTATGCCGGAATTCCAGATAGAAAATCCCCAGTTCGCAGGCTGCCCCGTGCGTGTCTACGACGTGTTCGGCGAGCAGGGACATCCCATGCGCACCACCATCTCCAACATGGGCCCCATGCTCCTCAGCCGTCTCCTCGGCCTGAATGAGGTACAGAGCGGAGTGATGGACATCATCTTCCGCGTTGCGGACGACAAGGGCCTGCTGCTCCTCGACTTGAAGGACCTGCGCGCCATGGTTGGATACGTAGCCGAGCATGCCGCGGAATATCGCGTGATGTACGGAAACGTCACGGAAGGCAGCATAGGAGCCATCCAGCGTGCCCTCCTGAGCCTCGAGAGCCAGGGAGCCGAGAAGTTCTTCGGCGAGCCCGCCTTCGACATCTACGACCTCCTGCAGACCAACTGCGGAAAGGGCATCCTGAGCGTCCTGGCGGCCGACAAGCTGATGCAGAACCCCAAGCTCTACTCCACCTTCCTCCTCTGGCTCCTCTCGGAGATCTACACCAAGCTGCCCGAGGTCGGCGACCTGGAACTTCCCAAGTTCGTATTCTTCTTCGACGAGGCGCACACCCTCTTCGAGGAGACTCCCAAGGCGCTGGTAGACAAGATCGAGCAGGTGGTCCGCCTGATCCGTTCCAAGGGCGTGGGCGTATACTTCATCACCCAGTCCCCTACCGACATCCCCGAGAACATCCTCGGCCAGCTCGGAAACCGCATCCAGCACGCCCTGCGCGCATATACTCCCAAGGACCAGAAGGCCGTGCGCACCGCCGCAGAGACCTTCCGCGCCAACCCCGCCTTCAAGACAGCAGACGCCATCATGGAGCTCGGCACCGGCGAGGCACTGGTCTCCTTCCTCGACGAGAAGGGCGCACCTTGCGTCGTGGAGCGCGCCAAGATACTCTTCCCTCTCAGCCAGATAGGAGCCATCACCGAGGCCCAGCGCAAGCAGCTGATAAACAGTTCGATGATAGCCGGCAAGTACGACACCCCCATCGACCGCGAAAGCGCATTCGAGGTGCTCCTGGCAGATGCCAAGCGTGCCGAAGAAGAGCAGGAAGCCCAGGCTGCCGCTG
>JAEENZ010000152.1 GCA_016283985.1 Bacteroidales bacterium | reverse complement strand
CTCGGAAAGTTTGCCATCCGCACCCAGGGTGACATTCCGGCCATCCTTCATCAGGCGCATGTGAATATGCATGCCGGATCCTGCCTTGCCGGTCGTGATCTTCGGGGCGAAACTTACGTCCAGCCCGTACTTGTAGGCCAGGTTGCGGATTACCCACTTCGCAAGCAGGAGCTGGTCAGCAGCCGTCTCGACAGGATTGGGCAGGAACTCTATCTCGTTCTGCTCGTATATCTTTCCGTCCAGGGTGAAGTTTCCCACCTCGCTGTGGCCGTATTTGATCTGGCCTCCGGTCTTGGCTACATGATCCATGCAGGCACGGCGGAAGTCATTCAGTTTTGCGAAAGGCTCGCTCTCATGATATCCTTTCTGGTCTGTGGCCGGAAAGAGAGGATCTTCGTTGCAGATCACATAGTACTCCAGTTCTCCCATCGCTTCGAACTGCATGCCTGTAGATTCCTCGAAAGCCTTCTCAGCCCTCATCAGCGTCGCGTGCGGGGCACAGTCGAAAGGCTCGCCGTCCTTGCCGAAGAAACTGCAGAGGAAGCACAGGGTGGGGATCTCGTTGAAAGGATCCACGAATGCAGTGCGGTAGCGTGGAAGCACGTACAGGTCGCTGTTTCCAGCCTCGATGAAAGACGGGAACAGGCTCGATCCGTCCACACGCTCCCCTTCCGTCAGGATGGTCTCCGCGTACGCAAGATTATTAATGGTAAAATTCAGTGTCTTCACGCGCCCGTCTTCGGCGGGATACATGAAATCGATCATCCGTATGTTCTTCTCACAGATGAAAGTGAGCATATCCTCACGGGTGAAGGTCTCCGGAGCTTTCTCCAGGAAAGACACCACCTCATTCGGATTCAGGGCTATTCTTTTGTCCATAGGTTATTCTATATAGTTTCAGTGTTGCAATCAAAGGGTTTGCCGGTGCGGTCGATTCCGGCTGGATTTTTACTTCGCACCCGAGGTGCAGTTCGGCCGCCTTGAGGCGCATCGCCATTATGACTTCTCCCGCCTCCACCAGATACCGCCTTGGCGACGTCGGCCCCAGGACCCGTATTATTCCTTTTTCCTCTTCCGTCTCGTATCTAAAAGATTCCGATTCTTTTATAGTGGTTCCCGCCCGTACCACAGCTTCTAGTTGTACAGGCATAACTGATGCGTCGGGCGACGCATCAGTTGAAAGCCTGTCCAGTAATCCCTCTACGGAAACTGCAGGACGCCTAACCACCGTCTTGCCTTCGCGGAAGGCCGCCATCTTGTTTTCAAGGTAATTATCTGCCATTTGCAGCTGCCTCCGCACAGCGAATACCATCTATGGCCGACGAAACGATGCCGCCGGAATACCCTGCACCCTCGCCACAGGGATAAACCCCCGGCATGGAAACATATTCCAGGGTTTCCGGATCGCGCGGGATGCGCACCGGAGACGAGGTCCGGGACTCGACACCCAGTAGCAGCGCGGCATTGTTAAAATAGTTGCGGATCTTCACCCGCGGGAAAACCTTCCGGAGCCTGTCCGCTATCATCGGCGGCAGCAACTCGTGAAGAGGCGCGGAAACCACGCCTGGATGATAAGTGGTCTCCGGCATCTTCTTGCTTATCTTCCCAAGGCAGAAATCCTCCATGCGCTGGGCCGGAGCCGCCATCGGGTTCTCAGCACCGTTCGCAGCGCAGAAATCATACATCTTCTTCTCCACCGAATGCTGGAAATCCATCAGGCGGAACGCCGAATCGCCCGGAACGTCCTCCGGCTCGATCTGAACCACAACCCCGGCATTGGCGAACTTCCCGCTTCGGGCGGAGTTGCTCATGCCGTTAAGCACCACCGTGCCGGGCTCGGTGGAAGAGGGAACCAGGATGCCGCCGGGGCACATGCAGAAGGAGAACACGCCACGGCCGTCCTGCTGCTCCACGAATGAGTATTCCGCGGCCGGTACGCCTGGTTTCCATGTGCCGTGATACTGCGCCCAGTTTATCTTCTCCTGAGGATGTTCCACGCGTACACCCATCGCAAATCCCTTGGCCTCCAAGGCACCTCCACGGGACGCCAGCATCTCATATATATCGCGGGCGGAATGGCCTGTAGCCAGGATGACGGCTCTGCCGGGATAAACCTTCCCGTCGGCCGTACCCACCTTGAAATCACCCGGTTCGCCTTCGATGGAAACCACCTTCGATTCGAAGTGGTACTCTCCTCCATAAGCCACTATGCACTTGCGGATATTCTCCACCACCACAGGCAGCTTGT
>JAEENZ010000151.1 GCA_016283985.1 Bacteroidales bacterium | reverse complement strand
ATTTGTCCTCCCGGTATTGGTTTCAAACAGTTCCAGGTCAAGCGGCTGATCCATCTTGGTGACGGTGATGGACTCGGGGATGGAATCGCCGGGAGCGGCATACTTTGAGGAGACAATCTTCGAGATCCTGGCATTGGTGCCGCTATATATATGGGTTGTGAAGAGGACACTGTCGGAGGTCTGTTTTCTTCTGGCGGTAAGATCCTCCATCTCGGCCCAGGTGATGGAAACCCGGATTTCGGACTCTGCCGCCTCACGACGGGTCTTGTACAGTCCCTTGATCCAGTAGAGTTCATAGGCGGCAATGGCCGCCAGGGCAAGGACGGCAAGCAGAATCAGAAGATATGATTTCCTGTTCTTCACGATGCAAAGGTAGCAAGAATCAAGGGATTCCGGAAGGCCGTTAACACTTGTTAACACTCCCTTAACAGTCCGTTAACCATCATTCCAGGATGAAGGATGTACTTTTGCAGCAGCATAAAAATTCAGAAACGATGAAAAGAATCCTTGTATTGGTCATGTTGTTCTCGGCTTTGGTTGCCGGGGCGCAGGAGAACGCGCAGTACCGCATTACTTATGATTGCGACGCACAGTATGGTTCCCAGCGGCAGGTTTACCGCTGGCATTTGGATATCGGAACCGAAAACGCCGTATTCTACAATCCCAGCAACCGTGGACGGGAACAGGTGGTGAATGAAGTGACCAGCCTGAATGACGTTACCGCCGTGATGGAACGGCTTAATTCCATCAAGACCCAATTCCCGAACCCTAACCCGCTGGAGGTTCTTGTAAGTGCCATGCCGGGAAGCAAATACACCTACCGGAATGAAGTCGGCGGTGACAAGCTATGGTATGAGGAGGAACGCCCCGTCCTGTCGTGGGAAATGACGGACAGGGATTCGACGGTCTGCGGCTATGCATGCCTACAGGCAAAGACGCGGCTATACGGACGCGACTGGACGGTTTGGCTCGCGCCGGAGATCCCGCTTTCCTACGGCCCGTATATCCTAGGCGGCTTACCCGGATTGATCCTGGACGCGGAGGACGCCGACGGACTCTTCCATTTCACGGCGGTGGGACTGGAACAGAATCCCACCGATGCCCAGGTGTCGCTGATGAGCACGAAGGATGCGGTCAAATGCACCCGGAGCAAGTATCTGACCCTGCGGGCAAAAGCGAATGGCCAGTCTTTGAACGAGCGCTTGAGGGAGATGGGCATCGATGACAAGACGGTGGTGAAAGTGGTGTCGGCCGACGGGCAAGACATTGATATGGATGCGGAGCGTCCGAAGAACAACTACCTGGATCTGCTATAAGATGCAAAGGATTGCCTGTCTGTTTGCCTTGTTGCTTTGTGCGCTGGGGGCTTTCGCTCAGGAAGCGCCAGGCACCGGCAAGGTGGTTGATGAAACCGGGAAGGCGCTCCAGGGTGCCAACGTGATAGCATACGGGCCGGAAGGAAAGGTTCTAAGCTACGCCATCTCCGGTGAGGACGGCACATTTCTGCTGAAGAAGACGGACGGAATGCAGCGGCTGTCTGTGAGCTTTCTGGGCTATAAGACGGTCAAACTGTCCGCCGAAGCATTCAGGGATGGCCAGTTGATCCGGATGGAGCCGGGAGGTTTCCAGCTGAAGGAGGTTGCCGTTACGGCGGAGCGCATCAAGGAGAGCGGCGATACGCTTACGTACTCCGTGGGTGGATTCAAGCAGGCACAGGACCGAAGCATCGCTGATGTCATCGGCAAGATGCCGGGACTGGAGGTCAAGTCCAACGGCACCATTGAGTATCAGGGAAAGTCCATCAATAAGTTCTATATCGAGGGGATGGACCTGATGGGCAGCCAGTATGCGCTGGCCAGTGAGAACCTGTCGGCCGATAAGGTCAAGGAAGTGCAGGTGCTGGAGAATCATCAGGCCGTGAAGTCGCTGCGGGGCGTCAGCTTCAGCGAGCAGGCGACGCTTAATATCGTCCTGAAGGATGAGGCAAAAACCACCTGGACCGGGCTTGCCGACCTGGGTGGCGGTTATGGCAATGAGTGGCTGTATGACTGCCGCCTGATGGGGATGCAGTTCAACAAGCGCTTCCAGACGCTGATGCTCTATAAGAATAATAATACGGGCAAGGATATCGGCTCGGAAGTGATTGACTTGGCTGACCTGGGCGGTTATCGGTCAGAAAACGACCTGCTGAATATGATTTCGCTGGGAGGCCCGGATTTTGACCGGGAAAGGTACACCTTTAACGCAAGCCACCTGCTGGCCGGAAACTGGCTCATCAAGACGGGGGCCGATTCCCAGCTTCGTCTGCAGGCCAGCGGACTCCTGGACCGGGAACACCAGCTGAGCGAGAGCCGGACCACTTATCTGACCATTGACGGGATGCCGGTCGTGGTGGAGGATTGGAATGTGACAGGACGGAAAAGGCAGGTCAAGAGCGAGGTGGATTATACGCTCAATGGTGCCAAAACCTATCTTCGCAGCCGCACGAAGGTATATGCCGATTGGAACAGTAGCGAAGGACAAATGAATCTGGACGGGACGGCGACGGATTTGATGGTACGGCCGTGGAAGCGGAGCGTCTCGGAGGATTTCCAGTTGTCGCATACCACGCAGAACGGGCATATCTGGAGGCTTTTTTCGGCAAGCGGATATACTTGGTTGCCTGGGCAGCTGCTGACGCTGGACGGAAGCCGACAGGTGCTGGATCTGGGGATGCTCTCATCGCAGAATTATGCCAGCTGGCAGCATCGGCTGGGCCGGTGGCGCATTACCGGGAAGGCCGGGCTGGATGTGCAGCGCCAGCAAATCAATGGGCACGACTGGAGTATGCTCTTTCCCTATGCGGAGCCTGCTGTTCAGCGGGAAATCGGCAGTCATACCTTTGATGGAATCCTTCGGGTCGGGTATCAGCGGAGGCAATATGACGGCAATACCAGGCAGCGCGTCACCTTTGAGCCGACGCTGCGATGGAACTGGAAGATTTCTCCGAAGGCTTCTTTAATGGCATACTATCGGCTTTCAGTGAATCCGGTCCAGGGGCTTCGGGTGGTGGATGAGCCGGTCTATACTTCCTACAGGAGCCTGTATGTGGGTACCGGTATCCCTGACGTACAATCATCACATACCCTTTATGGAACATATTCCTACAGAAATCCCGTGAACGGATTGTTCTTCACTGTTTCTCCGATGTGGACGCTCAGCAAGGGGAATCTTCTGTGTGCAAGCGAGATGAATTCCGGCCTTTATCTGCAGAGGACTACCGAGCAGGTGTATGATACAAACTTGTATTCGGTGGACGGGCGCATATCGAAGTCATTCTCCTGGGCCAGGACGGTGGTAGGCCTCTCCGGTTCGGCGTCCCTGGGCGATTACAGTTATCTCTCCGGAGGCGAGGTCGTGGATGCCAGGACTGCGAAATATGCGGCATCGGCCGACTACTCGCTGCGGCCTGCCAGGTGGATGTCGGTGCAGGGATACTCCGGAGTAATTGTTTCACGACGCACTGTTGAGGGACTGGCCACCACCTGTATCCGTGACTGGGAGCACTGGCTGCAGCTGAGCTTCCTCCCGGCAAAGGGCTGGATGCTTTCCTGGCGAAATGAGCTGTACTACAGCAGCGAGAAGGACTTTGGTGTTAACTGGTTCAGCGACCTGTCCGTAAGTTACAAGGCAGACCGCTGGGAGATTTCGCTGATTGGGAGCAATATCGTGGGGACCTCGCAATATGAGCAGGTCCGGGTGTCATCGACGGTGCAGTCCTATACGCTGACGCATCTGAGGCCGAGGGAGGTGGTGCTGAAGATGTGCTGGGATTTGTAAGGAGCGAAGATTATTAGATAATGCAATGCTAATTGTGTTATATGGAATAATCGTGTAAACGATATATATTGAAAAGATTGCTCCTGAGTAAACTCTTAACCTCGTTACTACCGATGAAATGCTATATGGCAAATATGTACTTCTCAACCTGGAAAGTACAAATTTGCCATTTGCGACATGTGACAAAACCGGAGATCAAGCTCTAAAATACGGTGGATGCTAAGGCAAAACCGAACAAAAAAAAGGTACTTGTACTGTTTTTCAAACAAGTTTAAGGCAATGGTACAACCTCAAAAGAAGAATTGGCAGGGGAGTACCATTTTAAAACCATTACTTATTCGTGTGATTACTCCAAAACATTTCATAAAACGGCGGTTTTGGTAACTTTTTCAGGAAAGTGTGACAAAATTCTGTCACAGAAGGTTATTTTGTGACAAACACTGTGACAAAAACGACTAAAACCAAAGAAATCCAATCATAACCACTAAATCTCGAAAATAGTCGAATCGAACTCTAAAGAGAGTAAGATTCAACTAGTTTGAGGATGTTATTTTAAGCATTAGCTGAGTTACAACTAGTTGAGAATCAGATTTTTACTTGCCGATGCAGAATCTTGAGAAGATGTTGCCGAGAATCTCGTCGGTGGTGATTTCGCCAGTAATGTTGCCGAGTTGGCTTATGGCCATGCGGAGATCTTCCGACAGCAGCTCGGAGCCGGCTCCTGAAGATAAGTTCTCCTTGACCGCAAGAAGTGCTTTCCCGGCTTCTTTCAAGGCATTGTAATGCCTGATATTCGTAACTACAGTCTGGTCAGATTCCAAAGAAAGGTCTTTTTGCGTCTTTACAAGCACTTTCTTCAGGTCATCCAGGCCA
>JAEENZ010000150.1 GCA_016283985.1 Bacteroidales bacterium | reverse complement strand
AGCACGGCCACGATGCCGGCTCCGACGGAATGGGATACATTCCAAATCGACATCTTGGTCGCCAGTTCCTTCGGCGGCACCCAGTGCACCAGCAGGCGGTTGCAGGGCGCGAATCCGGCACCCTGGAAGACGTTGTTAAGTATGATGAATACTGCAGTGCAGCCGATCAGCACACCCACGAAATCCGGCCCATCCGCCGCACCGGAAATCCAACGGCTTATCTGGGGACTCCAGCCGAATGCAGCGTTCAGCGCCACGCAGATGCTGAGCGCTATGACCAGATGCCAGCGGGCGTTGGTGCGGTCGGCGATGAACCCGTTGATGAACTTGCTCACCCCGTATACCAGCCCTCCAAGCGTAAGGATTATACCGAAACTGGTATCCTTGATGCCATATTCAGCGCCCAGCACGGGCATCGCGAACGAAAAGTTCTTCCGAACGAAATAGAACATCGAGTAGCCGATCATCGAACAGATGATGACCTTCCACTGCCAGAAATTGAAGCTCTTTTTGGTCTGCATCACTCAGCCTGCTTTTTATTTAAATGCAAAAATAGCGATTTCCTTGGAACGACAAGGGTGATTTCCACAAGACCATTCCCATTTTGAGAAACTTTTACCGTTTTTCCGCCCTTCAATCCGACGGCATACTCTCCCGGAGCAGCACATATCAGCAAAGATACACTTTTCCCGACCAGTTCCCTGTCGAATTCCAGCGTCGCACTGAACTCCGTCTTCCCCTCATTCCAGACAGGCTGGCTGACCAGCGTGCCGAAGCCGGTCGAAACCGTACCGGGCCTGTTGTAGGCGCACCACCAGTTCAGGATGGGCGAAGACAGGCCGGAGAAGTTGTACCACCCTCCCCCACGTCCGGTCTTTATCATGAAATGCTCGTAGCAGTTGTATGAATCCTCACACTCCCTTTCCCAGTTCTCCAGGGCAGTATCCGCGATAAGCCTGGCCTTTTCCGGAAGTCCAAGGTCCAGCATGGTCTTCCAAAGTATCATCTGATGGGGCATCCACACGGTTCCATTCCAATATCCGTCCTCACGGTAATAAGGCGCACGCTGATCCACGGCACTGATTCCGCAGTCGCTCCACAACTCTCCTTTGGTAAAGATATGCCCCAGGAGCGCTTCTTTCTGGGCTTCATCAGTTATTCCCGCAACCAGCGGCGTCACGCCGTCCAGGCCCATGTTGTAGTTGACGCCTTCCGCCGTGGTGAAAATACGCAGAGCCTTGCCTTCAGCATCATGCTCCACGTACCCGAAATAACCGGAATCGGCATCCCATGCGTTTTTGAGGATGCCATCCGCCATGGCCTTGATGTCGGCATCGAACTGCCGGACATCCTTCTTTTCACCCAGATGCGATGCCATCAGGCGCAGTATCCTCGCACACCTTATATAATAAGACGCAGACACCATGGGCAGCGTCCGCGAACGCAGTTCCTTCTGCGGGCGCAGGGTCCACTGCGGAGGATAATCATCCCATCCGCCGCTGTTATAGAACAGGTTCCACGTCTCCAGAAGGCCGCTTGCCTTGCGGAAACGCTCCCCGGTCATATAATCATAGAAACGCTTCAGGCGCGGATATATCTCCCTAAGCTGGGCTTCATCCGATCCTCCGTTCATCCACACGTCTCCCATGGCCAGTATCTGGGTCGCCAGGGGCGTGCCGTGATGCACGAACGGTGCATCTTCTTCCGGGGTCGTAGTGTACTGGCGGATGACTTCGTATCCGCGGGAAGCATCTATCAGGCTCATGGCCCAGCCGATGAACCCGCAGTCCCAGGTATAGAGGCTGTTCCAGCGCTTGCCCGGGCAGAAATGCCGTATGGGTTCGCCGAAGGCATCTATAGGATAGACCACATTCGTGA
The DNA here is from genome assembly GCA_016283985.1 of Bacteroidales bacterium. The sequence goes on along the minus strand of JAEENZ010000150.1, from coordinate 3,324 downwards.
GGAGGGTGGCCTGCAGGAGTTGGATGCCGAGGGGGACGGATGTGATGTCACTCCCGAACCCGGGAAGCTCATCCGCCCATGCTTCCAATTCCCTTCGCACATACTCTTCCTTCCCACATACGATCATCTGCACAATCGTAGTATCGCTCTGCGGCCTCAGGGTTACCGGCCTCAGGAAATTGGCGGTGTAGTGCCCTTTCAGGTCTCCCTTCAGGTTCTTGAACACGTGGTCGTGGGCCTTCAGGGGCATCAGGTGCTCAAGCTTGGCGCAGCGGAACTGGCGCACCTCACTCATGGGATAATTCCACGCTATTCCATAAACCGCGTCAACTTCGGGATACCTGACAGTAAAGAAGCCGTCCCCTTCTACGATCTTGGGAGTCCATCTGCCATCGGCGCCACCTGCCTTACGTACGGCGAGCTGTAGGTTGATGTTCTGGATCTGGTCCGTATTGTTTACGCAACGCGCCTCCAGCAGGACCTTGCTGTCTGAAACCACATGATACGTGGCATCCACGAAAACACGGTCCTTCCATTCTATGTCATGGCGATAAGTGATATGCCGCATATCCGCCGACACCTTCCATGGATGGACCCAGGACTCGAAAAGCGCGCACGGCACCTTGAAATTGCGACGGTACTGCCCGGGCACCAGACAGAATTCCACCTGGATCCCGGAAGACAGGTCGTTGATATGGGAAATCCCGTAGTATTCCTTCGAGTAAGGCCCCCATTTGGCAAGGGAAGCTATATCGTGCGACGTTCCCGCAAAGGCCTGGATGCCCGACAGGAACAGCAAAAGTATAAGGATTCTTCGCATTATACAAACATAATGAATCTCCGGGAGATTTAAAACAGTTTGCCCAGAGATATGATGCCGGTGTATGAAACCACGCAGGCAAAAATGAATGCCAGTATCATCAAGATGCTGAAAAAGACTCCCGGCCGTGCATCGCCCATAACCTTGCGCTTGTTTATAAGTATAAGCATCAACAGGATTACCAGAGGCAGCACGAAAACAAGCGTAACCTGGGAGGCAATCTGGGTGATTACCGGGCTGGTGCCCAGAATCGGGATTGTAAGACCGACCAGGGCGGCGATTCCGGTCAGAATCTTGAACATAGGCGTGCCCGTTTGCATCTCACCCTCGCGATAATCGCTAATGAGTTCCGGCGCAAGCATCATTATAGGGAACAGGGAAGATAACCCTGCGCTAAGCAGGCCCACCACGAAAACTGCCACGGCAAAGCGGCCGGCTATGGGCTGAAGCACATAGATCATATCCAGGACCTTCTCCACGACAATCCCACGGGAAAACAGCACCCCTGCCGCACATATCATAATCGAGGCACTGATAATGAAAGTCAAAGACGCGCTTACCGCGGCATCGCGGCTCTGCGTCTTCCGGTCGCCCGCACCCCAGCCTTTGCTCTTCACGAGCATCGGGCGTATGACGAAAGTCGGCGAAGACATCGTGGTCCCTACGAAAGCAGCTATGAAAAGTCGGGCATCTGGACTGTCCGGTATCGAAGGAACGAATCCTCTGGCAATTGTGCCGGGTTCCGGAAGTTCTATGAACATGGAAATGATGAAGGCGATACCCATCAGTGTAACCAGCACCGACAAGATCTTCTCGAAACTGCCATAATTGCCACGATTGAGAACGAACCAGACAGTTCCGGCAATCAGTACTGCCATCCCGAGCACTATCCAATAAGACGAACCGTCCCCGAGGGAAGGGATGCTCAGGCGCAGAACCTCGGCAACGGCATTTGATGTGATGTTAAGGATGCTCGACAGGCTGATCCACTGGCTGATTACCAGGCCGGCGATGAGAATCACCGCCCATATCCTGCCCCCTTTCAGATTGTTCTTCACCCCGTGGATGGCGGTATCTCCCGTCACTACTCCAAAACGGCCGTAGGCCTCTGTCATTACCCAAGTGAAGAATGCGCTGATGGCAAGCACCCACAGAAGGCTGGTGCCGAACATGCTTCCGGACTTGACCATGGAGGTCACGCTGCCTGTTCCAATAGTAAAGCCCAAGCAGAACAGCCCGGGCCCAACCATTGCAATCCATCGGCCGATATGTCCGAAAATCTTTTTCACCGTTTATGAGAAAAGGCAGCCTCCGTTTATATCCACACCGTTTCCGGTGATGTACGCAGATTCGTCGCTTGCAAGGAAGCAGACAAGGTCGGCCACTTCAGGAGCTTCCCCTTCCCTGCGCAGAGGAGCGCTGCGGTGAAGGGCTTCACGGCCTTCAGGAGCCGTAAAAGTGTCGTGGAAGTAAGTATTGATCATGCCGGGGCAGACAGCGTTCACGCGAATGCCGCGGGGGCCGAGTTCCTTTGCCATGGCACGGGTGTGGCAAAGCATCGCCGCTTTTCCGCAGGCATAGATGGAAGAGCCGGCACCACCGCCGTCACGTGCAGCCTGGGAAGAGATGTTCACTATGCTGCCACCTTTGCCCATATATTTGAGCACATCCCTGGTGCAAAGCCAGCAGCTCTTGAAATTAAGGTCCAGGACGGTATGATACCAGTTCTCATCCTGCTCTTCTATCTTCTTGCGGCCCATTATTCCGCCGGCATTGTTGACCAGGATATCTATATGGCCTCCGAAAGCTTTTGCAGTGGTTTCCAGCATTGCCGCGACCTCATCAGCCTTGGTAACATCAGCCTTGAAGAGGATAGCCTCTCCCCCGGCCTGTTTTACCATTTCGAGCGTTTCCTTTGCCTTGGCCTCATTGTGATTGTAATTGATGCATACCCTGGCACCCATGGAAGCCAGTTTTACGGAGATGGCACGGCCTATGTCCCTGGAACCTCCGGTCACTACTGCTACTTTTCCTTCAAGTCTTCTCATCTATATATAATATTAAAGGTGTGTCCGCACACATGATGCAAATTTATGCAATAATTCCAAAAAATCAAACCATTATGTGCCCGAACACAATTATTTTGTATTTTTGTGCTTTACAATTTAAAATGGCCCAACAGCTAACCATAAAACAAATCGCAGAACTGGCCGGCGTATCCGTCGGCACTGTGGACCGGGTGCTCCACAACAGGGGACGGGTATCCGACGAGGCCCTGGCGGCAATAAGGTCGGTATTGGATAAGGAATCTTATAAGTATAACCTGCACACTTCCGCCGTAGCGTTCAAAAGGACAAAGAAGTCGTTCGACATCGCGGTCGCAATCCCCTCGTCTCAGCCCGGGGAGTACTGGGATTTGATAAAAACAGGAATCGATGCCGGATTTGCCGAATATGGAGACATCTCGCTTAAGTGCAAATATGTTTATTTCGACCAGTTCAACT
>JAEENZ010000149.1 GCA_016283985.1 Bacteroidales bacterium | reverse complement strand
CGCAGTGCTGAGTTAGGTTTCTTCGGGGTGGTAGTGTACACCCTGACGCATACGCCACGCTTCTGAGGGCACGCATCCAATGCGCGAGACTTGCTCTTAACTACGAGCGTCTCACGTCCTTTGCGAACCAATTGTTGAATTGTTGGCATAAATAAATAATAATAAAAAAACACCCCCCTTTAAAAAGGGGGTGCAAATATAAGGAAAATATTTTAAAGTGCAACGAATTCTATGTCCTTCAGCGCTTTTTCCCGCAGAGACGGGTCTTTTTCGCAGGCCTGGTCGAGCAATTTCTTCGCATCTTTCAGCTTTCCCTTGCGGGCTGCGACTATCGCGCGGTAGTAATCCGCTTCGGCGCTTTCATCGTTCTTCAGAGCCTTTTCGGCTGCATCGAACTCACCGCACATGATGTTCGCTATTGCCTCGTTGACGTCGCCCGCGCCCTTCAGCTTGTCGGCCGCGGTGGTGTAATCACCCTTGGAGAGGGCGACGATGCCGAGGTTCTTGAGCGAAGTGGGGTTGCCGGATTTCTCGAAGAATTCGGCGGCCTTGTCGAAGTTGCCGCGACGGAGTTCCACTACGCCGAGTGCGTTGAGCACGTCGGGATCGTTCTGGTCCTTCATCTGCTCCAAATACATCTCGGTGACGGCATGCTTGCCCTGCTCGAGCTTGAGGATGGCGAGGTCGTACTTGCCTACCTGGGAGTTGAAGCGCTCAGCGGCGGCCCTGTAGAAGAGCTCCTTGCGCTCGGGATCCTCGGAAGTGGCGGCGATGCGGAGCACTGCTGACTCATCTACAAGATAGAGGAGCTTGCGGTCTGCAAGGTGCTGGAGTTCCGAATCGGTGTAATTCTCATATTCCACCTCGGTGACGAAGCGTGAACGGCGGAGTTCGGGGAGGACTTCCTTCTTAAGCTCGGTGAAGATCTGGCTCATGTTGCGGATCTCGCTCTCGCGGACCTCGGGGTCGTTGTACATGCTGAGCACGCGGAGGATGAGGTCCTTGTCTTCGATGTCGGACTTTGCGACGGCTTCCTGGAATCCTTCCCAGTCCTGGCCTACGCTCTTGATATCCGGAGCAGCTGCGTCAAGGTCCTTGGAAACGGCATCCCAGGCCTTCTTGGCGGCGTCCGAACGCTCGTTGGAGAGCTTGTTGTTGCGCTCCTCTCCACCCTCGGGGGATGCGTAGGAGATGATCTTCACGTCCTTGATCTTGGCGCGGTCGTTCTCGGCGAGCTCGGCGAGTTCGGCCTTGTAGTTCTTGAAGGAACCTCCGGTCAGCTCGCTGTTCTTCACAGTGGAGGAGTTAACGTCGTAGTGGATCTGGGCCTCGCTGGTCTTGACGGTGGTGTGCTGGTAACCATCCTCCTTGTAGTCGAAATACCCGGTAGTGTTGAAGCCGTTCCCGGTGAGGATGACTCCGTCGGCCACCTTGCGGCTGGGCAGGGAGATGGTCTTGTCCTTGTAGGTCGCCACGCTGCGGAGTTCGAGGTAGCACTTGCGCATGCCGTCCACGTAGGGGATGCTGAAGTTCTCTACCACGGATCCGCCTTCGGTGGAGATCTCCTTGTTGTTTTCGCGCACTGCGGAACCCTGGTAACGGAACACGGGACCTGCGGCCTCTCCGCCCTCATAGACGATGACGGGGGTGACTGCAAGCTTGGTTTCGGGAGCGAAATATGCGGCAGGATAATCGACCGTGATGCTGACGGGAATCTCGTTGTTGATGACCGTGAGCACTTCGGGCACGCAGCTGACGCCCACGTTGGAAGAGGCGTCCGCCATCTGCTGCACGGAGTTCTTGTTGCAGGCTGCGAGCGCAAGGAGCGCGGCGGCTGCCAAAATCTTGTATGTCTTCATGAACGCGAGTATTATTACTCAGTGGGGGCTTCCTGCTGGATGGGAGCAGTGGGGAACTCGGGCTGCGCTGCGGCTGCCTCGGTGTTCTCGATCTGATCGGTGATGTCGATGCCCGCGCTCTTGCTGCGTGCAGAGAATGAAGCGATGATGGATACCACGAGGATGAAAACTACCAGCCCCCATGTGATCTTTTCAAGGATGTCTGCGGTCTGACGTACGCCGAAAGTCTGGTTGCCGGCTACGAAATTGCTGGCCAGGCCCTCGCCCTTTCCGTTCTGGAGAAGGACCGCTCCGATGAGCAGGAGGCTTGCCAGGATGATGAGCACTGTAAGGATTGTAAATACTGCGTTCATATATTAATTCTTTAGTTTTTCTATAAGGGCTGCAAAGTAAGCACTTTTTTCTGGGAATCGCAAACTTAAGCGCGAATAAATTTGTTTTGCCTGATCGGGATAGCCCTGATCTGCATAGATTTGCGCGAGGGTCTCGGTGCAGTAATCGGTGAAATCGTCTTCCTTCAGCGAAATGGCCGGGAGCTCCACGGTGGACTCCTTCGCCATCGCGGCGAAATCGGCGTCCCCTTCGCGCTTCACGCCCGCATACTGCTGGGCGGAGAAGTAATCTCCCCCGACGACGATCACGCGGCGGGGCTGTCCCTCGTCGTGCACCTCTCCCACACCTTCATCGATATACGCGCGCAGGAGCTCCTTGACCTGATGGTCGGAGTAATCAGCCTTGTGTCCCTTGTGAGCAAGTGCGGCCAGGATGCGGCGGGAGCCCACGTAGAGCGCCGCATCGGCGTAGCGCTCATCGCTCCAGGCCCCCTCTCCGAGTTCGGACATCCTCCGGCAAAGCTCCTTGCGGGCTCCGCCGAACCAAGGATACAGGTTCACCACCCCGTTCAGTTCGTCGAGGTTGAGTTTCTTGAGGTCTATGTAGTCGTTTTCTACCATTGTGCCACGGTTGCGTTGAAGATGTCTTCTATGATCTTGTCGATGATTTCCGCGCAGAGGGTGCTCTCCACGGCGTCCAAGGAGTTGGAGGAATCGTAGTCGGCGTAGGCGGAGAAGCTCTTCCCGGAGAAGCTTTCTTCCGGATGCTTCACATTGTTGAAATCCACCTTCACCACGACGGTCAGGCGGTTCTGGGCCGCTACTTCCTGGGCCGTGACGGCGGATGCCTGCACGTCGTATCCGGTTATCTCGCCGGTGATTTCCAGGTCTCCGTCCATCTCCACCTGCTCCAGCGAAGTCATCCTGCGGAAACGGGTGCGGAGAGCCTCCGAAAGTTCGTTGGACAGGGATGGATTCACCCGCATGGCCTTGTACTCGAAGGTCGGCAGGCAGATGGTATGCACGTCCGGGTCGATCGATGTGCCGGAGAAAGAATAGGTCACCCGGCATCCGGCAAGGCAGAGGACTGCCGCCATTATGATGAGGATCTTCTTCATTTTGCCTTCTCCTTTGCGAGTTTGCGGTAGATGGTACGTTCGGAGATGCCAAGTTCGGCCGCAGCTGCCTTCACGTTGCCGGCATGCTTCTCGAGGGCGCGCTCGATGAGGTCTCCGGTGGTCTTCTTGATGCTGAGGTCTTCGGTTTGCTCCTGCCATTCGGCGTCATCCTCCGCAGGGCGATCCAGACGGGCGGGATGTGTGCCGTTTTCCAAATCTTTTATTCGGGAAGAAAGAGCATCCACCTCGCCTTTGAGGTCCAGGATGGCCTTCACCAGCACCCGCTTGTCTTCCTCGTTCATGCTTCCGCCGGAAGGCGAGGCGATTTGCGGCAGGAGGGTATCCTTCTCGTCTGGGATGTAGCGGGAAATCTCGGTGGCACCGAGCTCGATGCGCTCGGATTCGGAGGTGGCAGGGCGGGATTCGAGGGCCGTCACCGTCTCCGCCACGTTCTTCAGCTGGCGGATGTTGCCGGGCCAGCGGTAGTTCTTGAGCAGGGAGATGGCGTCGATGCTGAGGGCTATCTTGCGGAGACCGAAACGCTGGGCGAAATCGGAGGTGAACTTGCGGAAGAGCAGGTAGATATCCTCCTTGCGCTCGCGAAGCGACGGCATGGTGATGCGGGCGGCGTTCAGGCGGTAGTAGAGGTCTTCGCGGAAGCGGCCCTGCTGCACGGCAGTGTAGAGGTTCACGTTGGTGGCCGCGACTATGCGGACGTCCGTCTTTTCCACCTTGGAGGATCCCACCTTGATGTATTCCCCGCTCTGCAGCACGCGGAGCAGCATGGCCTGCGTCTCCTTGGGGAGCTCGCCGATCTCGTCGAGGAAGAGGGTGCCGCCGTTGGCCTCCTCGAAGTAGCCCTTGCGTTCGCCGATGGCGCCGGTGAAGGCGCCCTTTTCGTGGCCGAAGAGCTCCGCGTTGATAGTGCCTTCGGGGATGGCCCCGCAGTTGACTGCCAGGTACTTGCCGTTCTTGCGACGGCTGAACTGATGTATGATCTGGGGGATGGTCTCCTTGCCCACGCCGCTCTCGCCGCTGACCAGGACGGTCAGGTCGGTGGGAGCCACGGCTACGGCCGTTTCCAGGGCATGGTTCAGCGCGGCATCATTCCCGATGATGTCGTATTTATTCTTGAGTTTTTGAAGTTCCTGTGTATCCATATTACGCCTCGTGGTGCAAAGATACTGAATTTCTGACATTTTGTCACTATTGTCGGGATTTGCTCAGCCGCGGGGATTCCGCTGCGCAGCCTGCGGCTGCTTGCGCTATCCCGGAGAGGGTGGCTGTCAAGAATCAGCAGCTGCGGAGCCGGAGGCTCCTTGGCCGTTTTGGTATTGGCCGCACTGAAAGCGAGCTTTCGTGACGGCCAATACCAAAACAGCCCGGCACGAGTGCCGAGCTGCTGATTCTTGAGCGGAAAACGGGATTCGGACCCGCGACCTCGACCTTGGCAAGGTCGCGCTCTACCAACTGAGCTATTTCCGCGTCGG
>JAEENZ010000148.1 GCA_016283985.1 Bacteroidales bacterium | reverse complement strand
TCCCGGGTAATGCGTTCCATGCTATCCGGGCGTACATCATTCTGCTGCATATTATTTATTATAGTTGGGTGCAGGTTTAGCAATGATCAGGTCGTGGGGATGGTTCTCGATTACACCGTTGGAGGTGATTCGGACGAACCTGGCGTTCCACAGTTCCTCGATGGTGTGCGCTCCGCAGTAACCCATACCCGAGCGCAGGCCTCCGATCAGCTGATAGATGATGTCGGAAACGGGACCCTTGTAGGGGACCTTTCCCACGATTCCCTCCGGCACGAGTTTCATGGCACCGGTCTGAAAATAGCGGTCGCGGGAACCGGCTTCCATCGCATCGATGGATCCCATGCCCCTGTAGACCTTGAATTTCTTGCCGTTCTTGAAGTCTTCGATCACATCGCCCGGGGTCTCGTCGGCTCCGGCGAGAATGGATCCGCACATGACGGTGGAAGCTCCTGCGGCAAGGGCCTTTACTATGTCGCCGCTGTAGCGCAGGCCTCCGTCTGCGATGACCGGAATGCCAAAAGGCTTGGCTGCCTCAGCGCAGTCGAAGATCGCCGTCAACTGGGGAACTCCCACGCCGGCGACCACACGGGTGGTGCAGATGGAACCGGGACCTATGCCGACCTTGACGGCATCGGCTCCGGCGTTGATCAGGTCGCGCGTGCCCTCGGCCGTGGCTACGTTGCCGACCACCACGTCGATGCCGGGGAATGCTTTCTTGATCTTCTTGAGAGCCCCGAGAACACCCTTGCTGTGGCCGTGCGCCGAGTCGAGCACGATGGCATCCACTCCGGCGTCAACCAGCAGCGCCGCGCGGTTGACGGCATCCGCCGTGATGCCCACGCCAGCTGCGACCTTGCCGCCCGCGGCCTTGGTCTTGGCCACTTCTTCCGCCTGCCGCTCCGCCGTCATGTTCTTATGAAGAACCCCTATGCCGCCTTCTTTTGCAAGAGCTATGGCCATAGGGGCTTCTGTGACGGTATCCATTGCCGCGGAGGCGAGGGGGATATCCAGGGATATGTTCTTGGTAAATTGTGTTTTGAGGGAAACTTCCCTTGGCAGTACCTCAGACCATGCCGGTATCAGAAGTACGTCGTCGAAGGTCAAACCTTCCTGCTGAATGCGTTTTTCGGTAAAAGACATTTTGCTAACTTCCAAGCGACAAAGTTAGCCAAAAACTCGCGCCCCTGCAAGAGAAGCGCGAGTAATTATCCACAAGTTATCAACAACGGCGTTATTTGAGGAGTTCTTCACTCCTGGAGATGAAATCCGCCAGAGCCTTGCCCTTGAGCATTCCATTGGAAAGGAGTGCGAGGTCGACAACCTGCCTGAGCAGCGGGGATTCCTTGTCTTTGCTTTCCCAGATCTTGGCTATCAGGGGGTTCTCCATGTTCACCTTGATGTTGAACGATTCGGGCATCTCCCCGTAGAAGTTCATTCCTCCGCCGAGGGCGCTCATCTCGCGGTAGCGGCGCATGAATTCGTTCCGGGTGATCAGTACCGGTGCCGACGTTTCGCCGAGGTTCTCGGCTTCAACGTAATATTCGTTTCCGGAGGGCAGCACGGCCTTGAAGAGTTCGTCCAAGGCTTTCTTGTCGTCTTCGCTCATCTCGGGCTTTACCTTGTCTTCCTTGGGGATGAGGTTGCTCACAGAGTCCGAGTCGACGCGGGCGAAACGCGCATCCTGAAGCTTCTGCTCAAGCAGGTTGACGAAGTGGGAATCAAGCTCGCAGTCCATCAGCAGCACGTCGTAGCCGAGTTTCTTGGCGGCTTCTATCTGGGTATACTGTGTTTCGGTATCGGTCGCATATAGATAAACCACCTTCTTGTCCTTGTCGGTCTGTTCGGTCTCGATGCCCTTGCGGTAATCCTCGAAGCTGAAATACTTGCCGTCGGTGTTCTTCAGCAGGGCGAAATTCATCGCGCGCTCGCAGAACTTCTCGTCGGAGAGCATGCCGTACTCGATGAAGAGCTTGAGGTTGTCCCATTTCTCCTCGAACTGCTGGCGCTGCTCCTTGAATATCTCCTCCAGGCGGTCGGCCACCTTCTTCGTGATGTAGGTGCTTATCTTCTTCACGTTCGCGTCGCTCTGCAGGTAGCTGCGGCTGACGTTCAGGGGAATGTCGGGGGAGTCTATAACGCCGTGGAGCAGAGTGAGGAAGTCCGGCACTATGTTGTCTACATGGTCGGTGACGAACATCTGGTTGCAGTAGAGCTGTATCTTGTTCTTGTCGATGGCCATGCGCTCCTTGATCTTGGGGAAGTAGAGGACGCCGGTGAGGTTGAAGGGATAGTCAACGTTAAGATGTATCCAGAACATGGGTTCCTCTTCGAAGGGATAGAGGGCCTTGTAGAAGTTCTTGTAGTCTTCGTCCTTCAGGTCCGAAGGGGCCTTTGTCCAGATCGGGTCGATGCTGTTTATGACGTTGTCCTCATCCTTTTCGACCTCCTTGCCGTCCTTCCACTCGGTCTTTTTGCCGAAAACGACCGGAACCGGCATGAACTTGCAATATTTTCCCAGCAGCTGGGAGATGCGTCCCTTGGCCGCGAACTCGTCGCTGTCCTTGTCGAGATGGAGGGTGATTACGGTGCCGCGGTCGGCCTTCTTACCGTCTTCCATGTTGTATTCCGGAGAACCGTCGCAGGTCCATTTCACGGCCTTGGCGCCTTCCTGCCAGGAGAGGGTGTCGATGGTGACCTTCTCGCTCACCATGAACGCGGAATAGAATCCTAGGCCGAAGTGGCCTATGATGTTCTGGTCCTTGTACTTCTCGAGGAACTCCCCGGCGGAAGAGAATGCAATCTGGTTGATATACTTGTCGACTTCTTCGGCGGTCATGCCTATGCCGTGGTCGATGACCTTAAGGGTCTTTTTCTTCTCGTCCAGCTCGATTTCGACCTTGAGGTCACCCAGTTCGCCCTTGAACTCGCCGTTAGAAGCCAGGACTTTCAGCTTCTGCGTGGCGTCCACGGCGTTGGCCACCAGTTCGCGTAGGAAAATCTCATGGTCCGAATACAGGAATTGCTTGATGACGGGGAATATGTTCTCGGTGGTTACACCGATCTTGCCTTGCAGTTTTTCTTTTGCCATAACAAAAAAATCGTTTCAGTTGTTCTGCTGAAACGATTCTCAAATTGTATTCCAGTGACAAATTGTCAATAATTGATGTCCTGCCCGTCGAAGGTGGTGGTAACGCTGTCGAGGGGAGCGTTGTTCAAATAGGTCTTCAGCGCCGCAGTGCCATAGCACAGGATGGTGAGTTGGGACGCATAGCCATACCCTTGCACATAATTGGGAACGGTTTGGAGGGTGTATTCGAGCTTCGCTGAAGAGAAGTCTGCGGAAAATCCGTCGCCTTCATCATAGAAACCGTCATAATCCGCGTCCAGGATGGGATATCCTTCCTTGTTCCTGCCGGACATTAAAATGGTGCCCAGGAACGATACGGAGCCGGAGCCGGTGCTGGAGAAAGACCAGGTGCTGTCGGCGACGTGCTGGATCTGCATTTCGCATGCGGACGCTCCGAATCGGTTGTAATATGCTTCCGAAGTAAGCAGGGTGTCGTAGGTGGCTGCCAGGATCGTGTCTTTCTTTTCAAGATCGGCATCCATCAAAGTCAGGATGGCCGCTCCAACGGTGTTGTTGATTAGTTCGACGTTGAGCGAGGCAAGATTGGCCGGAGTCCTCTGAGAAACGATGTCGCTCTTATATGTGCATGCGGCCATAGATATGGCGGCCATTGCGATGATAATGATCTTCTTCATTTCGTATCCTCCCTAAAACTTGAATCCTACTCCACCCTGGGCCCAGTTCATCGACGTTCCGAGACATCCCTCCGCGAAGACGAAGACCCTGCGTCCGAACTCGACGCCGAAGGGAACGAACTTGAGTTCGAAAGACACATTACCGTCCATATTGTCGAATCCGGAATAGTAACCGAATCCGGCCGACATTCCCAGATAAACCCTCAGCAGTCTCTTCTGGAGATAACTGACCTGGGCGGAGGGCATGAATACGAAACTCTGTCCTTTCCTGTCAGCCTTCACCTTGTCGGTAATGGCGTCGATTCGCTGGTTGGAACAGGAAACGTAGATCATCTCTGCTCCGAACCTCATCCATTCATTGTAGATATACATGCATTCCGCGGAAATGGCAGGGGTGGACTTTGTATCGGAGTAGTAGTCGTCGTAGATGCCCTGTATGCCGTAATGGCCGGTGTTGAGGCCTTGAACGAATTTCTCTGCAGTCGAGGCCGGAAAACCGGCCCCGAAACGCACGGAGATCCTGTCCCCGTCCGGATTCTGGGCCAGCGCCATGCCCGAAATGATTAGGCACGCTGCAATCAACAGATACTTTTTCATTATTTGATGCTTTTTGATGACAGTCTGGCAAGGTCGTCCTCCGCCTTCACCTTGTCGATGATGGCGGCGACAATCTTGAAGGTACGGGAATCCCTGGTGTAGGTGGCGGGGGTGATGAATTTCACGCGTCCCTGACGCTGGAGTTTCTGCGCGGTGGCCTTCTTCTTGGGGGAATCCGGGTCATACACCGCAATCGGGTTTCCGCCGAACATTCCGACGATCTTCATGCAGGGGATATCCGTCTCTCCGTCCCCGAAATAAATCATGTGGGAGAAGGGGATGCGCTTCTTGTCGTCGGCTATGCTGGCGTTCACCATCTTGGAATCGTGCTGGCTGGTGATGCCCTTGCTGATCTTGAACAGGAACTGGGTCTTGGCCGTGTGGTCGACGGCTATGCCGGGCCACTCCGCGATTCCCTCTTCATTATATATAAAGGTTCCTGCGTAGATGTGGTGGAATTCCTTCGCGATGGACGAGCCCTCGATGATCTCCTTGAGGCCGGAGGAGTTGATGTAGTGCTCCACGCGCACGCCCTTCTGCCTGCCGTACTCGTTCACGATCCCGAACCATTCCTTCACCCCCTCATAGAGTTCGATATGCTTTCCGAATTCCTTGAACTTGCTGCGGCGGAGGGGAATGCCTGCCTTGCGGGCCTCGTCGAACATCAGTTTCATGTAGGCAAGCACGTTGCTCGCATCCTGTCCGACGGCAATCCCGTCGCTCATTTTCCAAAACTCTTCTTTCGTTTTGCCTACGGCCTGGATGAACCCGAACTCCTGCATGTTTCCCGGAGAAAGGGTGCCGTCGAAGTCGTAGATCAGCGCAACTATTGGTTTTCTCGCCATTGCTTTTTACCCCTTATTTTGAAATTTCGCCACAAACTTAATCAATTTTCACCACATACTCTCAATTATTCTTGTCCACTCTTATTATTGACAGTACTTTTGCATGACTAATTTAATTTGATATGTACAAAAGACCTGCGGCTCCCAAAGCCGAACATTACCTGAGCAAACTGCAGAAGTCCATGGGCACATGGTGGAACGGACTTGCAGTATGCGATTACCATGGGCAGCAGTACACTTTCGGTGAACTTGCCCGCAAGATTGAAAGAATCCACATTGCATTCGAAGAGGCCGGAATCAAGAAGGGTGACAAGATAACCCTGTGCGGCAAGAACTCCGCCAACTGGGCCGTCTCCTTCCTTACCATAACGACCTACGAAGCCGTAGTGGTTCCCCTCCTCGCAGACTTCCTCCCCGAAGCGGTGGAGCGTCTCACGGACCACTCCGACAGCACCGTCCTCTTTACGGATCCCGAGCTTTTCCAGAAACTCGATGTCAAGAAGATGCCCAAGCTCCGCTATGTGGTGAGCCTGGCGGACCTGATGCCGCTCTGGGGCAGTGACGAGGGCCTTATCAAGGCGTACACCCTCATCGACACTCGTTTCAAGGAGAAGTTCCCGAAAGGATTCGACGCTTCCAAGGTGAATTATCCTACGGACAACGACAAAGAACTCGCCGTCATCAACTATACTTCCGGTTCCACCGGCAATCCCAAGGGTGTGATGCTTCGCTATGAGTGCTTCAGCGCCACCATCGATTTCGGCCAGCGCTTCATTCCCTGCAGCAATGCCGACAGCATCGTATCGATGCTTCCCATGGGACACATCTACGGACTTACCTATGAATTCCTTTATCCGCTCATCAGCGGCGTGACGGTCTACTATCTCGGCAAGACTCCTTCACCTTCACTCCTGCTGAAGGCCATGCAGGAAGTCAAGCCCTACATCGTCATTACCGTTCCGCTCGTGCTGGAAAAGGTGTACAAGGCATCCATCAAGCCCGTACTCGGCAAGTGGTACATGAAAGTCCTGACCGCCATCCCCGGCATCAGCGGCCTCATTTACAAGAAAATCGGTGAAAAACTTCGTTCCGCATTCGGGGGAAGCGTCCGTGAATTCATCATGGGCGGCGCCGCCCTCAACCCGGAAGTCGAGCATTGCTTCCGCAAGATAAAGCTTCCCTACACCGTCGGTTACGGCATGACGGAAGCCGCTCCGCTACTTGCCTATGAACATCCCTGGTATTATGCTCCCGGTTCCTGCGGCAAGGCCGTCGACTGCGCCGAGGTGCGCATCGACTCCGAAGATCCGGAGAATGTGGCCGGAGAGATCCAGGCCAAGGGAGCCAATATCTGCAGCGGATATTACAAATATCCCGAGGCGGACTCCGCGGTGTTCACCCCTGACGGATATCTCCATACCGGAGACCTTGGCACCATCGATGCCAACGGCAACATCTTCATCCGCGGCCGCTCAAAGAGCATGATTCTCGGGGCCAACGGACAGAACATCTATCCCGAAGAGGTCGAGGCGGCAGTCAATCAGCGCCAGTTCGTGGCGGAAAGCGTGGTCGTGGACCGTGCAGGCAAGCTCGTCGCTCTCGTTTATCTCGATGCAGACGGCATCAAGAACGCAGGGCTCGACGAAGAAGCCATCTCCGACATCCCCGAACAGGTGAGGCGCGGTGCCAACAGGCATCTGCCTCCTTACAGCCAGATCACCAAGGTGGAGATTGTGCTCCAGCCCTTCGAGAAAACCCCGAAGATGAGTATCAAGCGCTTCCTTTATAAATAATCAGTTTTTTGCTATATTTGTGGAATAACTCCACAGATAATGAAACTGCAGAATCTCTTACTTATCGCCGCCAGCACCCTGTTGTTGACGGCGAATGCTGTTTCCGCCCCGGCGAAGGCGAAGAAAACAGTTATTCCCGCTGAAGTCAAAATGACCAAACAGGCCCTTCAGGACAAGATCCGGGGCGCCTGGGCCGGACAGGTCATCGGCTGCACCTACGGCGGCCCGACCGAATTCAAGTTTTCCAATTTCATCCCGGACCAGTATACCATAGACTGGAACGAGCATTTGGTCAAGTGGTGGTATGAGCACTCTCCCGGCTTGTACGACGACGTATATATGGACCTCACCTTTGTCGAAGTCTTCGACCGCGAGGGGCTCGACGCTCCGGTGGAATCTTTCGCCAAGGCGTTCGCAAATGCCGGATATCCTCTCTGGCATGCCAACCTTCAGGCGCGGTACAACATCCAGCAGGGCATCATGCCCCCGGAATCCGGCCACTGGAAAAACAACACCCATGCCGACGACATCGACTTCCAGATCGAGGCGGACTATGCAGGGATCATGGCTCCCGGAATGGTCAACTCCGCGGTTAAATATACCGACGGGATAGGACACATCATGAACTACGGCGACGGCTGGTACGGGGGAGTGTACGTCGCGGCGATGTACGCCCTCGCCTTCGTTTCCAACGACATCCCGTTCATCGTGACCGAGGCTCTCAAGACCATTCCAGCCCAGAGCAAATACTACAAGTGCATGGCGGATGTCATCAAGTGGTGGAAGCAGTATCCCGACGACTGGCACATCACCTGGGCGCTTGCCAACGAGAAGTACGGTTTCGACATAGGCTGCCCCAGTGGTTTCAATTCCGCCTTCAACATCGACGCGGTCATAAACAGCGCCTATATCATCATCGGACTGCTCTACGGCAACGGCAATTTCTACCGCACCATCGACATATCCACCCGCTGCGGCTACGATTCCGACTGCAACCCTGCATCGGCCGGTGGTATCCTGGGAACCATCCTCGGTTTCAACAAGATTCCCGAATACTGGAAAACCCCTATCTACGAGGTTGAGGACATGGATTTCAAGTACACCGACATATCCCTCAAACGTGCCTGCAAGATGAGTTTCAAGCAGGCGTTGAAGGTTATAGAGATGGGAGGAGGCAGCACCGATGGCCCCAGCGTGACCATCAAGACGCAGAAACCCCAGGCCGTGCGTCTGGAGCAGAGTTTCGAAGGCTATTGGCCGGTTGCCAAGAAGGATATAAAGAAGACGCCCTGGCAGATGGGAGAATATGAATTCAACGGCAAGGGCGCCATTCTGACCTATCATTTTACCCTGCCCAAGCCTTACAATGTTACGGACTACAAGGCCAATGTCGAAGTCTGGGTGGATGGAAAGCTCTACAAGACCGTCCAGCTGCCCAGCTCAGGCAACGGGCAGTCCCGCGAGATCTGCGGCATCTGGGATCTCCCCCTGGGCGATCACAAGGTGGCCGTAAAGTGGACCAACAAGCCCGGCGACATCAACATGGTGGTCGACTGCATCAACATATTCTCCGATAAACCCGCACCCGTAAAGCACGTAGACAAATGAAAAGGATCCTATTAGCCGTCGCCGCGCTCGTCATGGCGCTGCCCGCTTTTTCCATCAGTTCCAAGGCCGTATTCCAGGCCTTCCAGAACCCGTCCGACGCCTACCGGCCCTACGTACGCTGGTGGTGGAACGGCGACAAGGTGGACGAGCCGGAGATACGCCGCGAGTTGAATCTCCTGAAAGAAGCCGGTATTGCCGGCGTGGAGATCAATCCCATTTCCTTCCCCGGCCGGCCTGGTGATGCCGACGGCAGGAAATCGCTGGTTTGGCTCAGCGACGAGTGGATAGACATGCTCGGCGTGGCCTTCGACGAGGCGAAGAAACTCGGCATGACCTGCGACCTGATCGTGGGTTCGGGCTGGCCCTTCGGTTCGGAAACCCTGCCGCGCGATGAACGCGCTTCCGTTATACTTACTTATTGCGACAAGGCTACCGGGGGAGCGGTATACGACAAGTCCCTCTTCCATGTCTTCAAGGAACTGGATCCCAAGGTATCCATCCCCAATCCGGGGCGTATTCCGGAACTTCTGAAGGTGCTGCTGGTGCCGGATCCGATAAACGACCTTTCCGAGGCGCAGGATATCACCGATAAGGTGAAGCGGAATACCATCAAGATGAAGATCCCCGCCGGTAAGTGGCAGGTATATTATATGGTGAAGTACAATTCCTTCGCCAGCGTTATTAACGGCGCTCCGGGTGCCGCAGGTCCCATCCTGGATCACATGAACGCGGCCGCGGTGCGCAAGTATCTCGACCGCATGTCCGACCGTATCGAGGCAAAACTGGGCCCTCTGTCCAATCACCTCCGCGCTTTCTTCGTGGACAGCATGGAACTGGAGGGGGCTAACTGGACCGGCGATTTCGCCGAGGAGTTCAAAGCCCGCAGGGGCTATGACATCCTGCCCTGGCTGCCCTTCACCATGTTCAAGCTCCGCCGCCTGGGCGAGGTCGAAGACTTCAATTACGGCTGCGCCAAGGGCGAGAAGTTCCAGAACCAGGTGAACCGAGCCCGCTACGATTTCGAGCTCACCAAGGCGGAACTCCTGGAAGAGCGCTTCTTCATGGTATACGAGCAGTGGGCCCGCGAACACGGGGTGAAGTCCCGCGCGCAGGGCTACGGCTGCGGATTCTTCATCGAAGAGACATCCATGGGCCTGGACATCCCGGAAGGGGAGTCCTGGACCACGAACTGGCTCCGCCACGTGGTAGGAGAGGAGATGGGAGACGAGGACTACCGCCGCGGACGCGGATATACCATGATAGACAAGTACGTTTCTTCCGCCGCCCACCTGACGGGCAAGCGCCTGGTAAGCTGCGAGGAGATGACCAATACCTACAACGTGTTCTCCACCTCGCTGGAATACCTGAAGGTGGGCTCGGACATGAGCTGTATCTCCGGCATCACCCACTCCGTCTGGCACGGATTCAACTACTCGCCCAAGGATGCCCCCTTCCCGGGCTGGGTGCAGTACGGCAGCTTCTATAACGAGAAGAACACCTGGTGGCCATACTGGAAACTCTTGAATGACTATCGCGCCCGCATTGGCGCCCTGGTGCGCAATGCGGATATGTACACCGACATTGCCATACTGCCCGCCAACGCCGACCTCTGGTCCACCATGGGCGTGCAGACCGAGCCCTTCCCGGTAAAGCTTAACGTGCCTTACACCTCCCTCGTCTGGGAAGCCATCCACAAGAACGGCGGCGGAGCGGATTACGTGTCCGAGAGCATCCTTGCAGGATCCACCGTAAAGAACGGCAAACTCTGCTACGGCCCCAGGAAGTACGGTGTTCTCTTTACAGTTGAGGTGCGCGGAACCACCGTTGAAGCCATGGAGAAGATACGAGAGTTCGTGCTCGGCGGCGGCCGTGTGTTCTGCATCGAGGTCTACCCCGAGAAATCGGTGGGAATGCAGGATTCGGAGTCCCGCGATGCCCGCATCCAGGCAATCGTGGATGAACTGAAGAAGACCGGGCGCTTCATTCTTCTTCCCAAGCCGGAAGGCGACCATTTCCTGGAGTGGTACACTGACGTGATGGTTAAGTACGGTCTCCCTCACAGCATTACGGTCAGCAATCCGGACCGTTTCCTGCTCCAGAACCGTTATACCATGGACGACGGCAGCGATTTCTTCTTGTTCGTGAACGCCAGCAGGCTCGAAGGCAAGTCCACCGACATTACCTTCCCTGCATCTATCACGAAGGGTCGCAAGGCATGGATATACGACCCTGCCACCGGAAAGCGTCATCCCCTCAAACTGGATGCCTCTGGCAAGGTCCATTTCGATTTCGGCCCGTCTGAGAGCTTCGTGTTCATGTTCAACAAGATGGGAGGTGAGTCTTCTGCCTACAAGAAACTTCCCGTGTCCGGAACGAAGCCTGTCGAAGTGAAGGACTGGGCGGTTACTCTGGTCAATCCCGAAGTCCCGGACGTGCCCGGAACCACAATGGAAAACCTTGTGGACCTGAAAGATACTGAGGAATACAAGAACTTCATGGGAACCGCCACATACACGGCCAGGTTTACGGTCTCAGGCACCCTGCCGAAGTATCTGAACCTTGGCAAGGTCGGTTATATCGCAGAAGTCAGCATTAACGGCAAGCCTGCCGGCCTACACTGGTACGGCGATGCGGTGCTCCCTGTCGACGGCCTGGTCAAGGCCGGGGACAACACCATCGAGGTTAAGGTTACGACCCTCATGAGCAACTATATGCAGACTCTGACGGACAACCGTAATGCCCAGCGCTTCGTCCTCCGCCGCAATACGCCCCTCAAGCCTGCCGGCCTGATCGGTCCGGTGGTACTCTACTGATTCCGGTCTCTGATTGTGTCCGTGCGTGGAAAGCCGTATTTCACGCACGGACACTGCTTTAATTGGCATCCCGTGCGTAGAATAGGCTTG